>DATIKK010000283.1:0-15399 GCA_035477635.1 Bacteroidales bacterium | reverse complement strand
AACCGGCATTTGTAAGGGTTTTTGTTCAACCGGCGTTTCGATTGTACCGAGATTGCGGTTCTTCGTTGCAACTGATGTCAGAAGGTGATTAGCATGCTGATATACATCTGTTTCTGAAAAATTTTCAACTACATATTGCAGTTGGGATGTAAATTCATCATGCATTCCCAGCCGCCCAAGTGACAGAGCTTTAAGGTATGCAAACTGGCTTTGAAGCTTACGGCTCATTGCAATTGTATCGGCTATTCTCACAGAAGCCATTACCTGATTGTTATCACCAGCCAAAAAAGCCATATAGGTTTCCTGGTAAAGTTGCTCCGCTTTGCTTTGACTTTGAAGATAATTTTCCAGAAAATTTGGGTCGGCTATGATTCTGGCAAACCTGCTTTCAGGAAAATCTGAAATGATCCTGTTTATATAAAAATCTGTCCTAAGGCTATTACCGCTTTCTTGCCAAAGATTCATCAAAAAGTAATAAACCTGCAGGCGGTTTTCATAGTCTGGGAAACGGTTAATCAAGGTTTCAAAGGCCGAAATGGCATTTGTTTTGTCATTTAGCTGGTCTTTAAAAATTATACCTTTGTTAAAGTACGCATTTGCAATTCGTCGTTTTGACTCCTCCTGCTGAAGTAGAGTAAGGGGGATATTTTGCATGTAATTATGCCTTTCCTGATTTGCGTCCTCTCCATTTTGCGAAGCTATACTGACAGCTGGTAACTGGTCAGAAAGGGCTGGGGCCAACGGTTGACGGTTGCTGAGTCGCCACATATCTTCCAAAGGTCGGTTCCCAAACCTGCTCGAAAACTCTGCCTGGCCAAAATTTAAAGCAGCAGGGTTGTAAAAATACCAGCCACCACCCTGCTGGCCTTCTGTTCTCCCCGCAGTTTCCTGTGCAAAAACATCCGGAGTTCTTTGTTGTTGCTCATTAACTATTGCAAGCTCTCTTTCGCGCTTTTTGGCGATGATTATGTCAACCACTGCTTCACGTGCAGCCTGATCCAAGTTGGCGAGCGTTAAAAGTGAGTCTTCTCGTTGAATCAGCCTGATGTTTTCAGCAAGACCCGACAGGATGGTTTGTGTTTTTCTTATTTCGTCAAGATTGCTGTAACCGGCAGGCAAAAAGGTTAAGGCGCTGTCGTAAAAAACGCTTGCTTCGAGATATGATGCCCGGCCAAAAAATATCTCACCCAATCTCAAATACGAAAGGCCTTTTTGAAGATGATTGGCCTGGCTTAAGCGGATTGATTCGCGAAAATCATTTATGGCCATGGCATGGTCATTTTGTCTCCAGGCTAACCTGGCCTTTGCATAATAAATTCTGTCAAGGTAAGGTTCATTGCGGCTGTCGCGTATCATTCTATTGAGCTCCGAACGTATGAATGCTTCATTGCCCGTTTTTGCATCGTATGTCAATGCCATATTTATGCGAGCCTGCAATGCCAATTCAAAACCGGGGGATAAATTAAGAACTTGCTCAAAGGTTTGCTGGGCTAAAGAAAAATTGCCCGAGAACTGGAAATATTGGCCCAAAATAAATGTAAGCCTTGTTTCTTCGCGTCGATGGTCTGAATTTTCAATTGCATTTATTAAATGTGGTATGGCCCTCTCGTAAAATCCCTGCTTAGCCATCAAATCGGCAAATGTCAGGAAATATAAAAGTGTGCCATCATCAGTCATAAGCCCTTTTTGCAAATTATTTCCTGCAATTTCAAGTACTCTTAGTGCTTCTTCAAAACGGCCTTCAAGTGCATGTCCTTTGGCAATCCATACGAGTGCATCATACGACAGAGGGGTGTCATATTGCCGAAATATAAACTCAAAAGTGAAATTGGCCAAATGAATATCGCCCCTGAAAAAATGCGACTTGGCAACTATAAAATAAGCATCGTCGATCCATGGATTATGCTCGACCCCTCTAATTAGCATCGAATGCCGCCTGATAACCGCACTGGATTTTTGGAAAGCCGCATCCAGATTGGATTCGATTTGCCTCCTCTGATCATCATTTCCGTATCGAAAAATGCTCAAAGGCTGGTCGAAATAATCCTGGTGCATCTCCGCTAAACGCTTCATGCCAGCCCGAAAATTCTCACGGGCATTGAAATACCCATTATACTTGGCATTTATCGCGTGAAAGTTGCGATTCACCCAGGTATTGCGCTGAGTTGAACAAGCAGAAAAAAAATATATCATCACAAGACCTGCCAGGCCTTGCAATAAAGGCTTTATAATTTTAACTCTACTCAATTTTTTTGCGCCAGGGGTTCATAATTAATAACTCTTAACAGGCAAAAATATTTTGTTTCTAGTTACCTCGCAATATTTTCCAGAAACTACCCTTCCAAAAATTAATCTCTCAAGTCCTGCTAACAAATCAGACCACTTCTCATTTGTTGGTAATTAACTAATTTTAACTGAGTAATAATGACTGAAATTGTAAGCAAGGTCAATAAACCGGAGAAAATTACGAACTTTGCATTCCATTGGCAATTCTTCAAATTTTATAAATTTGCCATAATAGTCAAAAAAATTAGGGAAAGATGCAAGTAAAACCGAAAAAAAAGCACCCGATTTTACGCAAATTATATGATAAATACCGGTTGGTATTAATGAATGACGACACCTATGAGGAAAAATTATCTTTCAGCCTTACCCGCTTCAACGTGTTTCTTGCTTTTGGAGTTTTAAGCATTTTTCTAATAGTTGCCACCATTTACCTGATTGCATTTACGCCTCTGAGAGAGTACATTCCGGGATATGGAGATTTCGACACCCGCAGGGTTTTAAGACACCTTTCTCAGAGAACAGATTCCCTTGAAAGGATAGTACAACAAAAAGACCTGTATATTCTAAACATCAGAAACATAGTTGAAGGTCGTGAAATTGTTGAAGAAATGCCTGATACTTTGCTCAATCCGCTTGGATATTTATTGGACAGGTTGCCAAGGTCGCCCGAAGACTCTATCCTTAGAGCTGAAATGCAGGCATATACAGTATTATCGCCAACTGCCGAAAGTATTGGGTTTAGTATAAATGCTTCAAGCCGGATTAGTCAGGCTTTCTTTTTTCCACCTGTAAAAGGCATGATAACCAGTTATTTCGATCCGGTGTTGGGTCATTTTGGGGTTGACCTTGTTGCCGGCCCTAATGAAACGATAAAAGCAACCCTCGATGGTTCAGTAATTTTTAGCGGATGGACACTGGAAACCGGATATACACTTGTACTTCAACATGCAAATAATCTTGTATCCGTTTACAAGCATAACAGCGTAGTTTTTAAACAGGAGGGCAGCCAGGTAAGGGCTGGAGACCCAATTGCCATCATCGGGAATACCGGAACCCTTTCCTCTGGCACACATCTTCATTTCGAGTTGTGGTTCAACGGTAGCCCTGTTAACCCTTCTGACTATATTGTTTTCTGATGAACCTTCCCCGTAGAAAAAAAATAGCCATTCTGGGCTCGACTGGTTCGATTGGGTGTCAGGCTCTTGAGGTGGTCAGAGTTAATAAGGAATCATTTGAAATAGAAGCCCTTACAGCTCAGAATAATGCCGAATTACTAATTGAACAGGCTATTGAGTTCCAGCCCAATGCAGTTGTAATAGGGAATACTGAATTATACAAAAATGTGAAAGAGGCTTTGAGTGGCCACCCAATAAAAGTTTTTGCAGGCAAGGAGTCAATTTGCGAGATAACTGCTTTGGGAGGCGTTGATATTGTCCTGGCAGCAATGGTGGGAGTTGCTGGCCTGGAACCAACGCTGTCGGCAATTGAGGCAGGCAAGTCTGTTGCTCTTGCAAACAAAGAAACGCTGGTGGTTGGCGGCCACCTTATTACAAAACTTGCCCTGGAAAAAGGTGTAAATATTTACCCTGTTGACTCTGAACATTCTGCTATTTTTCAGTGTCTTGCCGGAGAATTTCACAATCCTATTGAAAAAATCTACCTTACAGCAAGCGGTGGTCCTTTCAGAGGAAAAAAAAACGAATACCTTGCATTGGTTAAAAAGGAGGAAGCACTTAAGCATCCCAACTGGAGCATGGGAAGCAAAATTACCATCGACTCTGCCACAATGATGAATAAGGGTTTGGAAGTTATTGAGGCCAAATGGCTTTTTGGAGTCAAACCTTGTCAGATCAAAGTGATTGTACATCCGCAGTCAATTATCCACTCGATTGTTGAGTTTGCCGATGGATCAATGAAGGCCCAAATGGGGCTGCCCGACATGAGACTCCCGATTATATATGCCCTTGCTTACCCGCATCGTTTGCCGAACAATTTTCCAAGGTTAAATTTTGCTGATTTTCCATGTCTTTGCTTTGAAGCTCCCGATACCGACAGTTTTCCCAGCCTTCAGCTTGCCTATAATGCCCTCGAAAAAGGGGGTAACATACCTTGCGTATTAAATGCAGCAAATGAATCAGCAGTAGAAGCTTTTCTTTCGGACAGGATTGGGTTCCTGGATATCCCTTTTGTAGTTGAATCCTGTATGAGCAAAATGGAATTTATGGAAGAGCCAGGCCTTGATGATTTAATGCAAACCGATATGGAAACCCGCAAACTGGCTCAGGAAATAATCATGCATTCGGGAAAAAAATTTTTTAAAACCATAATAAATCAATAATTAATGGAAGTACTTATAAGAGCGATGCAGTTTTTGCTCAGTCTGTCGATTTTGGTAATAATTCACGAAGTCGGCCATTACGTGGCAGCTCGTATTTTCAAAGTAAGAGTTGAAAAATTCTACCTGTTTTTTAACCCATGGTTCTCACTTTTCAAGTTTAAACGGGGCGAAACCGAATTTGGTCTCGGCTGGCTTCCGCTTGGCGGTTATGTAAAAATTTCGGGAATGATTGACGAATCGATGGACAAGGAACAGATGAAACAACCACCCCAGCCACACGAGTTCAGGTCGAAACCTGCGTGGAAACGCCTGGTTATAATGCTTGGAGGGGTAACCTTTAATTTGGCATTGGCAGTAGTAATATACATTTTCATGTTGCACTTCAGGGGCGAACAGTATTTGCCGGTTCAAAACGCAAGGTATGGAATTGTTGCCGATTCACTTGCCAGGGAAATAGGGTTAAAAACCGGTGATCGAATTTTAATGCTCAATGATAGAAAACCTGAGGATTTTATTGATATTCCCCGCGAATTTCTGATGGGAAATGTTCATTCGGTAACCATTGAAAGAAACCAGGAAATTATTACCCTTGATGTACCCTCAGACTTCTTTGGTAAACTTGTATCTACCCGCGGTGAACGCTTTTTAACTATACGGTACCCATTTATTGTTGAAGCATTTACCGAAGAGTCGGCAGCCAGAATTGCCGGAGTGCAGCCAGGTGACCATATACTGGGGATTGACACTGTAGAAACCTGGTCGTTCGACGAGTTCAGGCGAAACATCATCAACTTCCGTAATCAGGAAACCACCTTACTGGTCGAACGCAACGGACAGCAGCTTGAGCTGCCAATTACTATTTCTGACCAACCCGTTATCGGAGCCTACGTAAAACCAATCGACCAGATTTTTGAATTCGAAACCCGAAGATTTTCTTTCCTGGCTGCAATTCCTGCCGGAATTGCAAAAGCATTCACCACTACAGTTGATTATGTCAGGCAACTTGGATTGCTTTTCAGACCCGAAGTGAGTATAACCGAAAACCTTGGAGGATTTATCACCATTGGATCTATTTTTTCGCCAACCTGGGACTGGCTTCATTTCTGGACTATAACGGCATTTCTTTCGGTAATTCTTGCAGTTATGAACATTTTACCCATTCCTGCCCTTGACGGCGGCCACGTGATGTTCCTGATGTATGAGGTAATAACGCGCCGCAAACCAAACGAAAAATTTATGGAATATGCCCAAATGGCCGGAATGATATTCCTGTTCGCCTTGATTTTGTTTGTTAATTTTAATGATGTATTAAGACTTTTCAGATAAAGCCAAATTCAATTCCTCATCAAATTATGATTTTGGTAAAAGCCTGCGAGGTTTTCAGTCCAACTTACCTTGGATTAAAAGAAATTTTAATCGCAGGCGGCACTATAGTGGCTATTTCAGATAAAATAGACATTTCAGGAATCAAGGATATTGAAGTTATCAACGGAAAAGGACTTAAGGCTGTACCTGGATTAATTGACTCTCATGTGCATATAGCCGGAGCCGGGGGGGAAGGGGGTCCTGCTACCCGAACTCCCGAAATGCAGATTAGCCATATGCTCGAAGCAGGGATCACAACAGTGATTGGATGCCAGGGAACTGATGGATTCACACGAAGGCTCGAATCCCTGCTTATGAAAGCCAAAGCCGTGCGGCATGAAGGTCTGAGCGCATACATCCTTACCGGATCCTACCAGGTTCCTCCACCTACCATACTTGGCGACATTGCCAAAGACCTGGCAATGATTGAAGAAGTGATAGGAGTAGGTGAAATTGCCTTGTCTGACCACCGGTCATCGTGCCCGACGGTTGATGAGTTGAAAAGAATTGCTTCTAAGGCACGTACAGGAGGCTTGATAGGCGGAAAAGCCGGCATTGTAAATATTCATCTGGGCGATGCAAAAGATCCTTTCAGGCCTTTGTACGAAGTGGTGGCTACAAGCCAGCTAAATATCAAACAGTTTTTTCCGACACACTGTAACCGTAATTTCCATATTGCTGAGGAATCAAAAACCTATGGAAAATCAGGATATATAGACCTTACCGCCGCTTCATATCCTTGTGCCCCTAACGATGAATTAAAACCTTCGAAGGTAATTGCCGGGTTACTGAAAGCCGGTGTTCCGCCAGACCATTTAACCATAAGCAGCGACGGATTTGGATCCCTTCCCAGATTTGATGAAAACGGTAAACTAACTGGTCTTGAAATGGGTTATCCCAAATCGGTTTTCACTGAATTAATTGACTGTATCAGGCACCAAGGGATTGAGTTAGAATTGGCTTTGAAATTTGTAACAAGCAATGTTGCAGACATTTTTGGACTTAAAACCAAAGGAAGGATTTCAACGGGAAACGACGCAGATCTGTTGTTTCTTGATCAAAACTACGACATTGTGCATCTAATAGCAATGGGGGTGGTTATGGTTAGGGATGGAATTATGATAAAGAAGGGAAATTACGAAAGATAATTATGTATGCTCAGAAAATTCCAGGTACACATTCTGGGTTCATCTGCGGCAGCGCCTACATCGCTCCGGCAAACCAGCGCTCAACTGGTAGCCTACCACAACAAGTTCTTTCTGCTCGATTGCGGCGAAGGAACCCAAATTCAATTACGGCGGTTTAGGCTTTCAATCCTTAAAATTGACCACATTTTTATAAGCCATTTGCATGGTGATCATTACCTTGGACTTCCAGGCCTTCTTTTAACTATGCACCTGCTGGGGAGAAAAAAAGAACTTAAGGTTTATGCTCCTCCAGGAATACGTGAAATTATTGAGGTTCATTTTACCTATTCTCAACTTGAACCATGCTATCCTGTCCTTTATACAGAAATAATGTCGGGCGGCCAAAGGCTCTACGAAGACAAGTATCTCTCGGTCGAATCGATCGGGATGAAGCATCGCATTCCTACATATGGTTTTCTTCTGAAAGAGAAGAACCAAATACGCAATCTACGCAAAGAAAGTCTGTTTGAATACGACATACCCCGCGATCAGATAGCAGCAATAAAAACCGGCGCTGATTATGTAATTCCGGGAGGGACTGTAATTCCTAACCATGAAATAACTATGCCTCCTCCAAAACCCCGTGTATATGCTTTTGGAAGCGATACCACCTATACTGAAGACTTTTTGGATCAGATACGTGGCGCCGACATCCTTTATCACGAGGCAACCTTTCTGGATAACATGGCTGTCATAGCTTCCGAAAAAATGCATTCTACCACAACTCAGGCTGCACAAATTGCATCAAAAGCAGCAGTAAAGAGCCTCCTGCTTGGTCACTATTCGGCCCGGTACAACGACCTTGAAGAATTTCTGCAGGAAGCCAGAAAGATTTTTCCCAATACCTGGCTGGCAGAGGAAGGAAATGTTTTTCGGGTTGGAGAGGAATGACTTTTTCTGCGTTTATAATTCTGTCAAACGTTTTCCAATTTTTTGGGATAAAACCGGGTCATTAATTTGGGAACCCATTTCAAGGAGTATTTTCTTGTTGTCAATCCCATCAAGGGCTTTGTTTCGTACCTCATTGTCGATGTCGGTTAAAACAATTTGCATTAGGGCTCTGCAGTCTGAAATCCTTGAAACCGCTTGCCCCCTGACATAGTAATCGGGATCGGAAAAGGCTATGGATTTAATAAATTCAGGATCGTTAACCTGCAGTACAGCCAAACCCCTCACATAATAGTCGTCGTCGTTAAGTGCAATAGCTTTTAAAACAGACTGATCTGTAATCTTTTTCAAAGCTACAGCACGCAGGTAAAAATCATTGCAACTCCTGGCTATCCTTGCAAGCAAATTTTGGTCATTAATTGCGCATACAGCTGCTGAAGCAATTTCACGGTCGGCCAGAATCTCTACCAACGAGAACAAGACTTCATTGTCCTGAATACTTTTAAGGGCATCCTTACAAATATAATAGTCGTCCTGGCTTTTTATTATGATGGAGGCTAAAGTTTTACCACATGTTATCCTTTTTATTGCCGCCAGGCGAACGTAATAATCCTGGTCGCGGCAGGCTATTTTTACCAAAATTTCGTTGCTGGTTATTTTTTGCACAGCAGCCTGCCTGACTGTAAAATCCGGATCGTTCTCGGCAATATTAGAAAGAATTTTCTCGTCAGATATTAACCGGACAGCCTCAACACGGCTTGTACTATCAGGAGAATGCAGAGTCTGGTCAATCATTTGCTGACTAACAGAATCCGGCTTTTTTTCTGGGGTCAGGTCTGAAAATTCCTCCCTATGCAACATTTTGTATCCGTTTCTGGTAAACCAGCTAATTTACGGATTTTTTCCAAATTTCAAAGCTGTGCTTTAACTTAATTTTAATCAGGCATTTAGGTGTAAAATTAATATTTTCCAAACCATGAATAAATGCTGTCCAAAAACCTACTATTTCGGACAAAAGTCCTCTATATCTTTGTTTATTGGCAATCCCGACATTAAAGTCTGGGTTATACCGGACTCTTGAACAAAGCGCCTTAGCCTATATCGCCTCTGCCCGACAACATAATGGCAATAGGCCTTGTATTTGGAAATTTTGACAGAATGATTACAATTACTACTGTAATAGGAACACTCAATATCGCTCCGATTACTCCCCAGATGGTGCCCCAAAACGCCAGTGACAGGATTATAACAAGCGGGCTCAGATTAATATTGTCGCCCATAATTTTCGGGTCTAAAAAGTTTCCGATAAAAAACTGGATTGTTCCGATGGAAAGTAATACAAAAATACCAGGAAACAGATCGCCAAACTGAAGCAGGCTGAAAGCTACAGGAAACAATGTTGCAATGATAGAACCTATGGCAGGTATATAATTCAGGACGAAAATCAAAAAAGCCCAGAAAACAGGAAAATCAACAGAAAAAATTTCAAGGACAATGTAGCTAAGCAAACCTGTTGTAAAGCTTATGAGAGTTTTTACCCCCAGGTATCTCGAAACCGAAAATTCAATTTTTTTAATGGTATTATATGCATTTTCAAAGGTCTCGGGCTGTGGAAAAAGTCTTTTAAGTTTTGATTGAAATGCCGGTTCTTCAAGAAAAAGAAAAACTGCATAAACAATAACCATTGTCAGGTTACTCAGAAGGAGAGTAGAGAGATTGACGACTGCAAGAACCATCGAAGCCATATCGAATTTCTGAAGATATACCTCCAGATGTTCGGTAAGATTTATATCAAATCTCTCATTAATAATGTTAATCAGAGCAATAATGTTAGCCTCATATTTCTGGTAAGTGTCAAGGAGATTCCTGAAATTCGAATAAACAATTATAATGATAAAGTTCAGAACACCAACTACCACAGTGAATGAAACCAAATATTTGGCCCATACCGGAATCAACTTTCGGAAAATTTTTACATGGTCGAGCGAAAAACGGATTTGTTTCACTATAAACCAGAGCAGCATTGCGATAACTAAAGGAATAAGCAATGCCCTGCCTATACTTAGTACCAGGCCAACCGAAAGCGCTATGATGCAATAATTGGCCAAATCTCCTAATCTTATCATACAAAAAGGATTATATGCATGTGAACATTAATGCAATACATTAAAATATGACCAGTTTCGGTTTTTCCAAAGATAACGGTTGAAATAATTCCGCAAACAAAACTTTCTGATATAAAACAAAAAAGTACCGGCGAAACACCCGGTACTTTTTCAATCTGGCTGGAAAAATTTTTTAAGCCGCTATCTTGAACGAGCAAAGGTTCTTAGATTTTGAAAATCAAGATAGTACAGAAATTTTATAGAGAAACTGTTCATTTGAGGACGATTGATAAAATCCTGGAAATTGTCGAAATAACCTCTGATTAAGGTTTCATGCTCTGATTCGATACTGTTTTTCCAAACGGCGGTCATCTGGCTTCCGGGAGCAAAGTTCCAGGTGAGCCTCACGTCGAGGGTAAAGGCATTGAAATTAATATCATCTTCGGGTTGAAGCCCAGGTTCATCTCTCAGACTACCGTCGGGTAGCAAAAAGAAATACCGGTCGGTATAATCAACCATTGACCAGTAATGGCGTAGGACAAAGCCCAGTGATAAGTTATGCCTCAGAATATAATTGGCATCCAAAGTGTTTTCGGTAGTGGTGATATTGCGCATACCGAAGAAAATATTATTGTCATCAATGCGGCTAACATATCCAATATCGTTGAAATTGTTTGAAACTTCAATGTTGTAATTAATATTCATCCGGTCGTTAACCCTGAAATGAGGACCTAATTCAAACGAGATAGAATGCTGGTTGTAATCTGAATAAATATGTTCGTAACTAACGTCGCCGCTCCAATACAATCTGCGCCTGTGATCGGTCGAAAACCTTGCAAAAAGGTTAATTTCATCACCGGTGTCGAAAAACCGGCCAGGAACCCTGGGTTCGAAGTGATCCCTTTCGCCAAAAGGCGAATATTCAATTCTGGTCATGATATGTAACCGGCTGCTGAACAAGGCGCTGATGTAATGCTCCAAATCAAAACCGGCAAATTCTCCGCCTTCATGGAGCCTTTCGTAGCTTGCCGAAATACCTGAACTGAAGCTCAACAAACGCCAGAATGGCTGAAAAATATGGTAGCTAAGTGCAGCACGATCGTTGGCAAAATTGTTTCTGAGCATAAAACCCATGTCATTCTGGTTGTAGGTATTATTAATTACCGACCGACCATAATTGTATTGCCAACGACCTCCGAATTTTCCAATAATTAAATTGTATTTATAGCCTAAGTTATCTTCGCGGTCTTTGAAATATTGCTGACTAAGAGCGGCATTGCCAGCAATTCTGAACATCCCGGTACGGTCGAGAAAACGGAAGTCGGTACCTGTTACATTGGCATTATAACCGGCTATGCGGCCGGCAACATTGGTATTAACCAGGCTTATGTAAGAGTTGTTGGGCAGGCTTTGATCTAATACCACCAGACTGTAGTTGGTGAAAGCCTGTGTCATAAACTGCCTTTCCAATCCGGTGATAGTGTCAAGAATTGTTGCATGCGACGGAGCTGTCATCGCATTGAAAACACCTATTCCAAGACCACCTTCAGTACGCCCCGACAGCTTGGAAGCATTTATTAAACGGGTTTCAAGAGGGTTTTCCAATACCATCTCATTAATAGCCGCATTATTCCGAGCATTGTTGAACCCCGAAGGGCGCGCCCCTACCCTGCGTGAATAAAACAGGTCGGCCTTAGTGAACAGTTCTGTCCCTTCTGTAAAAAATGGCCTTCGTTCCGGATGCCGGATTTCAAAGGGCGAAAGATTTAGTACCATTGCGTCTGATTGTACCTGTCCAAAATCGGGTATGAGCGTCATGTCGAGAGTAAAACTTTCGTCAATTCCAAACTTCACGTCAAGACCCCCGTTCATGGTTCCATGCCAGCCATTTCCTGTTCCATCATTTTCCTGATACGCTGAAGTGTATGGAAAGAAGGCCAGCCTGAGTGGCGGACGTATGCCATGAATTCCCGTGAGCAAACCCATTGAAGCCACAGCATCGCCAATCTGCCGGTCAACAAAATTCCAGCTTGAAGTTTCCCGATATCTGCGAATCTCGCGCCAGAAATTAATGCCCCAACCTTCAATGCCATTAACAGGAAATCTAAGGGCTGAATAGGGAATACGAATTTCTGCTTCCCACCCGGAGTCATTTATGCTGGTAGCGCTCATCCAAACAGCATCCCAGTTGATGTCACCTCCGCCTCCGCCCCGGCCGCCCCCACCACCGCCACCGTGCGAAAGTGTCCTGTCGGTTTGTACGCCCGAAGCCGAAACACGAAATTGGAAGCCATAAATACCATCGTCGAAGGGATTTATATCTATCCAAAACTGGTCGGAATTCAAATGCCCACCACGATCGCGCAAACTTAATTCAGTAAGAATGTTTTCAGGCTCCGGGTCAACCATTCGAGCACCAATGTATAAAAAGTTGTCATCATACAATATCCAGACAAATGTTTCGTGTGAAGCCGCACGATCATTGTGAGGTTCATATTGGTTAAATCCGGCGGCAGGTTGCGACAATTGCCATGCTTCGTCATCAACGACCCCATCGATAGTTGGAGGTTCAAGAACCCTTACTGCATGAAGCGAATTGCGCTGTCCTCTGGCAAAACTCACGGAATGGCCGGCAAAAAACAAAAAAGAAAAAATCAAAGTGAAATACTTGAGCTTTGTGGCAATATTAAACTGCATTGATTTGGTAATTATTTGAAACTTAATTTTTAACTTAAAAAAATTCTTTAGCTCCTGATCATGCCAACCGTTGTCAACTGGGGGTTTCACACCCAAAAGGAATTTGACAGGTTCATTCAGCGCTAAATATTAACAATCAAATGCCTGAATTAGTTTGGCAAAAAGTTTTTATACAACTGATTGTTGTAAAATTAAATGTTAAATATTGCACCGGAAATCATCAATCCTACTTCAATGGGATGGCATTTCATCAAAAAGGTTCGCTCATTTGATTATTTTGGGTGGTTAAGGTTTAATGGTGTTTAGTTGAAAACAAAAAAATTCTGTTCCTGAAGGGAGCCTGGGGAGCTTGAATTCTTGGAATCAGCAATCCATAATGATTTTTTATACCTTTGCAGCGTTTTTTTCGACTGATTAAAGCTTAATAATGGAAATTCCAAAACAATATCTGCCTAAAGTTGCCGAAGAAAAATGGTATAATTGGTGGCACGACAAAGGTTATTTTAATTCTGTTCCCGATGAGCGTGAGCCTTATACTATCGTGATTCCCCCGCCAAATGTTACGGGAGTGTTGCACATGGGGCACATGCTTAATAATACCCTTCAGGATGTGCTTGCACGAAGGGCTCGCATGAGAGGATTCAACACCTGTTGGCTTCCAGGTACCGACCATGCCTCAATTGCTACCGAAGCCAAAGTAGTATCGAAACTGAAAGATGAGGGTATAGAAAAAAAAGAACTTAGCCGTGATGATTTTTTAAAGCATGCCTGGGACTGGAAGGAAAAACACGGAGGCATTATATTGGAGCAGCTAAAAAAACTTGGCGCTTCATGCGACTGGAACCGCACCAGATTTACCATGGATCCATCGCTCTCCGATTCGGTTACGGCAGTATTTGTTGATCTTTACCGAAAAGGATTGATATATCGCGGCGTACGGATGGTTAACTGGGATCCCAAAGCCCTCACGGCTGTATCGGACGAGGAGGTAATCTACAAGGAAGTAGAATCAAAGTTTTATTATTTGCGATATAAATTGGATGGCCAAGAAAATGAATATGTAACTATCGCCACTACCCGTCCGGAAACTATTCTCGGAGACACGGCTGTATGTGTTCACCCTGAAGACGAGCGCTACAAGCACCTGAAAGGAAGAAAGGTTTTGGTGCCTTTGATAAACAGATCGATTCCGGTTATTTACGACGACTATGTTGACCGCGAGTTAGGAACCGGAGCGCTCAAAGTAACACCTGCACATGATGTAAATGATTATAACCTTGGGATCAAACACAAGCTTCCTTCAATCGATATATTTAACCCAAACGGGACACTCAACGAAAAGGCACAGATTTATTTGGGCGAGGACCGCTTTGTGGTTCGCGAGAAAATTGCCCGCGAATTGGAGGAAAAAGGGCATCTGGTCAAAACGGAGGTTATTGTTAATAATGTAGGTTTTTCTGAGCGAACCGACGAAGCAATTGAACCAAAACTCTCCATGCAATGGTTCATTAAAATGGAACCTCTGGCTAAACCGGCACTTGAAGTTGTAATGAACGACACAATAAGGTTTCACCCGGCAAAGTTTAAAAATACTTACCGGCACTGGATGGAAAATGTCCGCGATTGGTGTATTAGCCGCCAATTGTGGTGGGGACACCGAATACCAGCCTGGTACTTGCCCGATGGAAACATAGTGGTTGCACATAATGCCGGCGAAGCGCTTAAGTTGGCTAAGAATAATTACAATCAAGCCTTGCAGGAAACCGACATTACCCAGGATGAGGATGTGCTCGATACCTGGTTCAGTTCCTGGTTATGGCCTGTTTCTGTTTTTGATGGCATATTGGATCCGGAAAACCGGGATATAAAATACTACTACCCGACCAATGATCTGGTTACTGCCCCTGAAATCCTGTTTTTCTGGGTGGCCCGTATGATTATGGCAGGCCTTGAGTTCCGCAAAGAGGTACCATTCAGGAATGTTTATCTTACAGGTATTGTACGTGACAAGCTTGGCAGGAAAATGTCAAAATCGTTGGGAAATTCGCCCGACCCTCTCGAATTAATTCAGAAATATGGAGCTGACGGAGTACGCGTTGGGATGTTATTCTCATCTCCAGCCGGCAACGACCTCCTCTTCGACGAGTCATTGTGCGAACAGGGACGAAACTTCTCGAATAAAATTTGGAACGCTTTCCGGCTTACTCAAACATGGACTGTCGATACGATTACTGAACAACCACAAACTGCCCGGGCTGCCATTTTATGGTTTGAAGCAACCTTAGACCAGACCATAAACATGATAAATGATCACTTTGATAAATTCAGGATTGCCGACGCCTTGCTAAGCATATACAAGCTAATATGGGATGATTTCTGCTCGTGGTACCTCGAAATGGTTAAACCTGCATACCTTCAGCCCATTGACACCATAACCCTGAAAGCAACAATTGACTTTTTCGATCAATTGCTTCGCCTCCTGCATCCTTTTATGCCTTTCATTAGCGAAGAAATTTTCCAACGGCTGCGAAAT
>DATIKK010000282.1:0-18675 GCA_035477635.1 Bacteroidales bacterium | reverse complement strand
CACAAGATTATGGACCATCCGGATATAAAACATGTCGAAAATTGCAGGCTGGCTTGAATTGACAGAATACACCATATCCCAGTTTCGCAACAGCTCGAGTGCCTGCCGGCTCTTCTCATCAAGATTTGCAGCCCCGGCAATCTCGATTAGCGCAGGAAGGTATCGTTCTGCTTTCTTGGAGCAAAAATCGCCAAGCATTATTTTGAAGTCTTCGGAACTAAATTTTTCTTTCTGGTCCAGCATCTCGCGAATACGATCTATCCTGAAAGGCATTGCAAACTGATAACCAATGTGGTGCGGATACGACTCGTCAATGGTTCGGTTGTTTGCTGTAGAGATTTTGCCACCGGGCGGGTTGAAAGAAAACGGCAACTCTTCGAATGGAACCAGGCCCGTCCAGTTGTACTGGCTGGTATGTCCGGGATAAATGAACAATCCATTGCCGTCGTTGCGCATTGGCACTCCTGCAGCTGTCTGCAGGCCTATGTTGCCATAGACATCTGCATAAATCACATTCTGGCTGATAGATGTCATTGTGCGCAGTGCATTGCGAAAATCGTCCCAGTTGCGTCCATGGTTTAGCAGATACATCGTCCTCACCTCGTTGCTTGGAAGGTTGCCTGTCCATTGCATAGATATTGCCTGATCCTTAATTTCGCGGAATTCTGAAATAATTGGTCCGCGATGGGTAAATCTCAACTCGCGCACAACGGTATCTCCGTCATCCAATGCGATTTTTTCCTGCCTTATTTTCATGTCGAGCCACTGGCCGTTGTACAGGTACTGGTCGGGGTTTTCAGGATTTATTGTTTCCAGGAAAAAGTCGGCATCGTCAACATAAACATTGGTCATTCCCCAGGCAAAATATTCGTTATGGCCAACAATTACAAAAGGTTGGCCAGGCAGTACCACCCCGGCTACTTTCATACTCCCTTCCACTTCATGCTTCATCTGATACCAGATTCCAGGGGCTCCGAATCCCAAATGCATGTCGTTTGCCAGGATTGGCTTACCTGTTGTACTTTTTGCCCCTGAAACTGCCCATGAGTTGCTGGCGCTGAATACTTCGAGGCCCAAATCCTTAAGTTTTGTTGCAGGTTGAAGCAGGGAGGTCAATTGACCGGCAGCGTCCGGATTTGGAACAGGATACACAAATGTAGGGTGGTGTGCCATGTTGGGCAGCAGTTGCAGAAATTTTTCTTCCTCGAGATGTTGTCTTAGTTTGTTCATGGTCGCCTCGATCTGCCATGCTCCCGAAAGGTCCCAGGCCATATAGCCTATAAGATTCACGGAGTGGATTGGTTGCCAGGGTTCGGGTTTGTATCCGAGCAGGGTAAATTCAGGCGGCAGCCGGTTTCCCTGTGTCTCAATGAAATAATTTACACCGCGGGCGAAAGCTTCGAGTGCAGAAATAACCGTAGGCTCAGTACCAGCCAGAACCATGTTCGATTTTTCGGATATGCGTAAAGCACGAAGCAGCAGATCGGTCTCAATCATATCTTCCCCGAAAATTTCCGAAAGCCTGCCCATGGTAACTCGCCTCAGCAGGTCCATCTGCCATAGACGGTCCTGAGCCATTACATATCCAACTGTAAAGTAAAGATCACTTTCGTTTTTGGCAAAAACGTAGGGAATAGCATGTTGGTCGCGTAGAACCGTTACTTCCTCCATCAAATAAGGAGTTTGTACCGTTTGGTTATAATCGGGCAGAGCCCTGCGGGCCACATGTCGTACTATAATGGCCGATGCAACAACCACTACAGCAACAATTACGGCTAGTCCAATCAATACCTTTTTCAAAAGTTTCATTCTTTTTTAAATTTAATTTTTGAATTATCTGCCCCCCTTTTCTTTGCGTCTTAGCGTGTTAGAGTAAAACAATCCCACCCAAAGTCGCTAAGTTTATGAATTAGAAACAATCTGTTGCATTTCCATTTTGACTGAAATTGCTTTTCAACTAATCAGTTCTGTTGAAATGCGGCACCATTGCCTCAACAAAACTATGGGTATGCATGCTGTAAGACCGAAACCGTTCTGCAATAACCTTGGTCATATCTTCCACACTGTCCTGGCCTTTTTCGGTGGTCATATACTCAATGAGGTTTTCCATTTCGGCACTTCCTACCACTTCGAAAGTTGGATCGGAGATGAGTGTCCTTGGAAAATTCCTTCGCATAGCCCTGCTTGTTTCGCGCCCCATCCTGAATGCACCTTTGGCAACTACTGTTCGTGGGAAGTCGGGTGTGTAGGCTATTTTCTCAACAGGCTCTGCCAGGGCCAATAATAGCGGGTGGCTTTTGTTACCTGTTTCAAAGGCTTCCCTCATAACAAGGTATTGAAAATGCTCATATACTGCATGCCTGTTTGATACGAGTTGTACGGCATTATCCCTGCTGCGCGGAAATCCCAGCATGGCTTTAAGGTTTATCCAGATCATTCGCAGGGCGCTTACCCCGGGCAATACCGAAGCATGGTATGGTACGCTGAGGTCTCCGATATAGTGCATGGCCCATCCCATAAAACGATAGCCCCAGTAATGCTGATTGCGACTGAATGCATACTCGGCCAGGGTTTGGTACAGATGAATGCGGTACTCCACAAAAGTGCGCCTTAAGAAGGGTGCGGCAGCAAAAACAATTCCAGCTTCATGATAAAACCCCATGTGAAAAGGCGCCTGCGTTCCGTATTCAAGGTTAGGGTTCCCAAAGGTTTGAGCCCCAAACCCATACAGGTCGCCCCACCAGGTGTTGTTGTCTTCAAACAGGCCTAAATCCATGCCGTAGTCAGGTTCATTGGTTGCCGAAGAAAGCACCAGCAAGGGAGCAACCATTTCTCCTTCATTAAGTGCGAGGTAAGTGGCCCTAAGCATATCGGTGGGATATGACAGGGTTGTAAGCAACAGTGCGTCAATAGTCTGTCTGCCGCTTCCATCCGAACCCGGAGGCAAATGCAGGTAAAGGGCCATGCGGGAGTTGGGGTTTACCCTTATGGTTTGCAGAAAACGCTGAACTATGTCGTTGCCATTTCCTGTTGCTGTAAACGCCAGAGCGTCGGGCCTTGGAGCATAGCCCTGGATATTTGCTCTGGAGTAAACCTCCTGATTGGCAAGAAGTTCGGCAAGACCTTGTTCTTCCTGTAAAAGAAACGTGGCCAAACTTTTTACCTCCACCTCAGGAGCCTGAGTAATTTCAGGAATTGATTTCAGTACAGGATAAGCAATTAGCGGATGCTCAGACCAGGCAGCTACTGGCTTGACAGTAAAGAGAAAAAAGGCCAGCGACACCAACCCGATATTCAGACGCCTAAAATTTATATTTTGCATAATGATTTGTTTTAAATTAATTTGGAAAAGGGATTGAACTTTTTGGCAATGCAAATTACCAAAAAATGAAATGTTAATACACAAAAGTATAGCCATTAGTTTGAATTTTTCATACCCTCTATGCAATTTCGCATCAGTTCGAAATACTTAAAACAGGTGTAAAAGCATGAAAATCAAACAAATCAGTCCTGTTGTCCAGATGAATTTTTTTATGTGAAATTTATGTTACGAAAAATTTGTTCAGTAACACGCAGGGTCGGATCGTTGGTTTTTCGGACTAAATTTGTTTCGAAAAAACTGCAGGCAATGGCGGTAAAAAATCAAGGAAACAATAATCAGAAGCGCTCAGCCCTTAAAGTTAATCCGGGTATTGAACAGCCGCCAAACATTAATGAAATGGCAGCAGCGGCATTCAAAGTACGCAAGCCCCGAAAATTATGTGTTGGAGATTACGTTGAAGGTATTCTTCGCGGCGATTGCGTATTGTTAAGCAAGGCAATAACACTGGTTGAAAGCTCTCTTGATTGTCATTATGTGCAGGCTCAGCAGATTATTGAAAAATGTCTGCCCTATTCGGGGAAGTCTATACGTATTGGTATTACGGGAGTGCCTGGAGTAGGGAAAAGTTCTTTTATCGAAACCTTTGGTGTTTTTTTGACCGGAATTCAACATAAAGTTGCCGTGCTTGCCATTGACCCTTCAAGCGAGATTTCCGGAGGCAGTATTCTTGGCGACAAAACACGCATGGAGCGTCTTTCCTCAGAGCCTAATGCCTTTATCAGGCCATCGCCTTCTGCTGGCACCCTGGGAGGAGTAGCCAGAAAAACACGTGAGATAATAATCCTTTGTGAAGCAGCCGGTTTTAATATTGTCCTGGTTGAAACGGTAGGGGTCGGACAGTCGGAAACTGCAGTACATTCAATGGTTGATTTTTTCCTTTTGCTGATGCTGGCCGGCGCTGGAGATGAATTGCAGGGAATTAAAAGGGGCATCATCGAAATGTGCGATGGCATGGCAATTAATAAAGCTGATGGCGACAATTTCAACAAAGCCAAAATTGCCCGGGTTCAATATCAGAACGCTTTGCACCTTTTTCCACCGGCCCAAAGCGGGTGGAAGCCAAAGGTCGAAATATGTTCAGCTTTAATGAACACCGGCATCGACCGGGTTTGGGAAATGATTTGTGATTATATCAGCATGACTAAAAGCAATGGGTTTTTTGATTTAAAAAGGGCGGGTCAACAAAAACACCGCATGCTCGACACAATAAACCAAGCCCTTATCAAAGAGTTTTATCAAAATCAAGGGGTTAGGAACATTTTTCCTGCCATTGAGGAAGAACTAAACAATAATCATTTGACATCATATCAGGCGGCCACCAAGCTGTTAGAGCAATACTTTGCCCATTTTGGAATAAAATACAATCCCGGGAAACCCTAACCCAATTATGTTTAAATCCGGTTCCTTAAATTTTCTCCCGATTACAGCCGGTACATAGGCGAAAGGTTAAATTTTTCAGGATAACGTGCCGTTTTATCAAGGTAAAACGATTCAATCCTTTTCAGGTCAAAGCCATAATCATCGGTAGGGTAAATCACCGGACCAAGTCCTGCAACTTTCCTTTTGTAGCAAAGAAACCCTAATATAATGGGCACATCAACAGCCTGGGCAATAAAATAGAATCCCTTTTTCCAATGCTTATTCAATTGTCGGGTGCCTTCGGGGGTAATCAGCAAAATGAGGCGGTCGGATTTTTCAAACTGACTGGTTATTGATTTTACAGTACGCAAACTATTGGAACGATCAACAGGAATCCCACCAAGTGCTTTAAGCAGATACCCAAGAGGAAATCTGAATGCTTCCTTTTTAATCATGGTTTTAATGCTCACCCTGCGCGACATCAGAGCGAGTCTCCCGATGACAAAATCCCAATTGCTGGTGTGTGGCGCCATTACAAGAACAGCCTTCTTTAAAGGAGTAATGTCATCTGTCTCAACCTTCCAGCAAAAAAGTTTTAAAATAAAACCTGCCAACCATGCCATATCAGAAAGGTTCAATAATTTGCAAATATAAAACAATTGAATTGTAAATGGAATTAACTGTTATCTTGTGATGTTTTCAGGTTGTTTTGTTGCTTTCCAATAATTTTTATATTTGCATATCAAGTACTTTTCTGCATGGTAATCGTTTTATCGTCAAAACAGGTTTTCAGAAACATCAAAAACCGCGATTCCTTCAATATCTAAGCCGCTTCAGGCCTCATGTGTCTATTTCTATTTGATTACCCTAAAATATTTTTTTAAAAAACTATGGAACTTCCATTTGCCGAGCCCTATAAAATCAAAGTCATTGAACCTATATACCGCAGCTCCCGTCAGGAGCGGGAGCGCTGGATAGCTGCTGCGCATTACAATCTGTTCAACCTACGTAGCGACCAGGTTTATATTGACCTGCTTACCGATTCCGGCACTGGCGCCCTTAGCCAGATGCAGTGGTCAGAAATTATGCTTGGCGACGAAAGCTATGCAGGCTCATTGTCGTACCACAAGCTAAAGGAAACCATCCAAAGCCTTTTTGGTATGCCCTATTTTTTACCCGCCCACCAGGGAAGGGCTGCCGAGAATCTGCTTTTTTCGGCAATGCTCAAGCCCGGCGATGTGGTCCCCGGAAATTCACATTTCGATACCACGAAAGGCCACATTGAATTCAGAAAGGCAGTGGCTATTGACTGTACAGTCAACGAAGCTGCCGAAATAAATCTAAGATACCCATTCAAAGGGAATCTGGACCTGTCGAAACTCGAAACGGTATTTAAAAAATATCCCAGCGATAAAATTCCGTTGTGCATTATTACCATCACCAACAACAACTCGGGTGGGCAGCCGGTGTCGATGGAAAACATCCGTGGAACTTCAGCATTATGCCGGCAATCTGGCGTTCCGCTTTTCATCGACGCTGCACGGTTTGCCGAAAATGCATATTTTATCAAAATGCGGGAAAAGGGTTATGAAAACAAAAGCATTCGCGAAATAGTGCTGGAATTGTTTTCGTATGCCGATGGCGCAACCATGAGCAGCAAGAAGGATGCCATTGTGAATATTGGCGGCTTTATGGCTTGCCGCGATAAGGCGCTTTTCGACAAAGCCTCTGTTTACAGCATTATGTACGAGGGGTTTATAACCTACGGAGGCCTGGCTGGCCGCGACCTTGGTGCCTTGGCCCAGGGTCTGATGGAAGGCACTGAATTTGATTATCTTGAGGCCCGTATCGGGCAGGTTGCCTTTCTGGGCAAAATGCTCCTGGATTATGGAATCCCTATCCAGCAACCTACCGGCGGACACGCTGTGTTTATTGATGCCAGCAAATTTCTGCCCCTTGTGCCCAGGGAGCAATTCCGTGCCCAAACCCTTGCCATTGAATTGTATCTGGAAGGCGGAGTGAGGGGAGTAGAAATAGGCACATTGCTGGCCGACCGCGACCCCGTTACCCGTGAGAATCGCTACCCCGCCCTCGAATTGCTAAGGCTCGCTGTGCCCCGGAGAGCATACACCAACAACCACATGGAGTATGTGGCCACCTGTCTGAAAAACATTTATGACAGGCGCGGTGCTATTTGTACAGGGTATGCCATTGTAAATGAAGCCCCAATCATGAGGCACTTTACTGTGGAGCTCAGAAAAGCCTGATTAAGCATAAATTTTCAGACAAACAGAACTCTACAATAGCTCTGCTTTCCATTTCCGTGAGATTGAATTGTTACGGTAACGGCTTGCGGCTTTGCGTTCGTGCGGGAGTTCGAAGCACAAAACTGCCAACCCAGCATTAATGTTAATTTTGAAAAACTGAACTTGAATTTAAGCACTTCACTCAGCATGAGGCCAAACAGCTGTTACCGGTTCGTACTTCTTTTCTGTCGTGTTGTTGTCTGTCCATGTTGTTCTGTCTTTTTGCCCCTGCTTGGTTGATCTTTTGCTAAACTTGGCTCTAGCTTAATGCTTGTGCGGTTTTGCAAATGTTCTGCCGAATACCCTGGCTATTGTCTGTTATTCCTTGCAAAGTAAGCATCAATTTCTGGTCTTAACTCTATTCCTATTCTTTCAAAAATGTCAAGTAAGTCTGTATATGCACCTTGACCGCCAATAAAGTCCCAAAACTATGCTGCAACTTTTAACTCATTGTCTAAGTCAAGCATTCCATGCATTGTCCAGCGATTGTTTGGTTGCGGCTCGTAAGGATTGAAGGGGATTGCAACAATTGTCTGAACATTTGCTGTCGGATTTGCAGCTGTATTATCCCCTTAATTCATTGGGCAAGTTATTAAATTTTTAGATTCAATGATTTGAAAAATATCTTAGTTTTGCCATATTTTGAGGAATTTATTACGGTTCCTGCGATTTCTCTTGAACCAGAATGCGTAACTAATTTTGTAGTACTTTACTAAGCAATTTGAATTGAATGACGACAATTTTGATTAAATTATATTCTAAGCTATGTGTCTGGTTTCCGGGTTTTCGCAAAATCAGCCGAAAATTGATGTACGAGGCAATAGGCCGCTATTTAAAACAGGATGATTGGACTTTCATGAATTATGGTTATGCCAATTTAGATGGAAATAAGAACCAGCCAGTTCTCGACAAAACGGATGAAGGGAAACGACTTTCATATCAGTTGTATAACCATTTGGCTTGTGAAATTGAACTGGAAGGTAGGCAGATTCTTGAAGTAGGCAGCGGCAGGGGCGGAGGCGCCTCTATGATCAAGAAATACCATAAACCGGAGAAAATTGTGGGGCTTGATTTTTCTGGTGCAGCGGTAAAATTAAGTAAGAGGAATCTAAGTACCAGGGGGCTCGCTTTCATTGAGGGTGATGCCGAAAACATACCATTCAGTGCCGAGAGTTTTGATGCGGTAATAAATGTTGAATCCTCGCATTGTTATTTTTCCATGAACAACTTTCTTAAGGAAGTTATTAAAGTACTTAGACCCGGCGGTCATTTCCTTTTTACTGACTTCAGGGAACATAACGAAATTGAAGAACTCGAAAGGCTTATATCAGCTTCAGGACTGGAAGTAATTAAGAAAAGAGACATTACCCCAAACATCATAAAAGCTCTTGATGAGGATCATGACCGCCGGATGAAGACTATTTCACAGAATGTCCCAAAACCCTTTTTAAAGCAGTTCCGCGAGTTTGCAGGAGTTAAAGACTCAGTGGTTTACAACCGGCTATGGAATGGTGAATTAATATATATAAGTATGATAATGAGGAAGCCACTGCGAAACCCAGCACCCATTGGCATTTACTAAACCCATTTAAACCATCCTTAGTGCAAGTGAGGTTTTGGGAAGTTCAGTAATAAAGTGATGTGAAAGTGAATCTTGAGGAAAAAGAGTGAGAGTTCAAGCTAATAGTTCGTCCGGGAGTTCGAAGCACAAAACTGCCAACCCAGCACCATTGTTAATTTTGAAAAACTGAACTTGAATTTAAGTGAACTAATCACGACTTAATCTGACAGTTGGGTATTTTTTCTCTCTTTTGTCTCTGATTATTTCTCCGGTTGTTTTCAATTTGAAAATATTTGCTTGACAATAATTGTCAAATGCAAAAAGGCTTATCTAATTGGTAACAATATATTTTTAAGATTTTATCAACAGTCCGAAAAATTGTCAGGAAATTGGGTGGTGAGACCGTTAGGGGGTTGTTGGTCACAATTAATTGGGCTGCAAATTTTTGTCGGCTTGTGCGTTGCTTTGCATATCTTTTGGTTTTGCGAAGCGTTGGTATTTTGTCTTTTCATTTTACCTTTCGTTAATTGTAGGTTGTGTCGTCTTTTAGCATGACCGGCAGCATTGATGCCATTTCGCCATGAACCTAATCCGGAAATGGTTGTTTATTGAGTGATAAATGTTTGAAATGACCATTTGGCAAACCCAATGTGGTATAAATTTAATGCATATACGAGCTGGAAAATATTTTTAAACCAAACACACCAAGTATCTTTGTTTTATTCATCACAAGTAAAACATGAACCCAAAATCGCTCCCACTCGACAAGAAGGCAGGCAGGTATGCAAGAATTTATGATCAATTGAAGGAATTATTGCAAAAACCGGGCAACGACATTTCGCGAATGGCCACAGTGGCTGCTGTTCTAAGCCACAAAATGGATTATTTTTTCTGGACTGGCTTCTACTTGCTCGATAATGGAGAGCTTATTGCAGGCCCTTATCAGGGACCGGTTGCTTGCCAACTCCTTAAAAAAAATACCGGAGTTTGCTGGGAAGCCATCAACACCGAAACTACAATCGTAGTGCCCAATGTGCATCTTTTCCCCGGGCATATTGCTTGCGACAGCCGCTCGAACAGCGAAATTGTCGTACCACTTCGAAATGCAGGTGGAGATATAATTGGAGTACTTGATGTGGACAGCAAAGAAGTGAATTCTTTCGACGACACAGACCGCGAATGGTTGGAAAAAATCGTAAGTTTGCTTTATTCCCGATAATGTACCATGGAGTTGCTTCTCATAATCCCTTTTGTTTTGTCGTTTGCCTTGGCCATGAATAGTTTCGGGCTTGCGATAATAAACAGTTCTGTCTCCGGAAAAGTGTTGCCCGGCATATCCATCAAGGCAGCATTTTCTTTTGGACTAAGCCATTTTGTTTTAGGGTTTGCGGGCTACTTTTTGGGAAGACTTTTGCAACCAGCTGTCAGCGGGATTGAAGAATGGGCTGCAGTTGCATTTCTGGTTATTCTGGGAGTGAAAATACTTTTGCAGACTGTAAAGGCTAACCCGTTATCTAAAGTTTTTGATATTAACAGCATTAGGGTAATTCTCGCATTGTCGGTAGCCGTTGGCATAAATGCCCTCCTTGTAGGGCTGGTTTTGGGCTTTCTCAATGCACCGGGCTTAGGCTTCAATATCTTTACATTCTTTTTGGTAACCTTTTTCACCCTTTTTGGCCTTTCAGGCGGGCACAATCTTGGTATGCCGTTTGCCCGCAGTGTTCCTATCCTTGGGGGTGTGTTATTTATTGTTTCCGGTATAATGATGGCCGTTGAGGTGTTAGGTTATGGCCTTCATTGACCCAACGGAGCTTTTCTGAATAAGAATGTTAAAATTCTGGGGATTTCCCGGGGCTGATTTTGGTCGAAAAATTCCTTCACAGCGGTTATTTCAAAGCCGTTTTCATTTGCCGCATTAGTAAAATCAGAAAGGTGATGAGTGAAGCACTTTAGGGAAATTTTGCCCGATTCGTTTTCAAACCTTGCATGCGAACCAATGTATTGCTTGTAAGGGTGTAACTCGCCCACATAGAGACAACCTCCCGGGGCAAGCGTTCCGAATGCCTTTTCAAATATCGGTGTTACATTTTCTATGTGCTCAAGGACAAGGCTGCACACTATCAGGTCAACCTCATTGGCAAGAAAATCCCAATTTGCCAAAATATCAGTTGCAATGAATTGCACGCTGTTATCAGGGAATTTTTCCTTGGCCTTTTCCAGCATCTTATCCGAAAAATCAACAGCAATAACCCGTTTAGCAATACTCTTTAAAAACAAGGTGTTTTTTCCGGTTCCACATCCCAACTCGAGGCAGGTTTGGAATTGCATTCCCGAAAGGGTTTCCCGAAGTGCAACAGCCTCAAGGTCGCGGGTAGAATTATGGTCGTTGTCGTAAGTGCCTGACCAAAGGTTGTACGACTCTTTAATTTCCATTGATGAGAATTGAATAATTAATTTAGCATTGTTTCGGAAAAATGAGAGTGTGCATTATTCCACCATCAAGTTGCACCCTCTCACCGCGCTGTGGTCGAAACGGCCCAGCACTTCAAACTGGCCGTTGGGCTGAGCCTTACCCAAATCCTGTGTCGCAATGAAGCTGCACGAATGGATGTTGGCCAGGTCAATAATGTTAATTCCTCCGGTTTTGCCAAATCCGGCAAGGCTTAGGGGATCGTTTACGTCGCATATCAACACTTTCATCCAGGGTGGGCACGCAAAGATGCCATTGCCCATCGAATAGGCTTGCGATAGAAGTTCTGTCATTCCGTACTCTGAATGTATTGTTTCTACGCCAAAGGCTTTTTTAAGGATTTCGTGCAATTCCTCTCTTACCAGCTCCTTTCTTTTTCCTTTCATTCCGCCAGTTTCCATTATTATGGCTCCGGGTATTTTTACCGGAAACTTTTCGGCAAGGTCGAGCAGGGCAAAACTCACCCCGATTAGTATGATCCTTTGCCCTGCTTTTTTCAGATGTTGCAGCGTCGTGGCAAGTTTGTCCAGGTTGTGCAAGTAAAAACCGCTTGCAGGGTTAGCCCCCTTACGGATTAAGGCGTCAGTCATATAAATCAGCGAAGAGTCGCTACGCTCGAGGTAGCCCGGCAGAAGGGCCAGGATTGCATACTGGTTTGGGTTTCCGTAAAAGAGTTCAAATCCCAGGCTGAAGCTCCTTTCATAAATCAAAAGGTCGTAAATAAAGTGTTTTGACAGATTAGTCCCTGTAGTTCCCGAACTGGTAAAAACCTTTTCTTCCCTGCCATCGAATGCCACAACCCTGTTGTTTTGAAAAAACGAAACCGGCAAGAAGGGTATATGGTTGAGCGATTTTACTGATTGCGGAGTTCTTTTGAGCGCATCGCAAAACGAACAGTAAACTGTATTATTTTCATACTGATATGCAAACACTTCCAATGCCATCCGGGCAAACGAATCCTCGTCAGAAATCCTGAAAATATTATTTATATCGGGGAAAGTAACCATGAGGTAGTATTTGCCAGGCAAAGGTAGGGAAAAAGCAGGATGGTCATTGGTCATTTGCTTTTAGCCAATAGCCAACTCCTAAAGGATTTCAGAGTGTTTCATGGAGTTATGCATAACTTGTCCCGCAAATAGAAGAAGTTTAGCAGAGCAACCCAAAAAAACCTTACAAGAACAAAATCTCAGCCTCAACCTCATCCTCAACTTCAACCTCAAAATTGGCATTTGACAAATTTGAAGTTACATTTGCAATAGGAAACTTCCCTCGCAAATTGATTTGTATGAATAAATTTCTGAATCCTGACGGACAAAAGTTGACCGCAGATGAGAAAGAATTTGAGAAAGCATTACGCCCGGGCAGGTTTTCGAGTTTCACCGGCCAGCATAGCGTGGTTGAAAATCTTAAGGTTTTTGTAAATGCTGCCCGCAAAAGGGAGGAGGCTCTTGACCATGTGTTACTTCATGGCCCTCCTGG
Organism: Bacteroidales bacterium; assembly: GCA_035477635.1. Taxonomy (GTDB): domain Bacteria; phylum Bacteroidota; class Bacteroidia; order Bacteroidales; family UBA7960; genus UBA7960. Next base: position 6,118 of record DATIKK010000282.1, on the reverse strand, counting down.
CCTGGGAAAAACCACCCTTGCCAATATTATTGCCAACGAGTTGGGCGTGGGAATCAAAACCACCTCTGGCCCGGTTCTTGACAAACCCGGCGATCTTGCCGGACTGCTTACCAACCTTGAACCGTGCGATGTGTTGTTTATTGACGAGATTCACCGCCTGAGCCCGGTAGTGGAAGAATACCTGTACTCTGCCATGGAAGATTATAAGATCGACATCATGATAGAATCGGGGGCCAATGCCCGCAGTGTACAAATAGTGCTCAACCCTTTTACCCTGATAGGCGCCACAACCCGTTCGGGACTGCTCACTTCGCCCCTTCGCGCCCGATTTGGTATCAACTCAAGGCTCAATTATTACGATGCAGAATTATTGTGTAATATAGTGAAACGTTCGGCATCCATCCTGAAGGTTGAAATCAGCGGGGAAGCAGCACGCGAAATTGCCGGTCGCAGCCGTGGTACGCCTCGTATTGCCAATGCTCTACTGAGAAGGGTCAGGGATTTTGCCCAGGTGAAAGGCAATGGTAGTATTGACATCAATATTGCCCATTATGGTTTAAGCGCTCTGAATGTGGATAAGCATGGCCTCGACGAAATGGACAATAAAATCCTGAGCACCCTGATTGACAAATTCAGGGGAGGTCCCGTGGGACTTACCACCATTGCCACTGCCGTAAGTGAAGACCCGGGAACCATTGAGGAAGTTTACGAGCCTTTCCTGATTCAGGAGGGCTACATTATGCGCACACCGCGGGGCCGTGAAGCAACACCCAAGGCATATACACATGCTGGAAGAACCTATCCGGCAAACTCGGGTACCCTTTTTGATTAATTGCTCCGGCAATGGAATACTGCCCCCACAGCCTCGCATTAAAAATCAAAGAAGAAGCCTTTTCTTTAGGGTTCGACGCCTGTGGGATTGCCAAAGCAGGGAAACTGAATGGCATGGAGCTGTTGCTAAGCGAATGGCTTGGTCAGGGCAACCATGGAGAAATGACCTATTTGGAAAATCATTTCGAAAAACGACTCAACCCCTCCCTGTTGGTTGAAGGAGCAAAATCGGTGGTAGTAGTTGCATTGAATTATTTGCCTGATATTGGGACACAAACACAAAAAAAGTATGTTGTCTCGAAATATGCTTATGGTATGGATTACCATAGGGTGCTTAAAGGGAAGCTCCGCAAACTCGAACAGTTGCTCAAAGAATGGAACCCACTGCACCGGGGCCGCATTTTTGTTGACAGCGCACCAGTAATGGAAAAAGTCTGGGCTGTGAGGGCAGGGTTGGGATGGATTGGCAAAAACACCTGCTTGATTATTCCCGGCAAAGGAAGTTTTTTCTTTTTAGGCGAGTTGATTACCAATATTGAACTGTCCGCAGATATGGGTTTTGAGGCAGAGAACTGTGGCAATTGCACGCGTTGCTTTGATGCATGCCCAACCGGGGCTCTGGCCGCACCCGGCAAACTGATTACCCCCAGGTGTATTTCTTATCTTACAATTGAACTCAAGGGCAAAATTCCCCATGAGTACAGGGACGGTCGATTAAAGGGGAGAATTTTTGGCTGCGATATTTGTCAGGATGCTTGTCCGCACAACCGGTTCGCTCAGCCTGCTGCCGAGCCTCTATTTAAGCCCGGGCAAGACTTTTTGACCTGGCCTGATTCAAAATGGGAAAACTTAAGCAGGGAAGATTTTGAAAAACATTTTGTAAAAGCAAAATCGGCAATATCCAGAATTGGTTTCGAAAAATTTCGCGACAATATTGAATTTGTCCGGACAGACCAAAGCCGGTAACCTACACTTCTTTCCGGGGATTATCAAGTCCGATGTAGGCAAGCAGCATTTCGGGAATCCTCTTTTTACGCACCTGGATAAATGCCTTAAATTCCTCTTCAGTATAGCCTGTTTTGTCTTTGATCAGCATTTTAATAGCAAACGGAAAAGTAATAAGCGACAGCATATCAATAAACAATTGTGTCGGACTGGTTGGTTTTATTTTTCCGCTATTGCACAGGTCGTATATTTCCTGGGCGAACCTGGGAGTGCTGTACAGGCTGCTTATAGCGTTCATTTCGGTAATCCGCTCCTGGCTTCGGTGAACTATAGCCATTACAAACGAAACCAGCAAAGGATTTTCGGAAAGCATGTCGATATACGCTTCAACATATTTTACAATCTTTTCCTCAAGCGTCATATCGCTGTCGAGAATTTTAATAAGTTGGCGGGTGTGTTTCTTTACGAGCATTGTGAAAATGGCATCGAAAAGGTTTTCTTTCGAACGGAAATAATAATTCATCAACGCCAGATTGATTCCTGCTTTAGTCGCTATTTCACGAACGGAGGTACGGTCAACTCCTTTTTCAAGGAAAAGCTCGGTTGCTGCATCAATGATTTTTTGTTCGGTATTTTTGCTCTTTGACATACAAAAGGTTTTTTCTCGCCTCAAAAATAGGCAATTAATAATTTTAAACAAAGTTTTAAACGCTGCAATTAAAAAAACTTAAAAATTCATGCTTTTCTCTTCCCAAAGGTCATTTTGGCTATTTTTATCCCCTAAAATTGAACCCTTGAGCAGCACCGGATTTTTTTTAAAGAACAGGTTAATTCTTTTGAGTATTGCCAGCGGATTACTTTTGGCTGTCAGTTGGCCGGCGCGCGGAATTCCTGTAATAGCTTTCATTGCTTTGATTCCTCTTTTTTTTGTAGAGCAGGAACTTTTTGCCAACCGTGAGCGCAACCGGGGCATCAGCTTGTTTCTTTACGCCTGGCTGTCATTTTTTATATGGAACTTATTGACAACATGGTGGATCGTGTTTTCCACAGTTCCGGGTATGATCACGGCTGTGGTGTTGAATTCGCTTTTTATGGCCGTTCCGTGGTGGCTTATGCACTGTTGGAGGCGGCTGGCGCCAATGCAGCAGGGGCCTTTTCCTATCATTTTGTTCTGGTTAAGTTTTGAGTACCTGCACACCAAGTGGGAACTAAGTTGGAACTGGCTCGACCTGGGAAATGTGTTTGCTCCATGGCCTAAATGGGTACAATGGTATGAGTTTACTGGCACTGCTGGCGGGGCCATTTGGATACTTGTTGTCAACCTGCTTTTGTTTTACTTTATAAAAGAAGTTTTAGTTGCCGGGCATTTTAATAGAAAATCCCGTTGGTTTGCAGCCATTTCGGCGGGGATGTTCCTTTTTCCGCTCCTGATTTCGCTGTTCATGTTTTCGCGGTATCAGGAAAAACCCAATCCGGTAGAAGTTGTGATTGTGCAGCCTTCGGAAGATCCTTATCAGGAACCACGCAGTTTGGCTGAAGCTATTGGACGCACCGAAAAAATGATTGCTCTGGCGCATTCCAAAATTACCGACAGCACTATGTTTGTTGTGGCGCCCGAAGCTGTAATGCCAGAAGGTATTTGGAAACACCAGGCTGACTTTAACCGTCATGTGCTGATGATCAGGGATCATCTTTCCAGAAATCCGCAATTGAGATGGGTTATCGGAAGTCTTGTTTACCAACTATATGAGCCCGGGAGTCAAATTCCACACACCGCCCGCAAACTGGAGCGTTACGGCTTGTATTTCGATACGTATAATTCGGCAGTTATGATTGGGCATTACGGGCCATTGGAATTCTACCATAAGTCAATGCTCGTGCCCGGTGTAGAGCGCATGCCTTTTTTCAGATTATTACGTCCGGTTGGGAAGTTAGTTGAGTCGCTTGGAGGAACTGCTGGCAGCCTTGGAACCCAGGATTACCGAGAGGTTTTTAAAACCGGTCAGTTCCAACCTGTTATTGCCCCAGTAATCTGCTATGAATCAATCTACGGAGATTTTATGAGTGGGTTTATAAGAAATGGCGCAACCATGATTTTTATTCTGACTGAGGACGGATGGTGGCGCAGAACGCCCGGGCACAGGCAGCACCACGAGTATGCCAGGCTCAGGGCAATTGAGTTTCGCCGCCCAATTGTAAGAGCGGCCGGAACAGGAATCTCTTCTTTTATCGACCAGAAAGGCAATGTGTTACAAAAGGCAGGTTGGTGGGAAACAACCGCCATGCGCCAATCCATCAATCAAAATGACCAAATGACCTATTTTGCCAGACACGGCAATGTTGCAGGAAGATTTTTGGTTTTTCTGAGCTTGTTATTACTCCTGGCTATGCTTTCACGTGTGATTATTAAACACAGGAAACCCTCATAGAATTTCGAAACAGAAAAGAGTATTTTTTTACTATTCTGCCAGTTTTGGAAATTTTTGGTAAAACGCTACTGTGTTATTTACCGCTTCCTCAACCGTACGAAACCTAAATCCCAGGGCACCGATAATTTTTTCATTTGAAAAATGCCTTATACTGTTGGCGTTGCGGGCGGTTTCGCGGGTTATCAACGGTTGGGTTACGGTAATCAAGCTTCGCATTTTTTCCAACCTCCAGGCTATGCTGCTCAAAACCGGTCCTGCATAAATGTCTGGGGGCCTGGTACCGGCAGCAAGAGCAAACATTTCAAAAACCTGTTTGTATTGCAGGTTTTGGCTGCTTACAATAAAACGCTCCCCTTCTAAAGTGCTTTCGGCAAGCATCAACATGATCCTGGCAACATCGCGCACATCCACAAATCCGGTTATGCCTTTTGTATAAAACCTGAGGCCTTTTTTTACCGACTTATAGAGTTGGGCGCTTGAACGCGATATGTCGCCCGGGCCAATAATTATCGACGGATTGACAATTACAACCCGGAGTCCTTCTTCTGAGCCTCTCCATACTTCCCTTTCTGCGCCATACTTGCTAATTGCATACCAGGTGTTTCGCGGAGAGGTTTTCCAACTTATCGACTCATCAAAAGTATTGCCAGCAAGTGGGTTGCCAAGGGCAGCTACGCTGCTGCAATGGCACAACTTTTCTATTCCTGCATTTAGACAAGCATTAACCAGGTTTGCCGTTCCTTCAACGTTGATTTTCAACATTCGTTTGCGGTCAGACGGTTGAAACGATACCAGGGCTGCGCAATGATATACTGTTTTCACTTTTTCGAGCGCTTCCCTTAGGCTGAAATAATCGTCAATATATGTTTCGACCCATTCTATCTGTTCAAACAATTTATCCCCTTCAGCAGGATTGTACCAGGAAAAAATCAACCTAACCATATCAAGATTGCTTCCCTTTCTGAATGCAGCACGAACCTTATGGCCTCCGGCGGTTAATTCGTAAAGAAGGTGAGAGCCTACCAAACCTGTTGCTCCGGTTACAAAATTCATAATTAATATTTTTTACTTTCGCGAATCATGCTTTTTAGCCGCATGTGTTTTTGCACTTAAACTCAAGTTTATTTTCGTCGTTCGGATTAAACATTTATGGAACAAAATTAGCAAGCATTTTTTGGTGTAGGTCATGGTTTTCAAAACCGAATAAAAAATGTTTGTAAGTCAATGTCAAGGTTTGTTTGCAATCGATTGCAGTTTTTTCCCGTCCCCTTCATACCCCTACTCAGGGTTAAACCATGCTTTTTGTTTAATTTTGACTTGCATCTGATCCCGTTAGTTTTTAATTTTTAGTTTTAAAAGATGAGTTTTGTTGAGGAAATGAGGTGGAGAGGCATGATTCATGATATTATGCCTGGCACTGAAGAACAATTGAAAAAAGAAATGACCACGGCCTATGTGGGTATTGACCCTACGGCCGACTCTCTGCACATCGGGCACTTGGTAAGCATTATGATGCTGAAACGACTGCAAATGGCAGGGCACAAGCCCATTGCACTGGTTGGGGGTGCTACCGGAATGATTGGCGATCCCAGTGGCAAAAGCGAGGAACGCAACCTGCTCTCTGAGGAAACTCTACGACATAATGTGGAGGCCATAAAGGGGCAATTGGTAAAATTTCTTGATTTTGATTGTGGTGCAAGCAGTGCCGAGATCGTCAACAATTACGATTGGATGAAGGATTTTACCATTTTGGATTTTTTGCGGGAAGTCGGCAAGTTTCTTACAGTGAACTACATGATTGCCAAAGACTCAGTAAAAAAGAGACTTGAAACGGGCATTTCCTTTACGGAGTTTTCTTACCAGCTTGTGCAGGCTTACGATTATTTGCACCTGTATCAGCATAAAAACTGCAA
>DATIKK010000281.1:0-42641 GCA_035477635.1 Bacteroidales bacterium | reverse complement strand
TGATGAACTATTCTTCCAATAAATTCCTGATGTGTATCCAAAACACTTCCTCCGTCCCAAATACCTAACCTGTCCGCCAAAGAAGGCAATGATCCGCTTAGGTTTAGTCCGCTTCGTCCCCCGGGCCAAAGGTGATTTGTTGATATGGTGGCTGCAGCACGGGTATTTAAATGGGTAATGTAATAAACGGGCATTCCGTTATCATCAATCCGTTGCAGAGACATTATCCCGCCATCAGGAAGCGCTTCTTCCAAAGTCCACCCTCGCTGGGCTGCCATACGCAATGCCTGCTCCCTTCTGTCAGAAAACTCACGAACAAGATTGCGCGCTTTGGGCATTAAGGCTTCCTGCCTTTGCTCTATTATTTGTTCAATGGTTGGAGGGGCTTGGCCCCAAATATTAGCTGGAGGTAAAAAAATTAAGAAAAAAATTAAAATTCCAAATAAAATTTTATTCATGTAAAATGGATTAGTTGTTATGGTATAATTGTTGGGTAATAATTTCATGGGTTATCAACATGGAACTTTGGTGCGCCAAACTTCAACCGGTTGTATTGCAATGGCTCCCGTTGCAGGGTCAAGGGCAAAAGTTCCAAAGAAATATGTAAATCCGCAACCCGATTTTCTGAAAAACACATAAAAGCCTCCTGCGGGGTTGGATTTTATGGCCACCCGCGATTTAAACTCCTCCAGACTTTCGTCCGGCACGGGATTATCAGGATCGGGCATTTCGACCGACTCATTTTTTATCATTCCTGCTTTGAAAAGCGCTTGATAAACCCGCAAAGCTTCTTCAGGGCTGATACCGCTTGAAGAAAACATTTCATTTTTTCTTTGAAGAAAGCCAACCAAACCGCTTGAACCACCGCCATTTTCTTCGGGAGTTTCTCCCTGCCGGTCAATGCTTTCAACAAGCGGATGATGTATAAACTCAATAACAGGGTTTACCCAAAACCCTGAACCATCATTTCCTCCGGCTTGTGCCCCTGAGGGATTCCGAAAAAATCTGCACCCAAATCCAATCATGGCAATAATCAATAAGAGGAGAAGCGGTTTTCTCATATGCAGGCTTTGAAAAGTATTATTGACACAAACATTTTCGCTGGTGCTGCAAAAAAGCCCAAATTTGTTTATGTAAAATTAAGAAAAAGAACCTAATGCTGGCAGGCTTGAATTAAAAATTGCGGAGTTACACATTATATATGGTGACATATTAGCCGCCCTCCGAGCAAACAAAAAACCCTAATTTGGATAATGTTGTTTTGGCGCCTTCTAAAATAAAAAAAAGCGCCTTGATTTTCAGGGCGCTTTCTGTGTTGACCGACCAGGATTCGAACCTGGACAGGCAGAACCAAAATCTGCAGTGCTACCGTTACACCATCGGTCAGTAGCGTTTTCGATTCGGACGGCAAAGTTAAAACTATTTTCATTAAGCAAAAAAATTTAAGGTTGTAAATTTTATGTCCGCTGTGGTTTTTTCAATAATAAACACATAATTTTTAGTCAACGATTGTTAAATTAAAGCAACGATTAAGGTGTTTTTCATAACTTCGCTGGCAATTTCGGGGTTTATTTCCGGGCTAAAACTGCCCGTTTTCAATTACTTAAACCAATTCACCTGAGCATGCAAGAAGTAATTTTCAAAAAAGTAAACAATCTGCTGGCGTGGCTTGCCTTTGGCATTTCTGCGATTGTGTATATGCTGACTCTTGAGCCAACCACCAGCCTTTGGGATTCGGGCCAGTTTATTGCAATTGCCAGTAAACTTCAGGTAGGGCACCCTCCGGGTGCGCCCCTTTATCAGATTATGGGCCGTATTTTTTCTCTTTTTTCTTTTGGAGAAGCAAGCCAGATAGCTTTTTGGGTCAATACTATGTCGGCTGTTTTTGCGGCCCTTGCCGTGAGTTTACTATTCCGTACCATCACTATTCTTGCAAGGAAATTGCTGGCCGCCACAAATGAATTGAGCCTCGAAAAGGTAATTCTTATTTTCGGGAGCGCTATGGTGGGTTCGCTTGCCTTTGCTTTTAGCGATTCATTCTGGTTTTCGGCGGTTGAGGCCGAGGTTTATACCACTTCAATGTTTTTTACAGCCTTTGTGTTTTGGTCAATCCTGAAATGGGAACAGGTGTCACATGAAAAAGACTCCTTGAAATGGTTAGTTGGAATTGCCTATATCATTGGCCTTTCAATTGGGGTACATATGCTCAACCTGTTGGCCATACCTGCAATCGTTTATGTGTATTATTTTAAAAAATTTCAACCAACCACTAAAGGCATTATACTTACCGGCCTGCTATCGTTTGCCCTGGTGGGGTTTGTTATGAGTATTTTTATACCGGGAGTGCTTGTTCTCGACTGGTGGTTCGAATTGTTTTTTGTCAATGTGCTTGGACTTCCGTTTAACGTTGGAAGCATATTTTTCTTCGTATTGCTGATAGCGTTTATTGCATTTGCTATTTATTATTCGCACAGGCACAAAAAAGTTATTCTTAATACAGTAGTTCTGGCCTTTACCTTTATCCTTATCGGTTATTCAACATATTTCATGTTGGTTGTCAGATCTAATGCCTATGTTCCTATAAACCAGAATGCTCCAAAGGATGCTCTTGCCATGCAGGCATATCTTGGCCGCGAACAATATGGGGAATGGCCATTGTTATCAGGCCCGCATTACAATTCGCCCATTATCGATTTTAAAGATGGAAATCCGGGGTATGGGAAAAATCTTGAAACAGGCAGGTACGAAGTGATCAATTACAGAAGAGGATTTGAACCTGTGTTTCACCCTGATTTTATAACGGTTTTCCCGCGAATGTGGAGCAGGGCCTCACAGTTGCATATCAATGGATACGAGACCTGGGGCAATGTTGAGGGAAGACCGGTTCGTTTTATCAACCAGGAGGGCGAACAGCAAGTTGTCAATAAGCCTACCTTAATAGAAAACCTGCGGTTTTTTATTGGCTATCAGGTTGGGCATATGTATTGGCGCTACTTTATGTGGAATTTTGCCGGGAGGCAAAACGATATTCAGGGTCATGGAAGCCCTATCGAAGGCAACTGGCTTACGGGCATAAATTTTATTGATGAACTCAGGCTGGGCCCACAGGATAATCTTCCTGATAGTTTCATCACAAACCCGGGCTACAACCGTTATTTCATGTTACCATTAGTGCTGGGAATAATAGGTATGCTTTTTCAGTTACGCCGCAGGCCTAATGACTCCTTAGTGGTTGCAGCGCTTTTTTTCATGACCGGTCTGGCAATTATCCTCTATCTGAATCAAACACCGTTTCAGCCCCGCGAGCGCGATTATTCTTACATTGGTTCCTTTTATGCCTTTTCGATCTGGGTTGGATTGGGGGTGTTGGGTATTTACAACTACCTGAGCAAAAAAGTAAGGTGGCAGGTCGCAGTATCTTTTGCGGTTATGGCCTCAATGATGGCCGCCCCGGTGTTGATGGCATCCGAAAACTGGGATGGAAATGACCGTTCAGGCAGGTATGTTGCCCGCGATATTGCTAAAAATTACCTAAATTCCCTGGCTCCAAACGCAATAATTTTCACAATGGGCGATAACGATACTTTCCCTCTCTGGTATGCCAGGGAAGTGGAAGGAATAAGGAGAGATGTGAAAGTGGTAAACCTGAGCCTACTCAATACCGATTGGTACATTAACTACATGACAAGGCGCAAAACCTTTGATGCAGCCCCATTGCCTTTTACCATGGATCCGATCAAATACCGTGATGGAACGCGCGATTTTGTGCATCTGATAGAGAACCCTGCTCTCGAAGGATATCAGGATCTTGGGAGCATAATGCGGTTTGTTGCGAGCGATGACCCGCGAACCCAAATAAGAACCACCCGCGGCATGGAAAATTTCATTCCTACCAAGAACTTCCGCCTTCAGGTCGATTCGGCCAGGGTGGTCGAAAACGGCACTGTAGCCCCTGAAGATGCGCATCTCATTGTTCCGGCAATAGAATGGAGAATCGATGAATTTGGTATTCATAAAAACCAGTTGATGGTTCTTGATTTTCTTGTTGCAAACAATTGGGAGCGCCCGGTTTATTTTGCAATCACCATCGGCCACGAAGGCTATTTTGGCCTTGAGGAGCATTTTCAATTAGAGGGGATGGCATACAGACTTGTGCCAATTCGCACCCGGGTTGAAGAAGGCCAACCCGGGCATATCAATACGCGGATATTGTACGACAACCTGATGAACAAGTTTGTTTGGGGCAATATGTACGATCCCGATATATACATGAACGAGGATAAACGTCGCCTGTCGGTTAATTTTAAAAATATTTTCCAACGCCTGGCCCACACCCTTATTGCCGAAAACAAAATGGATTCAGCCATTGCTGTCCTGGATAGGGCAATAGAAATTATGCCTGCAAGTCAGGTTCCATTCAATTATTTTACTCTGATGCTTGCAGAAGGGTATTTTAAGGCAGGGCAATTGGAGAAGGGTACTGAGCTTGCCGTGAGGATGGTTGACTATTTCTCCGAAAATCTTGAATATTATTTCAGATTCACAGGAAATCAGGCTGCGCACCTTGACCGCAATAAGCAGGAGGCCCTTGCAATTTTGCAGCGAATAGGATTACTGGGCGATTCCTTCGGGTTGGAAGACCTATCGCAAATGGCAAAAACTGAGTTCGATACCTACTATCAACTATATATTCAGGGTATGTAAGGTTGACAGCTGAGCCTTTGGCTGCATGTTTATGCTAATACACTTAAATACAGTTGTATTGTGTTCAAGAAAAAATTATTACTTTTGCACACAATATTGCTAAACGATAATTGATTTGAGGGGGCAATTTAGTCCCCTCTTTTATTGGATAAAACCTGTATGATCGACGGAACAAAAATTGAAGCCATTGTTAACCAATATCTTGAAAACACAGATATTTTCCTGGTTGAGGTTAACATAAGGCCCGGAAACCGGGTGCAGGTGTTGATTGACGGCGACAAAGGAGTTAAAATATCAGATTGTGCTCTTTTAACAAGGCATATTGAAGCTAATTATAACCGGGAGCCAGAGGATTACTACCTCGAAGTATCATCGGTAGGTGTCGGTTCTCCTTTGAAACTTAAAAGACAATATCCGATTAATATCGGACGGAATATTTTAATAATCGGTAATGATCTTCAAAAAACCACCGGAAGATTGATCGAAGTAATTGATGAGGGAATCAGGATTGAAATGATAACGCCTTCTTATAAAAAAAAGGCAGGCGCTGAAAATATGGAGAGTGTTTTTTTCCTTTTTTCGGCAATCAAAGAAGCCCGCATACAGGTTTCATTTGAATAATTTAACCAGCACAACAAAGATTTTAAACACAAAAGAACAAAAGAGAAATGGAAAGTATCAATTTGGTTGAATCGTTTTCGGAATTTAAGGAATTTAAGAACATCGACCGCAGCACCATGATGGTTATCCTGCAGGATGTTTTCAGCAATATGCTTATGAAGAAATATGGTTCGGCTGATAATTTTGACATTATAGTAAACATTGATAAGGGCGATCTGGAAGTATGGCACAACCGTATTGTGGTTGAAGATGGTGCTGTGCAGGACCCAGGCGCCGAGATTGCATATTCTGATGCCATTAAAATTGAACCCGACTTTGAGATTGGTGAAGAAGTCTCTGAGCCTGTCAGAATGGCCGATTTTGGGCGTCGTGAAATACTTGCTATTCGCCAAAACCTGGCTACCAAGATTCTTGAACTTGAAAAGGACAGCGTTTACAAAAAGTACAAAGAGCGCGTTGGTGAGTTAATTTCAGCCGAGGTTTACCAGGTCTGGAAAAAGGAAATACTGGCCCTTGACGATGAAGGCATAGAGTTGATACTACCTAAGTCGGAGCAAATTCCATCAGACTTTTTTCGAAAAGGCGATTCTGTGCGGGCAGTTGTTGCGCGGGTCGAAATCAAAAATAACAACCCCCTCATTATTCTCTCGCGCACTTCGCCAATGTTTATAGAACGGCTTTTTGAACAGGAAGTACCTGAAGTGTTTGACGGGCTCATAACAATTAAAAAAATTGTGAGGGTGCCGGGCGAACGGGCTAAAGTAGCTGTTGAGTCTTACGACCACCGTGTTGACCCTGTAGGGGCCTGCGTGGGAATGAAAGGCTCGCGTATTCATGGAATTGTGCGTGAGCTGCGCAATGAGAATATAGATGTGATCAATTTTACCACCAATACTACTTTGTACATAACCCGTGCCCTCAGTCCGGCAAAAATTAACTCCATCACCCTCGATCAAAAAAATTCGCGCGCTGAGGTCTTTCTGAAACCCGACCAGGTGTCGTTGGCAATAGGCAAAGGTGGTTTTAATATAAAACTCGCCGGTCAACTCACCGGTTACGAAATAGATGTTTATCGCGATAGTGATGTAGAAGCTGAAGATGTTGATCTGATGGAGTTTACTGACGAAATTGAACCTTGGGTAATTGAGGAACTGAAGAATATAGGTTGCGATACTGCCAAAAGCGTACTGAATCTCAGTGTTGATGATCTGGTAAAACGAACCGACCTTGAAGAGGAAACCATTTTGGAAGTCGTGAGGATATTGAAGGCGGAGTTTGAATAAATTATATAATTTTGCAAGATTTTACGCATGCTCCAAGTATTTGAAAACCAAAACCTGCTTATGACCGAAGGCACCCCAGTAAAGCGTTTGAGCAAAATTGCCCGTGAGTTTAACATTGGTACCCTTACCATTGTTGAATTTCTTGCTAAAAAAGGCACCATAATCGAGAACAATCCGAACACCAAAATTTCGGATAGCGCTTATGAGTTGCTGTGTAAAGAATTTCAGCAAGAAAAGAAATTCAAGGAGGCTACCCTTGGCAAAATTATGCCTCAACCGCAGAGGACTACTGTTTCAATTGAGGAAGAAGGTAAAGGAGCAGGCCTTCAAGTAAAGCCGGTTAAAGAGTTTGGAGAGAAAGAAGATAAGGAACAGGAACTTTTGATCAAAGAACGCAAGCCGACACCCGAACCAATTTCGGTACGCGAGGAGGTAAAACTTCCTGGTCCGAAAATCCTCGGAAAGCTTGAAGAAAAGAAGGAAAAGGCCGAAACGAAGCCTGTGCCTGTAGTATCAGAAACTATTGTCCCTGAAATGCCGAAACCAGATCTGCCTCCGCCTCCGCAGGTAGAAAAAGAAACAGCAGAGCAAAAGGATAAACCAGTTTTGCCTGTTCCTAAACTAATTGGAAAGATTGACCTCGAAACAGACACTCAACCCAAAGTAAAATTTGAAAAGCAAAAAAAACCTGTTAAAATGCCCCCTCCGGAGAAAACAGAGTCTCCTGCAATTCCGGAAAAGGTTACAGAAATAATTGAGAATATTGAAGAGACTGTAAAAGAAGAAAAGTTGGGCATTTTTAAGGTTGAGCGTGCCAAATTAGCCGGGCCAACAATAGTGGGAAGCATTGTTCTGCCCAATCCCAAAGAAATTCAGAAAAAACCGGTAGCCTCATCAACCGACCAAAACAAATCCAAGCGTCGTAAGCGCAAACGCATTAACAAAAAGGAGCGTACGGGTGAAGTATCAGTTGCTCAGGAAACCCCTGTAAAGCCGACCCAAAAACCCGATATCACCTGGCCTCGCAAACAGATTCGGCATGATCCGATTAAGCCGGAAATATCTGATGAGGAGATTCAAAAGCAAATTCGCGAAACCCTTGCTGCCCTGAGCAATGTTGGTGGCAAATCGAAAGGCTCAAAGCATAGGCGCCTGAAACGCGAACATCTGGAAAAGAAAAGAGAAAAGGAACTTGAACTCGAAACTTCGGAAAGAAAAATTTTAAAAGTTACGGAGTTTATTCCGGCATCTGAGTTGGCAAGTTTGATGAATGTTGGCGTTAATGAGGTTATTTCAACCTGTATGAGCCTCGGATTGTTTATTTCCATAAACCAGCGGCTCGATGCCGAAACCATGGTGATTGTAGCCAGCGAATTTGGTTATGATATTGAATTTGTAAAGCTTGACGACCAGGTTGTAGTTCATCAGGAAGACTCTGCTGCCGACTTAAAGCCAAGAGCGCCAATAGTAACGGTTATGGGTCACGTTGACCATGGTAAAACCTCATTGCTCGACCGCATACGGCGAACCAACGTCATTGCCGGTGAAGCCGGCGGGATTACCCAGCATATTGGAGCTTACTCGGTTCAAATAGATTCAGGAAAGTCGATTACTTTTCTTGATACACCTGGCCATGAGGCCTTTACTGCCATGCGTGCCCGCGGCGCCAGACTTACCGATGTTGCCATTATTGTTGTTGCCGCCGACGATAATGTTATGCCTCAGACCATTGAAGCCATTAACCACGCTCAGGCTGCCAATGTGCCCATCGTAATAGCAATTAACAAAATTGATAAACCCTCGGCCAACCCCGAAAAAGTAAAGGAAGAACTGGCAAAAATAAATATCCTGGTCGAAGACTGGGGTGGAAAATATCAAAACCAGGAAATATCTGCCAAGCAAGGCATAAACGTTGAATTGTTGCTTGAAAAAGTCCTTCTTGAAGCAGAACTGCTCGATCTCAAAGCCAATCCAAGCAGGAAGGCTTCAGGTACAGTAATTGAATCGGCTCTCGACAAAGGCAGGGGATATGTAGGTACGGTTCTGGTGCAGAACGGCACCTTACGGGTGGGTGATATAGTGGTAGCCGGTGTGGCGCACGGCAAGGTAAAAGCAATGTTCAACGAACGTAGCCAAAGAATAATGGAAGCCGGTCCTTCTGCTCCGGTTCTTATACTTGGCCTCGACGGTGCCCCCCAGGCCGGCGATACATTTGTTGTAATGGAATCGGAAAGCGAAGCAAAAACCATTACGGTAAAAAGACAGCAAATTCTTCGCGAACAGGGTCTCAGGACACAGAAGCATATTACCCTCGACGAGATTGGCCGCCGTATTGCCATAGGCGATTTCAAAGAATTGAACATCATAGTAAAAGGCGACGTGGATGGATCAGTCGAGGCTCTGGCCGACTCGCTCCTGAAACTTACCACCCCCGAGGTTCAGGTAAATATAATTCACAAAGCAGTAGGGCCTATTACTGAAGGGGACGTGCTGCTTGCATCGGCCTCAAATGCCATCGTTGTGGGATTCCAGGTCAGGCCGTCGTTGGCTGCCCGGAAAATGGCCGAACACGAAGAGATCGACATAAGGCTTTACAGCGTGATCTACAATGCCATAAACGAAATCAAATCTGCAATTGAAGGAATGCTCTCTCCCGAAATTGAAGAAAAAGTGATTGCCAATATAGAGGTTCGGGAAGTTTTTAAAATTACCAAGGTTGGAACCGTTGCCGGTTGTATGGTTCTTGATGGAAAGGTAAACCGCAATTCCAACATCAGGCTGATTCGCGATGGTATCGTAGTTTACACGGGTACTCTTGGGTCACTAAAAAGATTCAAGGACGATGTGAAGGAAGTTTCTTCAGGATATGAATGTGGCCTGAACATTGACCGCTTTAATGACATTAAAGTGGGTGATATCATTGAGGCATTCGAAACTATTGAGATTGCAAGAAAACTGACTTGACAAGGTTCGTTGGTTTTTGGTTGAAAAATGTGATCATAAAAAATGGTTCATCTCAAGGTTGATATTTCGAAAGCTGTTGAATTCGTTACTGGTGAAGAAACAGCCAGATTTCAGGCCGAAATTTCCCGGCACAGAAAAAGCTTGTACAACAAAACTGGTAAAGGAAGTAGTTTTCTTGGCTGGGTTTCGCTTCCAGGCTCCATTTCAGAAAGCCTTTTTTTGCAATTGGAAGGAGATGCCGCTAAAATACGACACATGTCGGATGTTGTTGTGGTTTGTGGTATCGGAGGCTCCTACCTTGGGGCAAGGGCTGTGATAGATGCCTTGGGCAACCCCTTTCAGCCACTGCTTCCAAAAACTCATAAATCAGATCCGGCAATTATTTATGCTGGACATCACCTTGATGAGAATTACACCGCACGCCTTCTGAATTTACTTGATACGGTCAATTATTCGGTAATCGTAATAAGCAAATCGGGTACAACAACTGAACCGGCAGTTTCTTTTAGGCTTTTAAAAAACCATATCGAAAAAAAATACGGAACCGCCGAGGCCTCAAAAAGGATCTTTGCCATAACCGATGCAAACAAAGGCGCCTTGAAAAACCTTGCAACCGCACAAGGTTATTCTACGTATGTAATCCCTGATGATGTAGGCGGACGCTACTCGGTGCTTACTCCGGTAGGCCTTTTGCCTGTTGCAGCCGCAGGCTTCAATATCAGAAAAATAATTGAGGGCGCATTTGCGATGGAAACTCACTTGCGAACCTCCGAAAATCTCAGTGAGAATCAGGCCGCAACTTATGCTGTTGCACGAAACATTCTTTACCGGAAAGGAAAAACTATTGAATTGCTGGCAGGCTACAACCCATCTTTAAATTTTCTTATTGAGTGGTGGAAACAATTGTTTGGCGAAAGCGAAGGAAAAGACAACAAAGGTATTTTCCCTGCCGGGATTGGACTTACTACAGATCTGCATTCAATGGGACAATATATTCAGGAAGGCCTGAGGAATATTTTTGAAACCGTTCTGGCCATTGAGAATACACAGGCTGTAGTCGAAATACCGGTCGATCCTGCCGACCTTGACGGATTAAACTTTATCTCGGGCAAACGCATAAATGAGGTCAACCGGATGGCAAAACTCGGAACCATGATGGCCCATATTGACGGGGGGGTACCCAACCTCGAAATCTCAATTCCCGACCTAAACGAACGTAATATTGGCGAACTTATCTATTTCTTTGAAATGGCCTGTGGCTTAAGCGGCTACCTGCTTGGTGTGAATCCTTTTGACCAGCCTGGAGTGGAGGCATACAAGAAAAATATGTTTGCACTGCTAAACAAACCAGGCTTCGAAAAGGAATCGGCAGACATCAGAAAAAGGTTGTAACTGCTAAAAGGTTTTAAACAGGGATTCATCTTATCGAGTTTTCGTGGAACTGGTCTTCTGAAAACCTTCAAGGGAATTTAACCGTTTTTCTTAATAAAACATGAGCGGCAAAGGGGTTCGTAAGCATCAGTTTCGCCAAGCACCACCAGTTTATCGCTCACTATGGTACGGTGTGAATACTGGGCAAGACTCCCGCACTCAACGCAAATAGCGTGAACTTTGGTAATGTACTCGGCCATTGCAAGCAAGGAGGGAACAGGGCCAAAAGGATTGCCTTTGAAATCCATATCGAGCCCGGCAACTATTACCCTTATGCCCATATTGGCCAACTGGTTGCACACATTGGGTAATTCAGCATCAAAAAACTGGGCTTCATCAATACCTACCACATCTACACCGCTTGCCAGCAAAAGTATATTTGAGGAGGAGGGTACTGGGGTTGACATAATTTCACGGGCATCGTGCGAAACAACCTTTAACTCATCGTAGCGAACATCAATGGCGGGCTTGAATATTTCCACCTTCAACTTGGCAATTTTTGCCCGTTTCAACCTCCTTATCAGTTCCTCGGTTTTGCCAGAAAACATGCTCCCGCAAATTACTTCTATCCACCCGTGTCGCATGGCACGGTTAATGTCATTTTCGATAAACATTCTTCTATTTTCCTGTAAATTTGTTACCTTTAACCGGTTTTACCAGCAACTCAGACACAAAATTAACAATAAACCTTACTTTTTTCCGGTTTACCTTTTCCGGTAAGTTTTACTTTTCTCAATTTAGTTATGTCGCAAGAAATCAAAGATCGCATCATTCATTTGCTTTCCGAAGTGGTTGAAAGATCCAATACCATGAATCAAAAAAGCGGTGGTCCATTAAATCTTGAAATAGATTTGATTATGGAAGACCTACGGATGCTTTACCGCGAATTTGAATGGTTTCGAAAACAAATTTCCGATCCCGAAAGTTCCGCTTTTTATCGGGAAACCATGCCTCCTGCACAGGTCTCGACAGATTTGCCTGATAATTCGGAACCTCCGGTTAAAGAGACTCCACAACCTGCAGAGGCAATGCCAGACGTTGATGAGGTTGTTTCTACCCCAAAGTTTCATCATATAGCTGAAGAAATTATAGAGGCGCCCAGGCAGCCTGCTGCCGAACCTGTGGCATCGGTTAAATCTGCCATCAGGGCAGATGAAAATGAAAACACTTTGAAAGAAAAAATTACTTCAAACGTAGATAACACCCTCAGGACTGCTGTGTCAGGCCAGGTTAACCTGCCTGCGGAGAATATGCAGGTGAGTTCTAAGCCTGGAGTTAATTTACCTCCTCAGGGTATAACTAAAACCCGTATTGCCGACCGTTTTGCCTCAGAAGACAATTCCTTGCACAAAAGACTTGCTGCTCAGAAGGAAGACCGAAGTCTGGGAGCGCGCCTTCAATTGACTCCAATAAGCAGCCTTAAAGATGCTATTGGTGTCAATGAAAAATTCCTCTTCATCAACGAACTGTTTGGAGGTAATATTCAGGTTTACAATGAGGCCATTGCAAGATTAAATGCGTTTCAAAACATTGATCAATCTTTCGAATATCTTAATGATCTGAGCAAAACCCTTGAATGGGATGAGAACAGGTCGTCTCAAACCATTGAAAAACTGGCAGGGTTTGTAATGAGGCGGTATCTGGCGCGATGAAACATTCTGAGCCCGGTATGGCAAAATTATACATCATACCAACCCCAATCGGAAATCTTGAGGATTTAACCTTCAGGGCTTTAAAAATTTTGGGCAGCGTGGATCTTCTCCTTGCCGAAGATACCCGCACAACTGCCAACCTTTTGCAGCATTACCAGGTAAAAGTTCCTGTGTTAGCCTACCACCAGAATAATGAGCACAAACTGCTGCAACTTGTCATCGGCAAACTGAAAGGAGGCATGACTCTCGGTCTGGTTTCAGACGCCGGCACGCCGGCTATTTCCGACCCCGGATTCCTCTTAGTGAGGGAATGTATCCGCCAGGATATCGAAGTGGAATGCCTGCCAGGAGCCACCGCTTTTGTGCCGGCTTTGGTTAACTCAGGTTTGCCATCAGACCGTTTTTGTTTCGAGGGGTTTCTTCCGCAGAAAAAAGGAAGGCTTTCACGAATTCATGATCTGGCTGGCGAAACTCGTACTATGGTGTTTTATGAGTCGCCTCACCGCCTGGTTAAAACCTTAAAATCGTTTTCCGAGGCCTTTGGAGAAACACGCATGGTTAGCGTATCACGAGAGTTGAGCAAGGTTTTCGAGGAAACTACCCGTGGTACCCTTAAAGAAGTGATTACACATTTTGAAAATAGAACGGTTAAAGGAGAAATCTGCATTGTATTGGCCGGAATGCCCAAACAAGGATCGCAAAAATATGAAACCGGCGGTTAATCGTTGAGCTTCAGAACGGCCATAAAAGCTTGCTGAGGAACCTCCACATTGCCAATCTGGCGCATCCGCTTTTTACCCTTCTTTTGTTTTTCGAGAAGTTTTCGTTTCCGGGTAATGTCGCCTCCATAGCACTTGGCAGTTACGTCCTTCCTTAATGCCTTAACGGTTTCCCTGGCAATGATCTTTGACCCGATGCCGGCCTGAATGGCGATGTCGAATTGTTGACGGGGAATGAGCTGACGAAGTTTTTCACAAATTTTTTTGCCGAATTCAAATGAATTTTGGCGGTGAATAAGGGCAGACAGTGCATCTACCTGGTCGCCGTTGAGCAGAATGTCTAATTTTACCAGGTCAGAATTTTTGTATCCGCTTGGGTGGTAATCGAACGAAGCATACCCGCGCGAAATGGTTTTTAGCTTATCGTAAAAGTCGAATACGATTTCGGCCAGAGGCATCTCAAAAGTCATCTCCACGCGGTCGGTAGTAAGATACACCTGATTTTTAATAACACCCCGTTTGTCGAGGCACAGCGACATTACTGTACCTATATACTCTGACTTGGTGATTATTTGAGCTGTAATATACGGTTCTTCAATATAGTCGAGTACATTCGGGCCGGGTAAATCAGAAGGGTTATTTACAACCACCTTTTCGCCTTTTGTAGTAAAAGCATTATAAGAAACATTGGGAACGGTGTTGATTACCGTCATGTCGAACTCTCTTTCGAGCCGTTCCTGCACAATTTCCATATGCAGCATCCCCAGAAAGCCGCACCTGAACCCAAAACCTAAGGCAGCCGAAGCCTCCGGCTCAAAGGTTAGGGAGGCATCATTGAGTTGAAGCTTCTCCATTGCGGTGCGTAATTCTTCAAAATCTTCAGTATCAACCGGATAAATTCCGGCAAAAACCATGGGTTTTACGTTTTCGAACCCTTTTATGGCGTCTGGGGTGGGGTTTTTTACATGCGTAATGGTGTCGCCAACTTTAACCTCACGTGCATCCTTGATTCCCGAAATGATATAGCCAACATCGCCGGCTGAAATAGATGTACGTGGTACCTGCGACAATTTAAGCACTCCAACTTCGTCGGCGTGATATTCGTGCTGAGTGTTCATAAATTTTACAAAATCCCCGGTTTTAATCTCTCCATTGAACACCCTGAAATAGGCAATTACGCCCCTGAACGAGTTGTAAACCGAGTCGAAAATCAATGCCTGCAAGCGCGATTGCGGATCCCCTGTGGGGGCTGGGATTCTTTTTATAATAGTTTCGAGAATTTTATCCACACCAAAGCCTGTTTTGCCACTTGCAGGAATTATGTCGTCGTAATCGCACCCAATCAGGTCAACCATTTGGTCGGCAACCTCCTCGGGCATGGCGCCCGGTAGGTCCATCTTGTTTAGAACCGGTATTATTACCAGGTCGTGATCAAGGGCAAGGTAAAGATTTGAAATGGTTTGAGCTTCAATTCCCTGCGATGCATCCACAACAAGCAATGCTCCCTCGCACGCAGCAATGGAACGCGATACTTCGTAGCTGAAATCAACATGGCCGGGAGTGTCAATCAGGTTTAATTTGTACTGTTGCCCATTCAACTGGTAATCCATTTGCACGGCATGGCTTTTTATGGTAATGCCGCGTTCGCGCTCCAGATCCATATTGTCGAGCAACTGATCTTTAAAATCTCTATCGCTTATAGTATTGGTGGTTTGTAGAAGGCGGTCGGCCAAAGTGCTTTTACCGTGATCAATATGGGCAATAATGCAAAAATTCCTGATATTTTTCATAGCCCACAAAACTACTAATAAAAACCATATTTTCCTTAATTTTGGAAATTCCGGCTTGATTATGATTATGCCTGTCCTTAATTCTTGTAAACTACATTTGGTGAACCAAGGCTGAAAATGGTGATAGAATTTTTTACAGGCCAGATAACCTGGTACGGAAAACCCGTATGGTCGAAATTAATCCGGGTTAATTATTAATGCACTTGCCCGTCTCATGAGAAATTTCAAAATCCTTCCGCTTATTATTTTGTTAATGCTAAGCTTGGTAACTCATGGCCAGCCAGTTTTCCCTATCAATACACATGCAGGGCAGGTGGTTTATACATGTTCGGGACGATTTACCGACAGCAGCGGTGATTTTTCCGGGCTTTACGGACCCGACGAAGATTTCTCAGTTACCTTTTGCAGTAACGACAGTCATGCAAGTGTTTTGGAAATGCATTTCGGACTGTTTGAACTTGGGGCGGGCGACTACCTTTTTGTTTACGACGGAAATAATGCCTCGGCTCCGTTGTTGATGCAGGCCACTGGCAGCCAGCTTCGGGATATGCGGTTTTACTCCTCCGGAGGCTGCCTGCATTTTCGCTTTGTTTCATCGCCGACCCTGCAAGCAAGGGGATGGGACGCTACCATAAACTGCCTGAGTATTTGCGAAACCTTCAGGGTTCGAATCAACCCGCAACCGGGTACCTTTCTGTTCTGCCCGGGCACCCAACAGGTAACCTTTGATGCAGTTTCAAGTTACCTGCCACAAAATACCGGGTTTAATCCTGCGCAGGTATCATATAATTGGCAAATTGGCGCATTCAACTTCACCGGGCCTACCATAACCCATCAATTCCAGGCATCGGGTGCTTTCCCTGTAACCGTTACCGCAACTGATGCAACAACTGGGTGTATAGCAAGAAATACGGAAATTGTAAAAATTGGCACTATACCTGCGTTTACAGGTACAATAGCTTCGGTCGATACTGTTTGTTCAGACGAACCATTTTCGCTCAAGGGTGTAGCAAGCCCTACGCTGTGGACTGGCTTTCAGATTGCCGTAAGCGATACCAGCCTAATTCCTGACGGTTCGGGGCAGCAATACGAATCATTTCTCGATTTTAATGTTTTCGGAACGGGCGACAGAATATTATCGCCACTCGATGTTAATAAGGTTTGCCTAAACCTGGAGCATGCAGTTAGCGGCCAGTTGCGTATAGAATTGGAGTGTCCGGCAGGCAACCGGATGATGCTCAAAGACTTTGGCGAGGGGATTGCAAACCTTGGCGAACCCGTTATCTGGGACCCAACCCTGCCTGGCAGGGGTTACACCTATTGTTTCGTAAATAGTGCCGAATTTGGTACCATGAATCTGACAACCCCCCGGTTTCATGCTTATACTGACAGGGCAGGTAATTATTATTTCAATGCTCCGTTCCTGCCAGCGGGTACCTACACCCCCGACGACTTTTTCAATACCCTTATTAATTGCCCGCTTAACGGGCGCTGGACTCTAAGAGTCAGGGACAGCACCCCGGGCGACAATGGTTTTATTTTCGGCTGGACACTGCACTTCAGGGAGGCCTTTTATCCAGATTCCCTTTACTTTTCGCCACAAATTGTTCGGCAGAGGTGGTTCAGGGGCGCCCAGCAACTTTCAGGAAACCCTGCAACGCTTACCGTTAATGAGGCCGGCAATCATACTTTCAGGTTTGAGGTTACTGATAACTTTGGATGCAGCTTCGATACATCACTTGTTGTTAACGTAAGACGGCTTCCCCTGGCTGAAATACTCTCGGAATTAGAACTGCCTGTTTGTCAGGGAGATTCCACCCTGCTTACTGTAGTTCCGATTGGCCAGGTGCACCCCCAATGGTTGTACCAATGGTACAGGGGTGCAAACCCTATACCAGATGCCATAAATCAAACCTTCATGGCCACCTTGCCCGGAATTTATTCAGTAAGAATAACCGACACAGATACAGGTTGTGTAAATTTTGTAGAGATTACTGTAACCGACCAAAATTGCGACCTGACAATTCCAACTGTTTTTACACCCAACAACGACGGAATTAATGATAAGTTTGAGATTCTGAACCTGGAACATTACAGCGCCCAAATAGTAATTTTTAACCGTTGGGGAAGGAGGATTTTTGAACATTCAGAATATTTTAACAATTGGTGGGATGGAGCCAATGCCCCCGACGGCACTTATTTTTATGTTTTAACATACTCACGCGGGGGTATAACCCGGAGCGCTGAGGGTGTCATCACAATAATACGCTGACAAAAAGGCGCGTTTTTCGTTTGTAAACCCGGGTTTTTCTTAAATCTGTCCGTTAACGTTTACGGGGTACGGAATTTGACGTTGGCTTTACTAAACTCAGATACCACTCAAATGCTACTCGAAAAAATCACTCACCAATACGAGGCTGTAGTAAAAAACCTGCATTCGCGAAGGGTTTACGACGCGATTGAAGGTCTCAGGCAGATAATTCAGAAATCTAACAAAGAATTTCTGGCAGAAAGGCTCGATAATCTGAAAGAGACCTACAAAAATCTATTGAGGTATTCTTTTGCCACCGTGCAGGATCCTGAACGCGAAAAAGTATATACATATCTCATAAGGAGTTTGCTTGAACTGGCCGATGAAGTGAAGGAAATGATCCTTACCGAAGCCTCGGTAAGCAATGTTTACAGGCTAAAGAACCAGATGTTGGGCGAAAAGAGGCTTGAGCGCGGCGAAATCCGGTTTTTTCTTGAAAGTCTTACTTACGACAGGGAACTTTCGGGTATCCTGAACGAAAAGACCCACGACGATAATCCGGATGTGCCTGTCAGGGAAGATGCCATTAAAAAGGTATTCAATATTATCTGGTTAACCGACAGGTATAACGATGCCGAGATAGAACTGCTCAACACCGCATGCCAATCGCCAAAACTTCCATGGCACGACAAGGCTCTTATTGTTAGCGCATTAACCCTAAGCCTGTTGCGATATTTCGATTTAAATAAATTCTTATTGTTGTTTCGGTTTGTGGCAAAAAGGGAAGGAAAGGTATGGGAACGTGCCTTGATTGGGATTTTTATTTCCTCCCTCAAATATTCTGACAGATTTTATTTGTATCCGGCGCTTGAAGAAAAAACTCTGGAATTTAAAGAATTTCCCGAAGTAGAACAAAACATCGAAGCCATAGTAATTCAGTTTACCAAAGCCAAAGAAACCCAAATGGTATTGCGTAAGTGGGAAGAAGAAATTCTGCCCGACATGCTTAAAATGAGGTCAAAAATTGAAGAAAAATTAGAGCTTGACCAGATATTTAAGGAAGAATTCGGCGAAGAAAAAAACCCTGATTGGGAAACGGTTTTTGAAGATGCTCCTGGTTTGCTTGATAAATTACAGAAATTTTCCGAAATGCAACTCGAGGGCATGGATGTTTTTATGAGTGCTTTTTCACAATTGAAAGGGTTTCCTTTTTTCATGGAGATTAGCAATTGGTTTGTGCCTTTTTACATCGAAAACCCGGCCATAAAACCGGCTTTTGGAGGAGACGAAAACCAGTTGGATCTAAGCCCCCTGTTTCAAAAGCTCGAAAGCAGTTCCTTTATTTGTAACAGCGACAAGTACTCCATGTGCTTTAACCTGATAATGGTGCCTGAGCGTCAAAAATCGTTGATGATAAACATGTTCAAAGCTGAAATGGACTCCATTTCTGAAATAGAGCAGGGTGAGGAGTATCTGAATGCTACTAATGAAATAAAAGGGCACTATACGCAATACTTTCAGGATCTTTACCGCTTTTACAAGTTGCATCCGTGGCGAATGGAATTCGGTGACATTTTTTCACTTGAAATAGACCTTTATGAATCACCATTTGTAAAACACCTTGTTTCCGGAACAAAAACAATTCGCAATATTGCAGAACTTTATTTCGATAAGAAGTTTTACCCTGATGCATTAAAAGTTTTCCTGGGAATACTCGGCAACGACAACAGCAACATTGAACTTTTTGAAAAAATTGCATTTTGCTTCGAAAAAACCGGGAACCTGGAAAAGGCTTATGAATATTACCTGAAGGCTGACTTGATTGAATCTGACAGGCCCTGGATTATGAAAAAATTGGCCAATGCATGTAAATACCTTAACAAATGGGAGGAAGCATTATCCTATTACAGACAAATTGAAAAGGCTGAACCCGAAGATTTGAATATTCAGGCAAACATCGGACAATGCCTTGTGCACCTTGAACGCTACACCGAGGCTCTTGATTATTATTTTAAAATAGAGGTTTTGGCGCCCGAAAACCACCGGATAAGAAGGCCTCTTGCTTGGTGTTCATTCCTTATCGGCAAACTTGATACTGCCAGAGATTACCTTGAAAGATTACTTGAAGCCAATCCCGGTAATGCTCACGACCTTCAGAATCTGGGGCATGTGTTATGGTGTCAGGGTAAACCTGCCGAAGCCCTTCGTTGTTACCGGAAAAGCCTTAGTCTGTCTGCCGACCTTCAGACCTTTCAGGAGACTTTTTACGATGATGTTAAATACCTTTCCCGTTATGGGATTAGTCAATTTGATGTTGACCTTATGCTCGATTTTGTAAAAATGGGCGAATTCTAATTTTTTTTCAGTTGACGCAGCGAATCACCGGGTTTTACCGTCTATATATTTGTTAAAGGTAAAATTGGGGTTTCCCTTTGGGACTCAAATACCGGTTAGCAAGCAGGTTTCTCCTTTTTCGGATCAGGTTTGTATTTGTTTCAGGGTACACGGTAATGGCCGCCAATATTTATCCCGGGTTCTCCGGGTAAAATAGCAGCACATAACATTAACCAACCAACTAACCCAGCGGCCATTTCCCTGAAGCTTTTACCACCAAAGCATCACATAAATACCGGTCAGATTTTTGGCCGGTATTTTTATGTAGATATTCCTAGGGGAGATGAAGTTTTAGATTGCTTGGCAGTAATGGGCAAATTTTTTTTTAGGATTTGAATAAGATTTATTTGCAATTAGCATAATTTGATAACTTTGTTAAGAGCAAAAATAAATCTTTGTGGAGGTCCTGAAAAAAATTGTAAAGGGTTGCCTTAGGCAGAACAAAGCCGACCAGCACAGGCTCTATACATTGTTTTCGCAAAAAATGTATGGCGTTTGTCTTCGCTATGCCGGCAACTATCACGAGGCGCAAGATATCTTGCAGGAAGGATTTTTAAAAGTATTTGAAAAACTACATTCTTTCAAATGGCAGGGAAGCCTTGAAGGATGGATAAAGCGAATAATGATACATTCGGCCATTGAAAAGTACAGAGAGCGGATTTATTTTCTTTCAGTAGAAGATTTTCGGTCACACCAAGGAGTTTATCTGGAAAATCAAGCTCCTGAAAAAATAGCTCTTGACGATTTACTTAATTTAATCCAAATGCTTCCCGACCAATATAGAATGGTTTTCAACATGGCTATAATTGAAGGGTTGAATCATAAAGAAATAAGTGAAATATTAAGCATTTCTGAATCCACTTCACGGTCAAACCTTTCGCGGGCCCGCTCCCTTTTGCAAGAGTGGATTCTTAATGAAGAGAGAATACTGGAAAAAGCTATATAAAAAATCATGAAGGCTGATTTTTTCAGATTGGACGATGAATTCAGGGAAGCCTTCGAAAATTTTAAGGCAAGGCCTCCTGCATCAGTATGGTACGGCATAGTTGACGAATTACCTGTAAATACCTCCAGGCGAAAAATCCCTCAAGTCTGGTTTATTGCAGCAGGATTTGCCCTGTTGATTGCATCCTCAATTTCCCTTTGGGTTTATACCGGCAGCCATGTCGAGCTACAGGAAATTGCTACTTTGCCTCCGGATTACGGACATAATAACACAATACTGACAGGTAATAAAACAGACTCTTTGCTCCTGGCCGATGCCAATGATAAAGATGGAACGAACATCGAAAAAAATAATCCGTCAGTTAAGGTCGCTCAAAGATTAAGCAAAGAAATTTTGTCTTCCGGAAATATTTCCGGCTCTCCGGCAATTGTTTCATCACTTGAAGGCCAAGTTGAAACGGTGCTGCCATCAATAGTTTTTGAAGAAATCCCTGAGAAAGCTACTCCTGTCGCCAAAATTCAGATAGCCGAACAATCGATAGTTTTTGATTTTGACCAACAAGAGGTTGTAAGACCCCGAATTGATCTTGGCGGACATTTTGCCATGCAATACAGTTTCAGGAGTATGTCGCACGACCCCAGCCTTTTAACATCCAGCTCTTTGCCTGGAGTTGAGAACCGATTGATGACCTTTGACGCAGGTATATCTCTTACTCTCAGTACCCGGTCGCGTCTTAGCCTTCAAACCGGAATCAATTACTCAACCATGGGGCAGTTTGTTAATAGTATAGATGTTTTATCCAACCCTGACCTGGTTTCCCTTTTAGCTTTAAATTCAAACAAACTGCTTGACAATGCTCAAACCATTTTAACCTCACATGGGTTCATAAGATTCGACAATCCGGGCATGTCTTCTGCAATTAATGAATCCACAGGAGCATTAACCAGCCTGAATGCTGCTGGGTTGGGGCAACTTTCTCAGCTCGAACTGCACGATTACGGTTTCATGCAAATGTTCAGTTTTATAGAAGTACCTCTGGTAGCCCGCTTCAGAATGCTTGATCATGGCTTGCATATGCATATGAAAGGTGGTGTTTCTGCCAGTTATCTGGTAGGAAACAACGTTTTCGCCGGTCAAGGTAATTTGCGGCAATCTATTGGTCAGACCTTTGGTCTGAGAAAACTCAATTTTGAAGGCATTGCTGGGGTTGTAATGGAGGTTCCCATTACAAGAAATATTTCCCTTCAGCTTGAGCCAACAGTGCAGTTCTTCTTTTTCCCTATGATCGATGGCTTTACTTATTTCGGGCGGTCAGTACCATACAGCTTTTCGCTGTTTACTGGGATAACCTACGGATTCTGATTTAAGATTTCACCCCTGAATAGTTTATTGCTAATCCACCCTGGCTGGTTTCCTTGTATGATGTTTTCATGTCAAGGCCGGTCTGCCTCATTGTTTTAATAACCTCATCGAACGAAATCCTGTGTATTCCGTCCGACAGGAGCGAATAGGTGGCGCATTCCAAAGCCCTGACTGCAGCCATAGCATTTCTTTCGATGCAGGGTATCTGAACAAGGCCATTTACCGGGTCGCAGGTAAGTCCAAGGTGATGCTCCATACCCATTTCGGCTGCATATTCTATCTGCAGAACTGATCCGCCCAGCAATTGAACTGCAGATCCGGCAGCCATCGAACAGGCAGCCCCGATTTCTCCCTGGCAACCTACTTCTGCTCCCGAAATGGATGCATTTGTTCTTATAAGGTTGCCAATCAGGCCGGCAGTAGCAAGCCCCTTGATTATTCTGGTGTCGGAAAGCTTATATGTTTTTTTCAAAGAATACAAAACTCCGGGAACAACTCCTGCCGAACCGCAAGTAGGCGCTGTTACGATACGCCCCCCTGCGGCATTTTCTTCGGCTACAGCCAATGCATAGGCAAATGTATAACCTGTACGTTTAAGCAGGTCTGAGAATGTTCGGCTTTTTGTAATATAAGAAGGTGCACGCCTTACAAGGTTTAGCCCTCCTGGGAGGATTCCTTCGTTTTCAAGGCCGCGCTCAATAGCCTCTTTCATTGTTTCCCATACATTGCCAAGGTGCTCGAAAGTGTCTGCTTGATCGCACTCTTTCACGTACTCCCACATGGTTTTACCATGTGTTTGACACCAACTCAATATGTCATTCATGGTGTTAAGCTTGTAAACATTCTCCGAAAGGTCGTTTGTTTCGCCTTCCTCCATTAAATTACCGCCGCCTACACTATAAACGCGCCAAAGATCAACAGCAATTCCGTCTTTAATGGCTTCAAATTCCATTCCATTCGGATGTAAAGGCAATTCAACATCTGGCCTCCAGATAATTTCCAATGGCAAAGGATGGAATGTAGCATTCAGAATGTAATCAGTTAGGTGGCCTGCTCCGGTTGCTGCAAGGCTTCCATAGAGTGAAACTCTAAAGCCATCAACTGAAGGGTGCTTATGGAGAAATTGCTCGGCAGCCCGCCTCGGCCCCATTGTATGGCTACTTGAAGGACCGTGGCCGATTTTGAATAATTCTTTTATGGTTTTCAAAAATCCTATTTCAGATTTTAGATTTTACCTACGGGCATCAGGTAAACGATAGTATATTGTTCGCCAATGTTAAGCAGGTTATCAACTTCAGCGTCACGAAATGCCCCAATAACAACTGTTCCCAGGTTGAGTGCGGCAGCCTGAAGGTGTATGTTTTGCCCAACATGCCCAACTTCGTTATATACATAGCGGATTCCACGCTCGCCATAGCGCCCGGTTGTTCGTTCCATTATCGCTGCAATAACTATTACAGCACCGGCCTCGCTTACCATGGTTTGCCCAAGGGCTGCTCTCGCAAGGTCACGTTCAATCTGACGTGTGTCCACCAACCTAAGCGAATGCTCTCTGATTTGGTAATGGTAAATACCTTTGCGGAGTCCCTCTACATTGTTTACCACCACATAAAGTTCAAGTGGAAACGTTGCCCCTGCCGATGGCGCTGTGCGAAACCCACGCTGGTTAGTAATTCCCTGTCCTGACCACAATATTTGCGACAAGTCAGCCATGGTAAGGGGTTCATCAGTATAGCTGCGGATGGAACGCCGCAGCGTAAGAGCTCTTTCAAGGCTCATCCGGCCGTCGGTAACCGGTCTGGGTAAATTAATCATGGTTCCTTGATTTTGTTGAGCCATTTCCGGAACGAAAGCCTGAGCAGAATTGCCCTGAACCTCGTTAGTTACCGGTGCAGAGTTCTGGAAAAAAATTCTTACTACCAGAATAATCGTCAATACAAGCGCTAAGCTTATACCAATGTAAATAAGTTTTTTCATCCGTAAATAATTTTTATGTTAATGTCGGAAGGAACTCGCATGTTGAATTTTAGCTTCGATAACTTCGTTTCATTGGTGTTTTTGCTTTGCGAATCATGCTCGTTTCATCGAAATTTGAATTTATGCAGACAAATATACGGTTTAAAGGCTTATTCTGCAAAAAATCTGCTTGTTTAGAATGAGAATAAATTCCTGCTTACACCTGGTTAAAATATTCAAACCTATACCTTTGCCACGTATTGTTTTTACCAGAGTATTAGCTGGCCAGCATTGAGCCGATTTGCAAGTTTGCTTTATTATAAACCAACATAAATGTACAAGATAACTCATCATCCAATAATTCAGATAAAGGATTCAGCAAAATCTACATTTCTTTACAATGGTTTGGAAGTTTCGGGGCAAAAGGGCTTTACTGTTGCGGCTGCCTTACACCAGGCAGGATTTCCCGTTCATAGCCATAGCCTTACTAACCGAAACAGGAGCCTTGAATGTGGCATAGGGAAATGTAGCGCCTGCGAAATGCTTGTTGACGGCGAGATCAGAAGGATCTGTATTACCCCTGTTGATGGTGTAAAGCTGGTTTCAGAGATACCCCGGAGTTTTTTAGCTGCTCCTGTTGGTTGCAAAATTGAAGAGGCATTTAAGGTTTATAAAACAGATGTGGTAATTGTAGGAGCTGGGCCGGCAGGCCTGGCCACACGCGAAATACTGAACCAGCATGGAGTCAGCAACATTGTAGTTGACAGCAACTCAGAAATTGGCGGACAGTTTAATATGCAAACACACCAGTTTTTTTTCTATGAAAATGAAAAAAAATATGGTGGTTTGCGTGGATTTGAAATTGCCCGCTTGCTTGCAGGTGATAACCATAATGGAATTTTTCTGAACTGTACCGTTTGGGATGTATTTGAAGGCAACCGGGTGGCTGTAAAAAATTTTGCAACCCGTGAAATATTTTTCATAGATTGTTCTCATTTTGTTGTGGCCACAGGTGCTGTTCCATTTCTACCCACTTTCCATAACGATGATCTTCCGGGAGTTTATACCGCAGCGGTGATTCAGAAAATGATGAACACTGAGTTGACCTTGCTTGGCCGGAATGTGCTAACTGTTGGAGCCGGGAACATTGGCTACCTTACAAGTTACCAGTTAACCCAGGCGGGCGCAAGGGTAAAAGCTATAATCGAGGCACAAGCGCGTGAAGGGGGCTTCCCGGTGCAGGCTAACAGGGTTCGGAGGCTTGGGATTCCCGTTCTTTTGTCGCACATTATCCTGGAAGCGCTGCCCAACAGAAAAGGTGACGGTATAAGAGGAGCCGTAATAGCAAAAGCCGTGAACTTTGAACCTGTCAGGGGAACAGAAAAAGTGCTTGAGGGGATTGACGCCATTAACATTTGCACCGGATTGATGCCTGATGATGCCCTGCTTGAAAAAGGTAAGGAGATATTCGGCAGGCATTGTTATGGCGCCGGTGATGCTCTTCGCATTGGAGAAGGAACCAGCGCCGTACTGAGGGGTAAGCAGGTTGCCTACGAGGTCATCGAAAACATGAAAATTCAATTTAATTACGATGACTATCTCCTGGTATCGAAAGAATATATTGATTCACAGCAGCATCCGCTTAAAATACTTGAGGATCCCGAAATTCCTACTCCTGAAAGGATGCAGAAACCGTTC
Organism: Bacteroidales bacterium; assembly: GCA_035477635.1. Taxonomy (GTDB): domain Bacteria; phylum Bacteroidota; class Bacteroidia; order Bacteroidales; family UBA7960; genus UBA7960. The sequence continues at coordinate 16,870 of DATIKK010000281.1, read as the reverse complement.
GTTCAGATTGACTGCCTGTATGGATTTGCATGTAATCCATGCGTTTTTGCCTGTAAATACGGTGCCATAACAAAATCATCGACGAGTACCATTCCCGCAATAGATTTTGAAAAATGCATCGGCTGCATGGATTGTGTTTACCAGTGCCCGGGATTAGCCATATTTGGATATAACATTCCGAAAGGTACTTTTATGCTTCCGATAGAGTTTGATATGACCGAAGGGGAGCAGGTTTTTCTTGTCGATAATAACGCTAATATTTTGGGTGAAGGGATAATCGAACGAATTTTACGCAAAAAAAACCTGACTCACGTTGCCCGGGTTAAAGCTCACGGAATGACAGCCGAAAGGCAGTTGCATGTAAGAGGCTTTATATTAAAGAGCGAATACCCTGAACAATTGCCGTTCAGTGAATATACCGAAGAGCCATGCCAGGAAATATTCATGTGCCATTGCGATGATGTTCCCCTCAACGATGTTCTTACAATAATAGGCCAGCGCAGGTATGTTTCGGTTGAAGAGGTTAAACACACTACCCATCTGGGAATGGGCCCCTGCAGGGGGAAGCGTTGCTTGCAAAGGTTAAAGCAAAACCTCCGGCCATTGGGCATTGAGTTGATCGGAGGGTCAACACCAAGAGGTCCGATGTCGAACCAACTTACCATCGGTGAACTGCTTCCGCGAAATTTGCCCGTCAGGATAGTAACAAACTTTGGCATTGCCAGGAGGCAAATTATTGAAACAGGGGCGCTGGTAGCAGGTGGCGGAATTGGAGGAAGCGCTCTGTTCCGCTTCCTTGCTGAGGCTGGGTATAAACCTTTGATGATCAACGCAGGTTTTGGTGCCTCCTGGAGAAATATTGCCGGAGGAAGACCAGTGTTTTCTTTGCCTGAGCTAACCGAAATTGCCCGTCAAAACCTTTTGCTGTTCCAAGAGCTCCAACATTATGGAAATATAGATTTCCGGCAGATAAATTACGTAACCTTTGCCCACGACCAGGCAATGTATAAAGCACTTGAAGACTCAATGGCCTGGCAAAAAGCGGTAATGCTTAATCCTTCACAGTTTAAAATGGAAGTTTCTCCCTATTTCAACTCCACCAACAATAAATATATTGCAGCTCTCAAAACCAGCGAATGCTGGCAAGCTACACCGGGTAAGGTCATAGAAGTACTTCGTAAAATTGGTATAGCTCGTGGTGGAACATTGATGGAAAATTGCAGCCTGATATCGGTTGAGCAAGATTCTTCAAAATTTAAAGCCATTGTGCGCAACCACAACGGTGAATATGTCGAATACCATACACCTGTATTTATCAATGCTTTAGGCGACAAAGGCAACCATTTTGCAAGGATGCTTGGAATAGAAACAAGCCTTTACCCGGTTAAACATCAGGCTTTTATTACCAGACGCCTGCCAATGCTTGGGGTGGAGGGCCGACCGCTCGATATGCTCATTGACCGGAGAAACTACAAAGGATTTGTTGCAGTATATGGGCAGCAACTTGGCGAAACAGGCCAGATTATTGGTTGTGCTTCTCCGGCGGTCGAACCGATTGAAACTGATAAAAACCTGAAAATTAACAGCCAGGATTTTGCCTCCATTGTTGCGGAGACTTTTGTTGATTGGATACCGGAAATTGCCGCCGTTGGGTTTCAGGCTCTGTGGGCTGGTTATTACATTGAACCGAAAATGGTAATAGATGTTGAAAAAGGATTGTTTCTGGGACTTCGGGGACAAGGATTCATGCTTGGCCAGTACCTGGCTAAACTATATGTTGATCATTTGGCAGGGAAAGACGTTCCCCGGTATTTTTTCAGACTTAAATTAGGTGGGGACGGCTTACTTGAAAAAGCTTTCAAATAATCTTTTTATTGAGGTCATTTGGAGGAAAATAGTCATCATATCTGAGTTGCTATTGATTTTCACGTGTTTGGGTAATTTGGTTATTATGCTTTATAGTGTTAAATTTGCAGCCTTTTAAAAGAAAGCATTGTGAATTACCTTGCACCGTTTAACATAGCCTTTGCCGGTCTGTTGTTCGGCAAGCATAAGTTTTTGTTAGAGGTAAAGGAGGATTTCTTTTCCTGTTTCGAGCATTCGGAAATTAAAAAGGGAAACCTTTCACTTGAATTGATGCTCGACAAGCAGAATTCAATGATGTCGCTATACTTTTCGATAAAAGGGAATGTTGAACTGGTGTGTGATCTCTGTCTCGAAACTTACCAGCAACCAATTGATGTAAACAAAAGATTGTTCGTAAAATTTGGCGAAACTTTTGAAGAACAAACAGACGAAATAGTTATTATACCCTCAGGAGAAAGTCACTTTAACATAGCCCAGTATGTTTATGAGTATATTCATCTTGGCCTTCCGATGAGGCACGTACATGCGCAATATAGCGATGGGACCGACGGATGTAACCCTGCTCATCTTGAAAAATTGCGGCAATACATGACTCGCAAAGATTCCCAGGCTCTGAATCCTGATTCTTCGCCCTGGAACGCTTTGAAAGGCTTAAAATTTGATAATTAGAAATTTTTTTATTTTTTTCAACCATGCCAAATCCAAAAACCAGATTTTCGAAATCGCGCACTGACAAAAGGAGGACCCACTACAAGGCCTCTGAACCTGCCTTGACCACTTGTTCCAATTGCGGAGCCATGAAACTCATGCACAGGGTGTGTCCCGAATGTGGCCATTACCGCGGGCAGCAGGCCATTGAGAAGGCTGCCACAGCTTAAGGTTCTTTGTTTTAAATTCACCAATCCTTATTAATATGAGAATTGGCTTAGATGTTATGGGAGGCGATTATGCTCCCCGTGAAACTATTGCCGGGGCCATTCTTGCCCAAAAGGAATTGCCTGAAACAGACAGGATTGTCCTCTTTGGTAATGATAAATTGATTAATGACGAACTGAGCAAACAGGGTTCTAAGCCTGAATTGTTTGAAATTGTGCATGCTCCTGAAGTAATCGGGATGAGCGATCAGCCCACCAAAGCATTCACCCAAAAACCCGACTCAAGCATAGCACTTGGCTTCAAACATTTGAAAAAGGGCAGAATTGACTCTTTTGCAAGCGCGGGTAACACAGGAGCTATGCTGGTAGGGTCGATGTACAGTGTTCATGCGGTTAATGGAGTGATCCGCCCTGCTACCACGGCAATTATTCCCAAAGAAAATGGCAACGTTGGCGTTTTGATTGATGTAGGCACCAATCCCGATACCAAGCCCGATGTGTTGTATCAGTTTGGTCTTATAGGATCAATTTATGCCAAAAATGTTTTCGGTATAGAGAATCCAAAGGTAGGTCTGCTCAATATAGGCGAAGAAGAAGAAAAGGGAAATCTTCTTACCCAATCGGCCTACCGCCTGATGAAGGATTCGTTCGACTTTAATTTTATCGGTAATGTTGAAAGTCGCGACCTTTTCAAGGACAGTGTCGATGTGGTGGTTTGCGATGGCTTTACAGGCAACATCCTGCTGAAAAACATGGAAACCATGTTCAGGATGATTGCAAAACGGGGCTATGGCGATGATCCATACTTTTCGAGGTTCAATTATGAGAATTACGGCGGAACGCCAATACTTGGCATAAATGCCACAGTGCTTATCGGACACGGCATATCAAACGGCAAGGCAATAAAAAATATGTTGCTGCTTTCAAAAAATGTTTATCAGGCTGGTATTGCCGAGAAAATCCGCATGGCTATTGACCAGGTAATAAATACCGACGATGTTTAAAATTTTCTTTGTTTAAGGAATTGTTTTTGCCTATGCAAAGGATTTATGCTGCCATAACAGCATCTCACGGGTATGTTCCTGATTATATCCTTTCTAACCGTGAGTTGGAAACCATGATCGACACTACCGACGAATGGATTACCACCCGCACCGGAATTAAAGAACGCAGGATTCTAAAAGGGGAGGGCTTGGGCACATCCGATCTCGCGACAGAATCTGTAAAAGGGTTGCTGGCAAAAAGAGGCATTGACCCGGATGAAGTCGATTTATTGATTTGCTGCACGGTAACCCCCGACATGAAATTTCCGGCCACTGCCAATGTGATAAGCGATAAAGTGGGCATTAAGAACGCATTCAGTTTTGATTTAAATGCAGCTTGCTCCGGATTTATTTATGGATTGGTTACTGGCGCTCAATTTGTAGAATCAGGCAGGTATAAAAGAGTTGTTGTGGTTGGTGCTGATAAGATGTCGTCGATAATAGATTATACCGACAGGCAAACCTGTGTAATTTTTGGGGATGGGGCTGCTGCGGTTTTGCTTGAACCAACCACAGAGCCGCTGGGTATAATGGATCATGAATTCAGAACAGACGGCTCCGGAAGAATTTATCTGCATATGAAAGCCGGGGGCTCTGTTAAGCCGCCAAGCTATCAGACCATTGATGCACGCGAACATTATGTTTACCAAGAAGGGCAAACGGTGTTCAAATTTGCGGTAACCAACATGGCCGATATCTCTGAATCGCTTATTAAACGCAACAACCTTTCGGAAGATGATATAGCCTGGCTGGTGCCACATCAGGCCAACCTGAGGATTATTGAGGCAACCGCCCGGCGCTCAGGAGTTCCAATGGAAAGAGTGATGATAAACATCAACCGTTACGGTAACACTACCAATGCTACCATACCCCTTTGCCTGTGGGATTGGGAAAAACAATTGAAAAAGGGCGACAATGTTATATTGACCGCTTTCGGAGGAGGTTTTTCCTGGGGGGCTGTGTGGCTAAAATGGGCATACGACGGGTAAAATTACGTTTGCCAAAATCTTCGTCGGTAAGAGTTGACATAATGGTATGCTCCCTAAAATACAGCACTTCAGTGGTCATAATCCACCAGTCAGTTTTTCCGGTGTTCCCTGTAATGTCATTTTGTTGATGACTTGGGCTACTCCTTTGATTTGGAGTCGATAATAATCGTAACGGGACCATCATTTACAAGCGTGATTTTCATTTCCGCTCCAAATACCCCCGCCTTGACTTGCAAGTTCGTTTGGTTTTCCATTGCAGCAATAAAATTCTTATACAAAGGGATTGCATAATCAGGATTGGCAGCCCGGAAATACGACGGACGGTTCCCTTTCCTGGTGCTGGCGTGAAGTGTGAACTGGCTCACGACCAGGACTTCACCTTTAATTTCATCCAGGGACAAATTCATAACCCCGTTCTCATCATCGAAAATTCGCAAACGTGCTATTTTCCCCGAAAGCCATTCAATATCTTCCTTATTATCGTCGATGATTATACCTAACAACACCAGCAAACCCTTACCGATGGCTGCATGTAATTTCCCGTCAATTTCAATTGTTGCCCTTTCTACACGTTGTATTACTGCTCTCATGGACTGATGTCAAAAAACCTTTCCCTTTCCTGAATTCTGTTATGTTCTAACCAGGTTTGGAAAATTGTATCACTTTAGAATTTCAGTTGTCAAAATCCTGCTGCCTGACCGTCTTTTCGCGATTCTGAGGCGCCATAAAAAACCCTGTTTATTCTATCCCACATCACTGCCTGGTATCCGCCAAACCCATCGTGATCCCATTGAATCACATGACCTTTTTCCATGAGTGCACGAATTGTTTCGTAAGGAAACCCGTACTCAAGGCTCACAACACCGCCATCAGTCATTTGTTGCCCCGTAGGCTCTGAAGAGCCGCTGTGCTGTATCCGGGGCGCATCGCCGGCCTCCTGAAGGTTCATTCCGAAATCAATCATGTTAACCAGAATCTGAACTTGACCCTGTGGTTGCATATCTCCACCCATTACCCCAAAACTCATAAACGGTTCGCCGTTCTTAGTTACAAATCCGGGGATGATTGTGTGAAATGGCCTTTTGCCGGGTTCAAAGGTGTTGAAATGACCAGTTTCCAGGTTGAAGCTTTCGCCCCGGTTCTGCAGCACAAAACCTAATCCGGGAGGCGTCATTCCACTACCCATCCCCCTGAAGTTGCTCTGAATGAGTGAAACCATATTCCCTTCCCTGTCGGCTACTGCAAGGTAGATGGTGTTAGGAGCCGCTTGAATGCCCGGCTCAACCCTTCGGGCAGCCCTGTTGTGGTTAATAAGTTTTCTGCGCTCTGCGGCATATTCCTTTGAAATAAGCCACTCCACGGGTACCTTATTGAAATGCATATCGGCATAATATTTTGCCCTGTCTTCGAAAGCCAGCTTTTTAGCCTCTACCAGAAGGTGAATGTACTCAGGGCTGTGCAACCCCATTGAGGCAATGTCGAAACCCTCCAAAATGTTAAGCATTTGCAGAACGGAAATTCCCTGGCTGTTTGGCGGCAGTTGCCATACGTCATATCCTCGGTAGTTTGTCGAAACCGGTTCTATCCATTCGCTGGAATGCGCTGCAAGGTCTTCGAAGCTCAGGAAACCTCCGTTTTCGCGCATATGCCTGTCTATTACTCTTGCAATTTCTCCCTTGTAGAAAGCATCACGGCCCTGGGTTGCAAGAATCCTATAAGTGTTTGCCAGGAATGGATTGCGAAATATCTCCCCCTTTTTGGGCATCCTTCCCGTAGGCATAAATGTTTCCTTAAAATTGGGGAAGCGGCTTAAAACTCCTGCAGATCTCCCCAGGTAATAGGCTATAAGTTCGGTAACAGGAAAGCCGTTAATGGCGTAATCTATGGCCGGTTGCAAAACATCGCTCATTGGCAATCTGCCAAATTTCCGGTGCATCTCAAACCACCCGTCAACCGCTCCGGGAACTGAAACCGTCAAAGGTCCCCTTTGGGGTATCATTTCGTAGCCATTCTCGATAAAGTATTCGCGGGTCAGGCCTTTTGGTGAACGACCGCTGGCATTCAAACCATAAAGTTTTTTGGTTTTGGAGCACCAGATAATTGCAAACAGGTCGCCGCCTATTCCACAGCCTGTTGGCTCCATCAATCCCAGAGCGGCATTTGCGGCAATGGCTGCATCAACAGCCGTTCCTCCTTTTTGCAGAATATCCACGGCAATTTGAGTAGCAAGCGGGTGGCTTGTAGCTGCCATTCCGTTTTGAGCTATCACCTCCGAGCGGGTTGCAAAAGCGTGGCCGGTGATGCGGTCTTGAGAATGCAGATGTTGTGATGCGAATAGAAAAATCAGCAAAAGAAGAGCATTCAGAACCCTCCCGGTGATAGGACCTGATAAGCCGTTATGCACTTGAAGGCGACATTCTTTTGTCTTTTTTAAAGATTTATAAAACAACATCCATTCGCCACTCCTGTTAAATTGAATTGAAAAACTTTTGGGTTTCATAGGACAAATTTTTTGCTAAATATACAACAAGGTTGAGAATCGGTAATTGCATTACTTTTTTCCTGGCGTCATGGATTGAGATTTTTTTCACCCAAAGCAGCAAAGGCGCTTTAAGGTTTATCCATAAACAAATCTACCCGTCACAAAATCATTAAATCCACGGTAACTTTCAAAACCTATTCACAACAACCCATTCATCAAATTCAACTGAACACAGCCTGCCAGGGCGGCCGTTTCGGTACGCAGGCGGTATTGACCCATCGTTACGGGCTGATAACCCTTGTTTAAGGCTGCCTGCACTTCATCATCCGAAAAATCGCCCTCCGGTCCTATCAAAAGCAAGGCGTTTTGCCCGGGCAAATAGTGTTCAGCAATACCATTCCTGCTGCCATTTTTGCAATGGGCAATCATTTTCACTGCTTTGAAATCTTTCTGAATAAATGCTTTGAATTTAATTTCAGGGTTCAACACAGGAAGGTATGCGCGCAACGACTGCTTCATAGCCGAAATCAGGATTTTTTTAAGCCGGTCGGGCTTTATGCTGGTTCTTTCGCTAAAATCACAAAATATGGGGGTGATCTCATCAATACCGCATTCGGTGGCTTTTTCAAGAAACCACTCAAACCGGTCTATATTTTTGGTTGGAGCCAAAGCTAAGTGCAGGTTAACAGGGCGCTGGGGTTTAGACCCTTTTTCGGTAATTTCCACTAAACATTCCTTATGGTTGCATACAATCAGGGAACCCTTGCACCAATCTCCCCGGCCATTGGTTATGAGCAGTTGTTGTCCAACACCCAACCTGAGCACCCTTGCCGCATGATACGATTCTTCTTCACTTAGCGCAACAATGTTGCTGTCAGTTCTCCATTCTGCGTAAAATACCTGCATGGTGTGCCGGAAATATAATTTTCTTAGATAAACAAATATACTAAAAAAGCTGTTTGACTTTCATACATTTGCCTGATGTATAAGATTCTTCAATTTATTAACCACCGCGATTTTGTCCTATCCCTGGCCCTTGTTGTGGGTTTTATTTTTGGGGAAAGATTGAGGTTTTTGGCCGAAATTTCGGTTTACTCCCTGGGTGTGGTGATGATTTTTGCCACTTCAGGCTTTTCTTTTCGCAATTGGTGGCCATTGCAAAAGGTAGTGGCTCCTTTGGCATGGTCGGCGCTGCTCAATTATTTGGTTTTCGGAATTGTGGTTTTGGTTTTGGGATGGTTGCTTATGGGTAATGAAGCTTATTTCCCCTATTTTGTAGGTATGGCGCTTTTGGTTGCATCACCTCCAGGGCCCTCGGTAGTACCTTTCTCTGCACTTTTGAAGGGCGATGAAAAATTTTCGGTTACAGGAGTATTTGGTCTGCACCTTTTTGCCATGATTTTTGCCCCTGCAATAATGTTTTTGTTGCTTGGACAGGCAAAAATAAATCCTCTGGACATATTTCTGATAATGATAAAAACAATTCTCCTTCCTTTGCTTATCAGCAGGGTGCTGCGGCTACCATTCCTTGTCGGAAGAGTAACCAGGGCTAAAGATAGCGTTATTAAATGGGGGTTTTTCCTTGTTATTGCACCTATTATGGGCATGAGCGCTGAAGTATTGTTCGCCGAACTCTATTCTTTGGCTTTGATTACAGGAATTTTTGTTTTTGCGATGTATTTTGTGGGATTCGGATATTTTGCACTAATGCGCAAACTTGGGTACGCAAGACCCTTCCTAGTTAGCAGCACTTTTATGCTGACAACAAAAAGCAGCGCTTTTGCAGCAGTAACAGCTTTCACCTTTTTTGGCGACGACCCAAGGGTTGCACTCCCGGCAGCCATTGTAAGCGTGCTGGTAACACTTTTTGTAATTGTGTTTTCCGGCTATTTAAAATATTGCAAACTATAAATTCGTGTTCTTATGGATTTTATAATTTTACACTTCACAATAATAATACAAAAATCAGAGTCATGGAAAGGGAACAGTTTTTACAAAACCCTGACAAGGGTGAGAATAGATTGAAAAGGGGATTAAACGAAAAATACAGCTCAGGTATTTTTTTTATGAAAAAATGGTTATTTCTGATTGCTGCTGCGTTGATTTTTGCTGCATGCAAGCCTGCTGCCAAAGAAGCAACCATAAGTGGAGTTGTAAATAATCCTACCGGTGAAAAAGTAGATATTTTTTATTTTAAGCATTTGGTAGGCAATCCTATGGAGCGAATCGAGGTTACTCTTGATGCCAACAACGCTTTTTCTGCCACGCTTCCTCTCACTGAAGGCCAGTTTGTTCACATAAGGGTTCCAAGGCGCAATGTAATGCTTTATCTTGCTCCGGGAGCTAAGGTCAATGTTACCCTGGATGAAACAAATCCTGATGCAGCGCCTGTTGTTGAGGGCGAGGGCGCTTTGGAAAGCCAGTTTCTTGTTTCCTATGCTATTGAGGTTGAACGTAAGCACAACAGGGCAATAGTACTCAATATGGCCGGCTACCTCAGCGCTGAAGAATTTTTAGACACTGCAAGCCAGGGATACAACGACAAGATGACATACCTCGAAAATCACGAAAACTTTAGAAAATTTGATAAGGATTTTGTTTCGCTGATGCAAACCAATTTTTTGTACGAAAAGTATAACCTGCTGCTTGAGTACCCTATGGCATTCTCCTATTTCAACCCCGATGCCGGCGAACCCCAGCTTCCCGAAGGATTTTACTCTTTTTTGGAAAATGAAGGGTTGTTTAGCGACCAATATGCCAAATCCAGGCCTTATTTCAGATTTTTGCAATTGTACCTCAACAGGAAAATGGAAGAGACAGGAGATGCAAATTCTGACTTGTCCTTTGCAGAACAGATGTTCAACCTTGCAGAAAAGGAATTACCAGGCCTGTCGCGCGAGATGGTATTGGCCGAAATGGTGATTATGGGTCTGGGGTTCATGGAACTTGATGCTGCTACTGCTCTGCACAACAGGTTTATGGCAGTTGCATCTAATCCGTCAATAATTGATATAGTTTTAGGCGAATACGATGCCGTAATGGCATTAGCGCCTGGTCAGCCGGCACCACAGTTCACCCTTTCCGACATTGACGGGCATCCAGTTTCCCTTTCTGATTATGCAGGCAAGGTTGTATATCTCGACTTTTGGGCAAGCTGGTGCGGGCCATGTTTGAGGGAAATCCCTTATGCAAAAGAGCTGAAAAAACGCTTGGAAAATGAAACTGACCTGGTGTTTTTATACATCTCTGTTGATACCGACGAGGCAGCCTGGCGTAATGCTGTTGCACAACATCAGATTCAGGGAGTTCATCTCAATGTGCCGGGGTTCGACCATGAGGTACCCAAGGCATACAATTTGAGAGGTGTCCCTACATTCTTCCTTATCGGAAGGGATGGCAAAATAATTAATAATCGTCCTCCGCGACCAAGTAATCCGCAAATAGACCAGGTGCTGAAAGATGCACTTGCTTTGTAACCTTCAAATTTTTATACTATGAGAATTTTTTTCACAATTGCAATTATAGCAACGCTGTTTACCGGCTTCCGCCCTGCCGAAAACCAACAGGTACAACTTACCGGAGTGGTTCAAAATCCTACCGGAGAACCTGTTGAATTAGTATTCTTTAGTGATTTTACCAACAATCAGCGCGAAATTATCACACTTGAACCCGGCCCGGAGAACCGTTTTGAGGTATCTTTTGAAATACCCGGACCAATAGCTGCTACATTGCGAAATGGCCGTACCGCTATTCAACTTTTTCTGGAACCCGGCGACAACCTACAAATAGAGGCCGATGCCTCTGACTGGATAAACACCATCACGTTTACCGGCGAAACTGAGTCAAACAATACTTTTTTAGTAAGCTATCAAAGGGACCTGGGTTTCAATTTGGGTACGGCATTTTTTAACAATGCCGCTATGGTATCAACCCCCGAAGTGTTCAAAAACATTGTTGATAGCGTTTTGAATGTTCAATTGGAATACCTTGCAAATTACCATTACAATGCTGATCTGTCGGAGCCATTCGTTACCTTTTTTACCGCTGAGATGCAATACGGAGCAAAAAACCGCTTGTTGGGCTATCCGGCAAACCACCAAAGACTCAATCAGCTTGAGCTTCCTCCGGTGATGCCTGAAGGTTTTTTTGATTTTTTAAGCTATCCGGATATTTTTAACGATAACCTTCTTAACAGCGAAGCTTATTCCAACTTTTTGCTTGCGTATTTAAATTTTAATATTGGATTGAATCCTGAGCAGTTTGCCGATAATGTTTCTGTCAACGAGATGCTTTACATGCAGGCAAGCGAAATGATACCCTCTCTTTCAGGCGAGTTTGCCCGCGCCATATCCATCAACAGGGAGTTCAATTTTGGAGAAATTGACAAAGCCCGCGCAATGCTCGACAACTTTTTGGCGACTGCAGTTTCCGAAGATTTGAAAGGAAGGGTTACCCGCACATGGGAGGCCATTCAGGCTCTCATGCCCGGCCAGCCTGCACCGGACTTTACACTAACCGAGATCAACGGCCAGGAAGTATCCCTTAGCGACTTTCGTGGAAAAGTGGTTTACCTGAAATTTTGGGCAAGTTGGTGCGGACCTTGTATGAGGCAGGTGCCACCTGCAGCAGAGTTGAAAAAACGACTTGCCGATCAGGAAGACCTTGTTTTTCTGTATGTATCCATTGATACCGACAACAATGCATGGCGCTCTACAGTTGAGCACCACGGCATAACAGGAACCCACATGGTAACTCCCGGCCGGGAGCGCGGTGCGCCAGCGCTTTACCAGGTAAGATGGATCCCCACGTTTTACATTATCGGCCGCGATGGAAACATTTTCGACAACAGGCCTCCGCAACCCTCCGAACCCGAAGTGGATGAGGCGCTGCTGAAAGCGCTGGCAACATAAGCTGCCGTAATTGAATAGTGTAAAGAGTTTTCTCCAGTTCGGTGTTTCGGCCGTGAATTTTTATTAGAACGAAACAGATAAGCATTTGTAATGTTTGCGTTTGTCTTTGTGTATGTTGTAGTAAAAAAATCTAACGCAAAGCCGCAAAAAGACTGTAATGTTTTTTATAAAGTGAATGAGCATTAACAATCCCTGTTCAAACATTGGGTTGTTCAAATTGTTTATTAGAATGCTAAAGAATTCCATCAAAAGAATCCATGCCAGATGAAGAAATTAATTTTGCTGTTGTTATTTTTACCCATCTCTGTTTCGGCCCAGCGTGACTGGAGCCTTATGCAGGTTGCCACTACTGAGGTTGCTCCGGGTATCTACAGGCTGTTTGTCGAACCGGGTGTAGCGACCGTGCTTTTTTTCGGGCCTGATGGCGCCCTGCTTATTGATGCAGCATACCAGCAAACAACACCACAACTAAAAGCTGCCATTGAACAACTAACAAACCTTCCGGTCGAATACCTCATAAATACACATCACCACGCTGACCATACAGGTGGTAATGCCATGTTTGGCGCTAAAGCAACCATCATTGCCCACAGGTTTGTGAAGGATTTTGTAAGTAATGTTCAGGTTCAGGGTACAAGGCAGATTGCTGCATTGCCCCGCGAGGCCTGGCCCGATATCACTTTCACCGACCGCTTACATCTTGATTTTAACGAACAGATACTTGAAATAATTCATCTGCCGGGTGGGCATACTTCCGGCGATGCGATCATTTATTTCCCGGCAAGCAAAGTGCTGGTTTTGGGCGATTTGCTTTTTGCCGACAATTTTCCTTTTGTTGATGTTGCCAACGGAGGAAATCCCCTGAGGTTTCTTGAGCATCTCAAATGGATATCGGCTAACTATCCCGATGATGTTATCATTATAGGAGGGCATGGACCGATATACAACATGGAGCAGTTCCGCTCCTATATCGCCAATCTTGAAAAATCCATGAATGCCGTTAGCAATGCTAAAAAGCTGGGACTTACTCTTGAGCAGGCAAAATCAATCCGAATCCTGAAAGAATGGGAATCCTGGGGGCGGTTTTTCATTACCGAAGACCGCTGGATCGAAACCCTGTACCAGACGTTGTAGCAATTACCATCTCCGCTTCAGATTCATCAGAATAGGAAAGGCCTGCGAAACATCCTGCTCCGAAAAAATAAGCGATACTTCGTTGGAGGTGGAAATGATTTCACAAATGTTGATTCCCGCCCAGGCCAATTGTTTCAGAATTACGAAATATACACCCGATATTTCAGTGTTGTTTTTAGGCAACAAAAGGGTTATGGAGCCAAGGCCGGTTTTTCTGGCCAGCCTTTTTTCCGATTCGAATATTTTATCGATAGAGTCGCTCAGGATATTGCTTGCCACAATGGTGGTTTCTCTAATGCCTTGAGAAAATGTACAGAACAAGTCGTTCTCCTTTAAAATAGTTTTCATAAGCTGCCTTTGACAGGAAATCAGGCTTGCACTGTTTTCGAAAGTGTGGTCGCTCAGGCCCGAGCGCACAATGATGTCGCCCATGCTGCTCATGTAGGTTTTCAGCCATTTGCTCACTTTAAATGCATGACCTTGCGGCCTCCGGTGCAGTGCCATTACAACGGCACTTTCTCTTACCTTCTTTTTTGTAAGTCGTTCCACCTCAGGCATTATGCTGCGCGCTAAGGCCGAAATATTTATCAATCCCTCCGAAAGCGCCTCATCCAGGTACGGGGAGTTGCTTATGATTTCATCAATGGCTGAGGAAATAGAAATCATGTTAAAATTTTAACACAAAGATAAAAAAATGTTATAAACCATAAGAAAATTCACAAATTGATTTGCTGATGTTTCCTTTGCACCCTGCATTTTTGGTCTGAAAATTATGGGTTTTGTCAGATCCTGAAAAGCAACCTGACATCGAAAATCATTTATTGTGTCAACTCCCACAAAGATTTTATGATTTTTCGAAAGACGTGAATTTGTTTAAGATTTTATATTTACTGCTTTAATATGATTTTGACTGATTTACCTACCCCCGCCTACCTTTACGACATGAACCTGCTGAAGCATACAGTACATTTGGCTGCTTCTGAGGCTGCCCGCAATGGTTTTGTATTGCATTACTCCATGAAGGCAAATTACCTTAAACCAATCCTTGAGGTTATGAAAGACCATAGCCTTGGCATTGATAGCGTTAGCGGAAATGAAATAGCGCTTGCCCTTGAAACAGGCTTTAAGCCTCAAAGTATTGTTTTTGCAGGACCGGGCAAAACCGATACCGAAATTCTGGCTGCCATAAAGGCAGGAATATTTTGCTTAAATGTCGAGTCGGTTGAAGAACTTGAAGTTATTGCCAGCCATGCTGAATCCTGCCAAACGGTAGCCAGCGTAGCCCTGAGGATAAACCCTGATGTTGATGGAAATACGCACCAGAAAATTACCACCGGACTTAACGGGAACAAATTCGGAATACCCATCGTGTATATTCAAAGGGCGCTCGATCTTTGCGCACACAGCCCTTATTTGAGGTTTATGGGACTTCATTTTCACATCGGTTCACAGATTGTCTCCCCTGAGCCTTTCCATTTGCTTGCCAGAAAGGCATCGGAAATATGGAGCAGTTTCGAAATTTCGCGCTATGGGGCAACAATGCTTAATCTTGGTGGCGGCCTGGGGGTGAATTACGAAAATCCGGCAGAATTTCCGGTAGCCGACTTTAAGTCATTTTTCGGCACGATTGCCCGTAATTTGCAAATCCCTGCTGATGTGAAAGTACACTTCGAGTTGGGAAGGAGCCTGGTTGCCCAGTGTGGCACCCTTGTTACAAAAGTGCTTTTTGTTAAAAAAGGCATTGATAAACAATTTGTTGTAGTTGATGCCGGAATGACCGAACTGCTGCGTCCTGCCATTTATCAGGCCTTGCATAAAATCGAAAATCCTTTTTCGGATGGGAAAATTCAATATTATGATGTTGTAGGTCCGGTTTGCGAATCGAGCGATGTTTTTGCCAAAGATTATCCCCTTCCCGAAACATCAAGGGGCGATTTACTGTTGATAAGGTCGTGCGGGGCATACGCCCAATCCATGACGCTGCGGTATAATCTCAGAAGCATTGCACCTGCATTTTTTCACCATGGCGAAATGGATTTGCCATTGTACAGGCTGAATGAACCATCGGCGGTGATTTCTGTTTAGTATTCAGCACGCATAGGGTAATCACCCAATTATCAGCATGCAACTAAATATAATCCGGGTAAATTCCTTCCCGATATTATATATTTTGCTCTACCTTTGCTGTATTTCAATGCCATGGCAGATTCAATGGTGTATATCACCCGCAGGGAAACATTCAATGCCGCGCACCGGCTGTTCCGACCCGAATGGGACGATCAGAAAAACCTTGAGGTGTTTGGGAAGTGTTCCAATCCGCTTTGGCATGGACATAATTACGTATTGTACGTAACAGTAAAAGGCCACCTAAGCCCGGATACAGGATTTCTGGTCAACCTGAAGGATCTGAGCGCTGTCATCAACCGGTTTGTGGTTGAGAAACTTGATCATAAAAACCTGAATCTGGAGGTTGATTTCATGGCTGGGAAAATTGCTTCAACCGAGTCCTTAGCCGTTGGAATCTGGCAACAACTCGAAGTCCCGGTTATGCAACTTGGCGCAATTTTACATTGTATAAAACTTTACGAAACAGAAAAAAACTCGGTAGAGTACTTTGGACCTGATCATAATTAAAACTATCAAGCCATGTCATCAGAAATAGATAAGGAGATGGCCATTGAAAACAAAATGGACGATTACGAGAAGATTGACCTTTTTAATCCCAAAAAAATTAAAGCTCTTTCGGGGCATTATTATCATGTTCTTGAATTGATAGGGGAGGATCCCACGCGCGAAGGCCTGGAGAAAACCCCTGAGAGGGTAGCAAAAGCACTGCAATTCCTTACACACGGTTACGACCTGAACCCTTACGAAATCATAAAGTCGGCAATGTTTAAGGAAGATTACCGGCAAATGGTGATTGTAAAAGACATTGAAATTTATTCGCTATGCGAGCACCACATGCTTCCCTTTGTCGGCAAAGCACATGTTGCCTATATACCCAATGGCTATATCGTTGGCTTGAGTAAAATTCCGCGGGTAGTCGATGCTTTTGCGCGCAGGCTGCAGGTGCAGGAAAGACTTACCATGCAAATTAAAAACTGCATTCAGGAAACTCTTAATCCACTTGGCGTTGCAGTGGTTATTGAAGCCCACCACTTTTGTATGATGATGCGGGGCATTCAGAAGCAAAACTCTGTTACTACAACCAGTGATTTTACAGGCGCATTTCTCACCGATAAAACAAGGGCTGAATTCATTCATTTGCTGGGCAGCAAGCTGCATTGAGCATTTCGGTCAAGATCAGTTATCCTGATTTTCACCAATTCGAGTTCAGATAGGTGCCTTTTCGCCTGTAAAAATCTAAACTACCTGCAAATGGCATAATTTTGGTAAACATATGCTGCATTAAAATTATCCTGATACTTTGAACAGTTTAAAAACTATTTACGGATGAAAAATCATCATTTGCTTTTTTTTACTTTTATTCTTTCCACCAGCTTTACAGGATGCGAAAACAACAAAATCGAAGAGCAACCTATGACGCCAAAAACCATTGAGCTTACACCCG
>DATIKK010000280.1:0-4284 GCA_035477635.1 Bacteroidales bacterium | reverse complement strand
ACAAACAAACCAATTAAAGGAAACCAAAACCACTTTACTTAAACATGCATTTCAAATTACACTTATGAGCCATAGCCTTAGTTGTAACTATAGAAGCAATTTGTTTCTTTTACCTTGTTAGACGCTTCCAGTTTCGATAAGTTACTTTTTAGCTAAATTATTTAGTTTTAAGATCCGAAAACTTGCCAGGTCTTGTTTTTCCTGCGGCAAGAGTTTTATTATTTGAGATTAGTTATTTTCAGTTTTGGCAATCATTCTTTCCAGAATGATTAAGTTTTCTTTGTAAGAATTGATTGTTAAAATAGATAAATACATGATTAGCAGTTTGAGTTAATTGCAATGCCATGAAAACCAACAATCATCGTTAACTTTGTGAATATTTTCTTTTTATGTACTTTTTCAAAAGAATGCCAGAGGGTCTTCACCAGAAACGATTTTTTTAAAATAAAAAAATCTTTTTACGCCACGACTCAGTCACTCCAGCTAAAATTTATGACAGAAAATAAAAGCCTTTTTGACCAATTTATCGATAACCTTGCCAAAAAGAAACTTGCTGGAAGCAATAGGAAGGTATTATTAGCTGTAAGTGGAGGTTTGGATTCAATGGTAATGGTTTATCTTTTCAACAAGTCGGGTATCTCTTTTGCACTGGCTCATTGCAATTTTTGCCTTAGAGGCAAGGATTCAGATTTGGATATGGCGCTTGTTGAGCAAACCTCAGTTAAATTGGGAGTCTTTTTTTTCTGTAAAAAATTTGACACAAAAAAGTACAGCAGAGAAAATAAACTATCGGTGCAGGAAGCAGCAAGGGATCTTCGCTACTCGTGGTTGCTCGAAACAGCCAGGAAAAACGGATACGATCTGGTTGCCACTGCACATCATCTGGATGATTCAATTGAAACGCTACTAATAAACATTTTACGTGGCACCGGAATTAAAGGGCTTGGCGGTATTCCTGAGAAAACTGCCAACATCATCAGACCGTTGCTTTTCGCATCTCGTGAGGAAATCGAGGAATATGCCAGAATCCATAAAATCGAATTCCGGCTTGATAAAAGCAACCTTGAAAGCATTTATTTGAGGAATAGGTTGCGAAAAAAAGTTATTCCTGTTCTGAAAGAATTTAACCCTGGTTTTTGCCACACAATGCGCGATTTTTTTGAACTGATGACTGCCACTTCTGCCATTTTAGAAAGGGACGTAAATACACAACGAGACCTTTGCATTAAAAAAGAAAAGAATGGTATTTCTGTCAGTATTACTGCCTTGCTAAAATATCCATACCCCGGATTGCTTCTGTTTGAATTTTTGAAAGATTATCATTTTTCGCCATCCGTGTGCAGACAACTTTTTGAAAGCCTGCCTGGACAACCCGGAAAAATTTTCCATTCAAAAACCCATCAGGCCATCAAAGACCGTGATAAAATCTTCATCATCCCTTATCTGCCTGAAGAAGACTACAAAGAATACAATATTGAAATGGCTGATTATGAAATACGTTGTGGAAATAGTTTGTTCAGGTTCGAGATAAAACCATTTTCGTTTAACGAGGCATTTGCCAGTGATGAATCCACAGCCCGGTTTGATGCCGGTCAACTGATATTTCCACTTACCCTCAGGAAGACCAAACCGGGAGATTGGTTGATACCGCTGGGGATGAAGGGAAAAAAGAAGGTTAGCGACCTGCTGTCCGAAAAAAAAATACCTGTCCATGTCAAAAAAGAAACCTGGGTGCTGACATCGGGAAATCAGATTGTTTGGGTGGCAGGTATAAGGACAAGTGAAACTGCCAAAATTGGACAGGGAACTAAATTGTGTTTTGTTGCAACCATGGTTGTTGCCTAAGTTGAATAAGCAATTATATCTTTGTCCATTCAATTTTTTTAGAACTTTTAACAAGTTTTATAAACTGCATTTCAATCAAAATCAGCCAAAAAGTGTTTAAGCAAATAAACCTTTATTTTATATGCATAATTTAAAAAAGCCGATTGGGCTGTTAATTCTGGCAGTAACCATTTTTGCGGCACAGCCGGTTCGGGGACAAATCCTTGTACCTGTAGCCTGGAATTTTAGTCAGGAAAAAATAGCCGAAAACCTTTACGAACTCAGGTTTTCTGCCAGTATTGACGCGGGTTGGTACATTTATGGCACCGACCTTCCCCCGGGAGGTCCCATACCAACGGGCTTCGAAATTGTTGAAGGTGCAGGCTTTCGGACCATTGGCGAGCTAAGATACCCCAGGCCTGTTGAAAAGTTCGACCCCAACTTTAACATGACGCTGCAGATGTTTTCCGGCATTGTGGTTTTCAGGCAGCAGGTAGAGGTTACAGGCAGCCAGCCTGTAGTAATACGCGGTGAACTTGTGTATATGGCATGCGACGATACCCGCTGTTTGCCTCCCGATTATGTAGAATTTAGTTTTAACCTCCCTGCAAGAACAGGAGTTGCCGCGAGTGGGGTGGCTGGCATTCCAGCCGGGCAGGATGAGGCGGCCACCGATACCCTTCCTGTAGGCGATACGGATGCAGAACTGCCACAGGCAATTATTGCCGAGGAGCAACTTGCAGCCGGACAACCCGGCGATGCGGCACAAAGAGGATGGTTTTGGGGCACCTTTGTATTGGGATTTCTGGGCGGATTACTTGCCCTGTTAACTCCTTGCGTTTTCCCTATGATTCCGCTTACTGTGAGTTTCTTTGTTAGAAACGCAGGAAATAAATCTCGTGCCACCCGCGATGGTCTGCTCTACGGTTTCACAATTGTATTTGCCTATGTGATTTTAGGAATAGCCATCTCCATGATTTTTGGTGCCAATGCTCTGAATGCCATAGCAACAAGTCCGGCATTCAATATTTTCTTTTTTACTCTGTTATTGCTCTTTGCCGCTTCCTTTTTGGGAGCGTTTGAACTCACCCTCCCCGCGAGTTGGTCAACTGCATTAGATGGGAAAGCTGATAAAACCGGGGGCTTGATAGGAGTGCTTCTGATGGGTTTAACCTTTGTAATAGTATCCTTTTCCTGCACCGGCCCCATAGTAGGCACCTTGCTGGTGCAGGCAGCCACAAGTGGTGAAGTGTTTGCCCCTGCTGCCGGAATGTTTGGGTTTAGCCTGGCACTTGCCATCCCATTTGCCCTTTTTGCAATGTTTCCGGCAGCCCTCAAGTCATTGCCCAAATCGGGCGGTTGGATGAATACCGTGAAGGTTGTTTTAGGATTCATAGTACTTGCTTTTTCTCTCAAATTCTTTTCAACAGCCGATGCCGTGGGTCAGTGGGGCATCCTGAGCAGGGAGATTTATCTGGCTATCTGGATTGCATTGTTTTTATTGCTGGGTCTCTATCTGATCGGCAAAATAAAATTTGCCCACGATAGCGATTTGAAGCATCTGGGAGTCGGCAGATTGCTGTTGGCTGTTGCGTCCTTTGCTTTTGTTGCATACCTGATTCCCGGTTTATGGGGAGCGCCCCTGAAGGCCATCAGCAGTATGCTTCCCTCGCAAACCAAGCAGGAGTTTGATCTGAGCCGAGGTTTGGGCGTGGCAACTCACACCCCAACTTCTCAAAATACGATTTATGTCGGAGAGAGTGTAATGGTGGGTCCGCACGGATTGCTCTCCTTCAGAGATTATTACGAAGGGCTCGAAGCTGCCCGTAGGGCCGGTAAACCAATCTTTCTGGATTTCACCGGATTGGGATGCGCCAATTGCCGTAAAATGGAAGCCAATGTGTGGTCTGATCCACGTGTTTTGGAAATGCTTGCCAACGATTTTGTGAAAATATCTCTTTTTGTTGACGACAGGACTGAACTGCCTGCAGACCAGCAATTTGTTTCAACAGCGTTTGGCCGGGAAAGGCGCATACGCACCATAGGGCAAAAGTGGAGCCTCTTTCAGGCCGAGCGCTACGGTGTTAATTCCCAACCCTATTATCTGATTCTCGGCCATGACGAAAACCTCCTTGCACCCCCTCATGCCTTCGATTTAAATATTGAGCGGTTCATTGAATTTCTTGAAACGGGGAAAAGGAGTTTTAACAAGCCTTGAGGGCATACGAACCTCCAAAAAGGTTAGTGGAGCAGGTTTTTTTTGACAAACGGCTGCGCTTTGCCATATGTAAGGGTGCGCCAAAGCCATTCGAACGGTCCGTAATGAAACCTGGCAAGCCAAAACCGGCTTAAAGGAATTTGCGCAATAAAAATTACTATTGCCAGCAACACTCCCTGGAAGGCGCCTATTTGCCCGATTAGACCAAAACCGTAGCCATAAAAAATGGTTGTGCAAATAAT
>DATIKK010000279.1:0-13875 GCA_035477635.1 Bacteroidales bacterium | reverse complement strand
TTTATATAAATCAACCATTTGGAAGCCTGAATGAGAATTGTTTAAAACAGCGGGAAATTTTTCCGGGATTATAATTCTGCTGTTTTGTTAATTACTTTTTTAAACCTGACTAACTAATTTGGTGTTCAAAAGTAGAGTTTTTTTTGCGGAAATGTTTGCACTGCTTTAAAACAGATAATTTTGCTTTCTTTAACTCAATTTCCACTCAGATGAACAATCAAATAGATTTATTTAACAATTATAAAACCTCCCAATCAATCAGGGCCGGATTGTATCAGGCTTTTATCGTGTTAGTTGTAATTTTTTCTTTAAGTGCTTTCAGTTGCAGCCGATTAACCGGCAGCAATGAAGTAAGTAATGAAAATTACGTGGTTATGCTAAGTTTGGATGGCTGGAGATGGGATTATTCTGCACGTGTACCCACCCCCAATCTTGATGGTATTGCTACACAGGGAGTTATGGTTGAGTATTTGAAGCCGGTCTTTCCAACTAAAACTTTCCCTAATCATTATTCAATGGCAACAGGCCTTTATCCGGATAACCACGGAATTGTAGCCAATAATTTTTATTGCCCTGAATTAGATATGACCTTCAGGCTCGGAGACAGAACCACAGTAGAAAACCCTGTTTTTTATGGGGGAGAGCCTATTTGGGTTACTGCCGAAAAGCAAGGGTTGATTACAGCCTCATATTTCTGGGTAGGGTCAGAAGCTCCCATAATGGGAATTCAACCAACTTATTGGAAGCAATTTGACAACGATGTGGCGCTTAGCGCTCAAATTGATACAGTGATTTATTGGCTCAATCTTCCAATAGAAAAAAGGCCCAGACTCATTACTTTGTATTCCCATGAGCCTGATAGTCACGGGCACGACTATGGCCCTGATGCTCCTGAAGTTGACCAGATGTTGGTTTACCTCGACAGCCTGGTAGGCGATCTTAAAACCAAACTCAACCGCCTGCCGATTGCAGGCCAGATTAACCTAATTGTTACCTCCGACCATGGAATGACTCAACTGAGTGCAGAAAGATTTGTCAATCTGAGCCAATATGTTAGGCGAGACTGGTTTGAGCGGGCACACGGAGGAAACCCGGTTTTGATGCTTCAACCAGTAGAAGGAATGAAAGATTCGGTTTATCAGATATTACGCGGCGTAGAAAATATTAATGTTTGGAAATCAGGCCAACTTCCCAAAAGGCTTAATTATGGAAACAATCCCCGTACCCTCGATTTGGTGGTGATGGCCGACAGTACATGGAGCCTGGGATGGAACCCTCCACGGGAGAACTTTTCTACAGAAGGAGGTCATGGTTGGGATAATGCAAAAAAAGACATGCACACAATATTTTATGCCATGGGGCCTGCATTCAGGAATAATCATGTACACCCCCCGTTTATGGTAATTGACCTCTATCCTCTTATTGCACATATCCTTGGCCTGAAACCTGCAAAGGTAGATGGAGAGTTTAATAGGGTTAGAAGAATGCTCAGGTAAGGAAATTCTAAAATTATGCAGTTTAAAATATGCCTGTACCATGTTTAATGGCGCAATGCCATAGTGCAGCAGAATGTTTAAATTTGTATATGCCTTGCAAAGGATTATCCGGCCGGCTACCCAAAAATTAAATGTAATGAAATGGCCATGTAAATACTTTACACCAACCGGCATAATTATTCTTGCCATTCCATGTGACCTTAATCAAAAAATTATAAACACATGAAACCTGTAAGAGGTTTGTGGTTATTAGCTTTTTTAACAAGCTTGGTGGCGGTTGCATCCGGAAGCCCTGATTCACTCCGTGAACAATATAGACAGGAGAACAATCCCAAAACACAACTTAGCATTTTAAACCAGATCGGTGAGTATTTTCTTTTCCTGAACTTCGATTCGGCATACAAATATTTTGATCAGGTATATAGACTTGCTTTCGAAAAGGAGAAAAACTCCAGGGACAAAGAAGAGGAAATTGCTTTCAAAAGGATTAGAGCCACCGCCTTTATGAATAAGATTGTTGCCAATGATGTTTACGGAAATCCTGAAAGGGTTCTCGAAATGGTTGATGATTTGTATAGGATGGGAAGCGAACTTGGCGACACTATGTTTATGATAAGGTCCAGACTATCGGCAGGCAATGCCAAAAATTTTCAGGGAAATTATCCAGGTGCAATTGAGAGTTACACCGAGGCTTTGAAGTTTTCGGAGATGATTCAAAGCGAGCTTCATTTGGCCAAAGCTAACCAGAATTTAGGAATTGTTTTTTTTTACCAGGGTAACAATGCCAGGTCAGCTTTTCACACGGGCGAGGCAGTCAGAATATACACCGATCTTGGAAATTTGCTGGGCAAGGCAAGTTGCCTGCTGATGTTAGGAAATCTGGTATCAGAGGTAGGCCAACATGAAAGAGCCATTGCCTATTACCAGGAGGCCTATGAGGGTTTTGAAGAAGTAAATCACACTGAAGGAAAGTTCAATGCACTGCTAAATATTGGAGCAACTCTGCATGAACAAGGGTTGTACAGGGAGGCCATTCAGCAATACAATCTTGCAAAGGAGGTTGCTGAAGCAACAAACGACCTGATGGGGCTTTCCAGGTGCCTGCACAACATAGGACTGAGTTATATGAGCCTCAACCAGCCTAACCAAGCCCTTGATTATTTCCGGCAGGCTCTCGATATTGCTACCGAAAATAATTTTGCCCACCTCCAGGCTCATACTACGGGTAGCATGGCCGGGGCTCTAAACGACCTTAGGAGATTTGATCAGGCGTACCGGCATGCATTGCGCAGTCTGGCTCTGGCCAGGGAGATCCAATCAGTATCGATGATGTCAACAGCGTACCGCAATCTTTGGAGGGCGCAGGAGGGGTTAGGTAATTTCCGCAGAGCGCTTGAATACCACAAATCCTTTAAATTGTACAACGATTCGTTAACAAATATAAACACACAGGTTGAGATAAACAGGATGGAATTACAGTTTCAGAACGAACGGCTTCAGGATCAAATGACAAGGCAAAATGCAGAACTTGAAAGCCAAAAAGCTGAATTACTCAGGCAATCGACCTCCATCCGGCTTAAACGTACAGAAAACCTCTTGTTAATAACGGGCTCAGGTGCGCTATTTTTTATTTTAATACTTGTTTCAATAAGTTGGAGGAGGAGAAAAAAGATCAATGAATTGATTCTGAGTCAAAAAATAAAAATTGAATACATAAATGAGCAACTTGTAAGCCAGAATAAAAATATCTCAACGCAGAGAGATGAAATTGAGCGCCAAAAATTCATCATTGAAGAGAATAACAAAACCCTGGTTTCGAGTATCCAGTATGCCCAAAGCATACAGAAAACTCTATTGCCATCAAACAACAAGCTCATGGATTATTTGGGCGATCATTTTCTTATTTTCGAACCAAAAGCCATAGTAAGCGGAGATTTTTACTGGGTGGGCAAACACAACGATCAAACTATACTGGCTTTGGCCGATAGCGCCGGACATGGTGTTCCCGGAGCTTTCCTGAGCGTTTTAGGAATATCTTTCCTTAACGAGTACCTCTACAATCACAACATTCATACCCCTGCGCAGATTCTTAATGAATTCAGAACCTACATTATAAATTCACTTAACCAGAATAGAAATGGCCATACAGTGCACGAAGGCATTGAATTGGCGCTTGTGGCAATAAACAATGTAAATCGCTCAATCGTCTTTAGCGGGGCACGAACTCCACTTCTGATAGCCTCGCGCGATGCTGTGACAGTAAACAATAAGCAGGTTTTTCCGGAAAATGGGTCTCTGATAAAGGTCAAGCCTGATGCATGGGCTCTTTCTTACCAGGATAAATTGGAAGCATACCACGATCTGGAGATTGTTGCGGGAGCTGGAAGCATGATCTATGTAGTAACCGATGGTTTTACAGACCAATTCAGACATTTAAGCAACGAAAGGTTTACAAGCCAGAGGTTATACGCCATTCTATCAGAAATTTTTGAATTGCCAACCGAAACCCAAAAACAAGTTTTACAGGATGTATTCCAAACCTGGAAGCAACAAAATGAGCAAATTGACGATGTAGCCATGATTGGCATAAGAATCTGATTAACTCTTCAAAAAAACCATGGTTCGATTCCCTGCACGAGAGGTAAAGGTAGGCAGCCGGCCGCTTGGAGGCCGGAACCCTATTCGGCTGCAATCGATGACAAACACCGATACCCGCGATGTAAAAAAAACCGTTGCCCAAACTATAAAAATATTCGAAGCGGGGGCTGATTATGTGCGTATAAGCGTTCCTGACAAGGAGAGCGCCGGAACCCTGCCCATGATCAGGGAAGAATTGCATCTGTCTGGTTTTACCAATCCCCTTATTGCAGATATACATTTCAAGCCTGAACTGGCATTATCCGCAGCCCGGATTTTTGAGGCAGTGCGGATAAACCCGGGCAACTACACGGTAGCGCCCAGAAAGGGGCAAAAAACATGGACTGATATTGAATTTAAGCAGGCCGCAGAAGAAATCCACAAAAACGTGGCGCCTTTACTTGCTGTATGTCGCGAATATGGTACCGTGGTGCGGATAGGAACAAACTTTGGTTCGTTGTCATCCCGTATTGTCTGGCGCTATGGCAATACGCCCGAAGCCATGGTAGAATCAACCATGGAGTTCCTGAAAGCCTTTGAAGAACTGGGATTTTATGATACTGTTATTTCGCTGAAGGCAAGCAATCCTCTTATCATGATTCGTTCGTATCTGCTTATGGTTGAGAGAATGATCCAGGAAGGAATGGCTTATCCGCTGCACGTGGGAGTTACCGAAGCCGGCGAAGGAGAAGACGGAAGAATTAAATCAGCTCTCGGTATCAGCACATTGCTTCAGGCCGGAATAGGCGATACAATTAGAGTGAGCCTTTCTGAAGCACCTGAAGCTGAGATACCTGTGGCCTATAAAATTGCACTACCTTTTCAGTCGGAATTTACACGTGCTTCAATGCCTGGAGAATCATTTTCGCTTGCGGCATTCGATTGGGTGCCCGAACCTGCTGTCCTCCCCGGAGCTGTTAAAGCAGTGGTTTTGGACCATCGCAAAGAATCTAATCCCGATATAATTGTGCCGGTTGATTTAACCAAAATTACAGAAAGAACAATACCGGGCTCTCTTTATACCCAACCCGGAAGAATTGAAGCAGAATTTCCTGTTTTCACAATTGAAGAATTAGCAGGCAATAATGTAAAATTTCATAACGATTTTAACTTCATTTTTATACAACAGATTCCATCCAAAACTTTTTTTGACCAAGTAATTCAGTGTCCCAATCCTGTTTTGCTTTGCCATTCTCAGCAAAATGACAGCGGGCTTATTCAGGAGATAACCAGGCAAACTGAAGCATATAATCTTAATGCTGCAATAATCGACTGCAGAATTTTTTACGAAACCGACGAGGAACTGCTACTTGTTAAATTAGCCGAAACTTTTGGTTCCAATTTGCTTCAAAGAAAAATTAATGGGATATGGGCTGTCGCACCAAACCTTGTCAACCCTGAAAGAATTACAAATTTTTGCTTTGGATTGCTACAGGCAGCCGGTTTAAGGATTACCAGGAGCGAGATTATTGCTTGCCCTACCTGTAGTAGGACATCATTCGACCTTGTTTCGGTTGTAAAACAGGTAAAGGATGCAGTTGGCCAAATCCCCGGTATTAAAATAGCCATTATGGGGTGTGTAGTTAATGGCCCTGGCGAAATGGCCGATGCCGATTTTGGCATTCTTGGCTCCGCTCAGGGCAAGGTTCATATTTACCATGGAAACAGGCCGGTATTGCGAAATATTGACCAGGAAATGGCTGCAAACGAACTTGTCAGGCTTATCGAAAGAACCATTTACGCACCAAAGATTAAAAACATATAGGTTTGAATTCCTTGAGAAAAAACCACCTATATTTGCTGAAATTTTTCTATACCTAATCTATAATGAATATTCTGATTGCAGGCGACAGCGAGATAACCCTGCACCTTTCGAAATTGCTCGCCAACGAAAAGCATAACATTACGGTTATTTCTCCAAACCAGGAACTAATCAGGCATATTGAATCATTTTCCGACCTGATAGCTATTAATGGCGACAGCACCTCTCTTAACCTGCTAAAAGAAATCCAGCCAAAGCGCATGGATCTCCTTTTAAGCGTGCATGTTGACGGTCGTATCAATCTGCTTACTGCAATAATGGCAAAACGGCTGGGAGTAAAGAAATGCATTGCCAAATCGCATGAAGTTGAAGCTCTCACCACCGAGTATAAAGACCTTTTCAAAAGTCTTGGAGTTGATTTTTTGGTTTCGCCTGAGAAAATTGTATCGAAAGAAATAGTTAACCTGCTTAAAAACACTGCGGCAACTGAGATATTTGACTTTTCTGCGGGCCAGCTTTCCCTAATGTTGGTTCGCCTGGAAAAAAATGCTCCAGTTATCGGAAAGTCGCTTAATGAAATCGCCCTTGAACATACAAATTTGGATTTCAGGGCAGTGGCTATTCACAGGTTTTCTCGTACGCAAATTCCAAAGGGTACAGATGTTTTTCAGGAAGGCGACCTGGCCTATGTTTTGACAAAACCTGAAGGTATAAGCAAATTGCTTCAGTTAGGAGGTAAAAAATCATTTGAGATTAACCGTGTTATGATAGCCGGGGGAGGGACTGTTGGAAGGTTAACTGCATTGGCCCTTGAACGAAGCTTAGCGGTTACTCTTTTTGAAATGGATAGTAACCGCTGTAATGAGCTTTCGGAATATTTGAGCAACACTTTGATAATAAATGGTGATGCAAGAAATATTACCCTTTTGGAAGAAGAAAATATCAGGGAAATGGATGCTTTTGTTGCAGTTACCAATAATTCTGAAACGAATATTCTCACCTGCCTGCTGGCTCGTAAAATGGGGGTAAAGAAAACGATTGCCATGGTCGAAAATCTCGATTTTATTGATATTTCGCAAAGTATTGGAATTGACACCATCATTAACAAAAAACTTGCTACAGCCAGCTACATAATCAGGTTTACAATGGCTGCAGAGGTGGTGTCAACCAAATGCCTGACAGGAATCGATGCCGAAGTTTTCGAATTTGTTGCAAAAGCCGATACACCTATTACCAAAAGACCCCTCAGGAAACTCAATTTTCCCGAAAAAGCCATTGTTGGTGGAATTATACGCAATGATCAGGGTTTTATTGCCACCGGAGATTTTCATATTAAGGATGGCGACAGGGTAGTCGTATTTGCACTTCCTCATGCGTTTCACCTGGTCGATAATATGTTTAAAAGTTAATAATCCTTTCCATGTCGGTAGGCGCTGCGGTGAACATCCGCATGATTATTAAGTTCATGGGCATTTTGCTTATGTTACTTGTTCCTTTTATGGTCATGGCGGGCGCAGTCTCGCTTTATTATAATGAACATGTAGCTTTCAGGGCCATATTGTTCAGTTGCCTTATTACAATTGGGGTTGGGATTATCATGTTTTTTGCTGCCCTGAGGCACGACCACCGAAATATAGGCCGAAAGGAAGGCTACATCATTGTAACACTAGCCTGGGTTTTCATCTCGCTATTCGGAGCACTTCCACTTTTTCTTTATAACGAGGCAACAACGTTTACTGATGCCTTTTTTGAAACCATGTCGGGTTTTACTACTACCGGCGCTACTATCCTTACTGATATTGAGGCTTTATCGAAGGGGATTCTGTTTTGGCGAAGCCTTACCAACTGGATTGGTGGAATGGGAATAATAATTCTTACCCTGGCCATTTTGCCTATACTGGGGGTAGGAGGAATGCAGCTTTTCGTTGCAGAAGCTCCCGGCACAACCCCAATGCGACTTCATCCACGCATTACCGAAACAGCAAAACGTCTTTGGGGTATATACATTATTTTTACCCTTTTGCAGACCAGCCTCCATATGTTGGGAGGTTTGAGCCTGTTCGACTCCATAACCCATGCTTTCAGCACTATGGCAACAGGCGGCTTTTCGCCAAAAAACGACAGTATAGCCGGATTTTCTGCTTTCAATCAGTACGTGGTTGTTTTATTCATGATCCTGGCAGGGACTAACTTTTCTTTACCCTACTTCATTTTAAAGGGACAAATAAACAAGGTTGCAAAAAATGATGAACTAAGGTTTTATCTTATAATAATTGGGCTGTTTACAGCCATTATTTCTCTCGGACTTTTTCTGTATGGACCCATTGAATTCGAAAGGGCGTTTCGTAACAGCCTTTTTCAGGTTGTTTCGATTGTAACTACAACCGGCTTTATTACTGACGATTACGAAGCCTGGCCGGGCATACTTTTATTTCTCATTTTCCTGCTGATGTTTGCAGGTGGCTGTATGGGTTCAACTGCCGGTGGTATAAAAATGATAAGGCACCTTGTGTTGTTCAAGAACATTCAGTTGGAATTCAAACGGCACGTACACCCACTGGCAGTAATACCTGTGAAGGTAAATGGTAAGACCATTCCGGCGGATGTTATTCATAGCTTCCTGGCATTCTTTATAATATACCTGCTGACATTTTCTGCCGGCTCAGCGGTATTGACTTTGTTAGGTCTTGATTTTGAATCTGCTATCGGCGCTTCGGTAGCTGCACTTGGAAATATAGGCCCTGGAATTGGCAGTGTTGGCCCAATTGATAACTATGCCCACGTTCCAATTGCTGGAAAATGGGTCTTGAGTTTTTTGATGCTATTAGGCCGGCTTGAATTGTTTACGGTACTTTTATTATTATCCCCTGCCTTTTACCGGAAGTAGTTCTGATAAAAATCAAAATGCAATGCTCAATTGCATTTCAAGTTACTTTTAATAGTCTCAGGCTAATGTTGTTTCCAAATGATTAGCATTTGTATTCCAATATATAATTTCGATGTTCGCCAACTGGTTGTTGGCCTCCATGCGCAGGCTCTGGAACTTAATGCCGGGATCGAAATATTGCTTTTTGACGATTGCAGCAATAATCACTTTAAGGAAAAAAACAGGGAACTTACTAGTCTATACCTGGTTTCTTATTTGGAACTGTCAGAGAATATAGGCAGAAGCCGCATACGCAATGCCATGGCAAAAGAAGCCCGGCATCAACATGTTGTTTTTATGGATTGTGATTCCCAACTGACTGATAATTTATTTCTCAAAAGGTATATTGAACATTTGCCGCTTAACGAAGTGATTTGTGGAGGCCGGATTTATCAGGATGACCTACCGGAAAATACATTTAAATTGCATTGGTGGTACGGCAAAAACCGTGAAACTATTCCTGTCAGAAAAAGGGTTTGTAATCCTTACAGATCGTTTATGACCAACAACTTTATGGCTCCAAAATCTGTGATGTTAAAAATTCCGTTCAATGAATTGCTTACTGGCTATGGTCACGAGGATACATTATTTGGCTACGAATTGATGAGAAATAATATAGCCATTAAGCATATTGACAATCCCCTCCTTCATATTGGCTTACAAACCAACCTCGAATTTTTGGCAAAAACCAGGGAAGGTGTCAAAAATCTCGCCACTATAAACAAAATAGTAAAATCAGATTCTGATTTTGCAAGAATGAGTAAACTTCTGGTAATTTACAACATATTATCCCTCCTGGGTTTACGTAACATGGGCGCAACTCTGTTCAGGATGGTTAAAAAAAACCTGGAAAATAATCTGCTGGGCCAGTCTCCAAACCTTTTCCTTTTCGACCTCTATAAACTTGGATTTTTGTTGCAGGAATTTCACTCTGAACAGAACTAAATCAGGGCATTGATTGAATTTATTCAGTAAATAACCAAGACCTAACCCGTAAATTTTTTACCATCGCAGGATAAGCAGGGATTTTTTCCCAACTGTTTTCAATATCGCACGGTTTGAGAAAAAACCTATGGAATAAATGTTTCCAGCACTTTCGAAGGTTCTGAAGGGATAAAGGAAAATTGTTTTATTTCGGCGGGCAACAATATCATTTCCCCCTTTTTTACAGACTCGGTCCCGCCGGTAAAACTTATCCTGAACGAACCTTCAAGGCATACCAACGCTACGAAGGAATCAATCTGAAAATAATCGGTTTCGTAAATTTTGTCGAATGACAACAGGTTGGTGGTAAAATGTCTGTCGTTAACAAGGCTGACAGCAGCATTGTTTACGGGGGGATATTGCCTGTTAAACTCTCCGGCCTTTGAAAAATCAATTACTTCTAAAGCTTGCTCCACATGCAACTCGCGGGGCTTGCCATCGTTTCCTGAACGGTTCCAATCGTATAA
The DNA here is from genome assembly GCA_035477635.1 of Bacteroidales bacterium. GTDB lineage: Bacteria > Bacteroidota > Bacteroidia > Bacteroidales > UBA7960 > UBA7960. Next base: position 3,603 of record DATIKK010000279.1, on the reverse strand, counting down.
GCGGTAGGTAATATCGCTTGCCTGTTGAATCTCGCAAAGGACTACACCAGCTCCAATAGCATGTACTTTCCCGGCAGGGATATAAAATACATCTCCAGGCTTTACCTTACCTGATAGTAACAGGTTTTGCAATGTATTCTCCTTAATGTGCTGCAAAACTATTTCCTTCGATACATTAGTAGAAAATCCTGCGTAAATCCGAGCTTCAGGCTTAGCATCAGCAATATACCACATTTCCGACTTCCCGTTAGACTTGTGGCGCTCCCAGGCCAACTCATCGTCCGGATGCACCTGCACCGAGAGTTTCTCGTCAGTATCGATAAATTTAAAAAGTAGTGGAAATTCCCTCCCAAAAGTTTCATAGACCTTGTCGCCCACCAAATCGCCCATATAAACCTCAATGAGTTCCGATAGGGTGTTTCCCTCCAGAAACCCATTTTCAACTACTGAGTCATGGCCTGCAAAAGCTGCCATTTCCCACGACTCCCCGCAGTTGGGCAATTCGCCTGGATTCTTCCCATATAGTGGGGCCAGGCGGTTCCCTCCCCAGACTTTTTCCTTAAAAACAGGATAGAATTTTATTGGATAGAGTTTATGCATGAAATGCTCGGAGAAAAGAAAAACAGGCTACTTTGGCCATTGTATTTGGTCATCATTGTTAATCCCAACTGCCCAGGTTACCTGTACCAACACATCTTCATCGAAAATAAAATCCATCTGCGCATCGAAAAACGAAACTCTTCTTTCTTCCCATTCTTCTTCGTACTCTGCTTCAAAGTCAGAAAATCCGTTTTCTTCCATCAGCGAAATGATTTGCTTCTCCTTCATGCCAAACAATTTTTTGCCAAAAAGCGTGACATTTTCATGGTCAGTCTCGAAGTTGGTAAGCCGGTCGTCAAGCTCTTTTTCGAAATAAAGCGAATGGCCTTTATCCCAATAACTCCATACCTCAACTTCGGAGAAATCCTCGTCGCCTTCGATTGTTTCGATCTCCTGAGGTTCGCCAAACCTGCTTTTTACCTCGTTTTTAGTCAAACCGAATTTCAAATCACCAAAACCAATCAATGGAATAATGGTAAGGTCTTCTTTCATCTTTTTGAGATTAAAAATTTTCGGAGGGTTAAAAAAATTAAAAATCAATCAAAAAATTCTCACTAACAAAGATTAGCGCCCTAAAGCTTCAAACAGCATTAATTTTAAAGCATTGCAAATTTATATATTTTCCTGGTTTCAGAGTCCTTTGGTTTAAATGATGAGCTATTTTAATGGCGAGTCAGTTTCCAATGCCATGTGTTTTAACACGAGCTTATCAACCACAGACGGCAGGAATTTATTCAGCCAAACTGTAAGTTTACCCTGCATGGTCAGAACAAGGGAGTTCTTTCTTTTTTCGACAGCCTGAAGAATTAGCCAGGCTACTCGTTCGGCCGTCATCATTTTTTCTTCGGCCCTGGGCGATTCACCCTGAGCTGAACCATCGCCCGTAAGAGCTGCTATTCTAATATTGCTTGCAGTAAATCCCGGGCAGGCAATCAACACATGTAAGCCCTTCCTGAGGTTTTCAATGCGGAGAGATTCCAAAAAGCCATGCATGGCAAATTTTGATGCCGAATAACCTGTACGCCCCGGAAGTCCTTTATGGCCGGCAATGGAAGAAATACCTGCGATGCTTCCTTTTGATTCCAACAGGTAGGGAAGGGCAAATCTGGTGCAATAAACCATACCCCAGAAATTTACCTCCATTAGCCTATGGAGAACACTCAGATCGACTTCCTCAAAAAGCGCCCGCATTGATATGCCTGCATTATTGACAAGCACATCAATCTGCCCGAATTTTTCAATGGTGGCTTTTACTAAGTTGTGGCAATCCTCTTTCCTGGTAACGTCTGTTTCAACCACAAGGTATGAACCAGGATTAGCGCCCGATGCGGCAATTGTTTCATTAAGACCATGCAGGTTGCGCGCGGCTAATGCCACCTTCATGCCACGCTTTAAACCCTCAATAGCCAGAGCTCGCCCTATGCCCGAAGAAGCCCCGGTAACAATCATTACTTTATTGCGCATTTAACTTGTACATTAATTTTGGGAAAATCAAAATCGATATTTGTATTGTGTATTGAGTTCGATATAAAGCCCGATAATTATCAGAAAAATTTATTTTTGCAAAGATTATAAATAATTCGGTATAAAAATCCCTGTTTATGCAATTGATTGAAGTTGACAGTGAGAAAACCAGAACGGAATTTTTGCAGGTTCCCCGAATCATTTACCGGAACGATCCAAACTGGATAAGTCATTTGGACCAGGATATAGAAAAAGTTTTTGACCCAACAAAAAACAAATATTATGAGTTGGGCGAGGCAATAAGATGGGTGCTTACAGATGATCAGAATAACTTGATCGGAAGGATAGCAGCCTTTGTACATCCTGAGTTTTCGACTATTTTTAACCAACCAACCGGGGGTATCGGGTTTTTCGAGTGTATAAACAACAAGGAAGCCGCATTCTATTTGTTCGATGCCTGTAAGGAATGGCTCCTGAACAAAGGCATGGAAGCCATGGACGGGCCAATCAATTTTGGCGAAAAAGACAGGTTCTGGGGACTTTTGGTCGAAGGTTTCGAAAACCCGCCCCTATATTCCTTAAATTATAATCCGCCATACTATCAGGAATTTTTTGAGGCATATGGATTCGGTAATTTTTATAATCAGCACGTTTATTACCTTAGGGCTGAAAAGGAAATGCCCCAGATTTTGAAAACAAAGTACGAAAGGCTGGTTTTGTCTCAGGGATTCAGGTTCGATCACCTGAAACTTAAAAACCTCGAAAAGTATGCGAGTGATTTCATGACCATATATAATGAGGCCTGGTCGAGCACCCACAGGTTTTTTAAACCATTATCGAAAGAAGCGGCCATTCAGACTTTTAAAAGCATGAAGAAAATTTTTGACGAAAGGTTGGTAATCTTTGCTTACCACCAGGAAAAACCGGTGGCTTTTTTTATCAGCATTCCCGAATTGAACGGTATTTTCAGGTATTTGAATGGAAAATTAAACCTGGCAGGAAAGCTTAAATTTATTTTTTATCGCTGGTTGGGAAAACTAAACCAAATATGCGGGTTGGTTTTTGGCATAATACCCAATTACAGGAACAAGGGTTTGGATGCCGGATTGATTATGACACTCAAAAACTACGTTAGTGAGGATAATCATTATCAGGGCGCGTATATAGCCTGGATTGGCGACTTTAACCGAAAAATGATCAGGATTGTTGAGCATATTGGATCGGAAAAGGTATTTACTTTGACAACTTACCGCTATCTGTTTAACCGCAGTGCCCCATTCGAAAGGCATCCGGTTTTGGATTAGAGGCCCGGAGACTATGTTCCCCGAAATTTAAAATTTCTGGTTATTTCCAAAAAAGTAGCTTTGTTTTTATGCAAATGGGAGTAAATTTGCACTCTCAAAAAAAAGCAAGATTCTCTGTTAATAGAAATCCACAATACCGACTTGGTAGCTCAGCAGGTAGAGCACATCCCTTTTAAGGATGGGGTCCTGGGTTCGAATCCCAGCCAAGTCACATTTTTTTTGATTAGGACTTGGT
>DATIKK010000278.1:0-15939 GCA_035477635.1 Bacteroidales bacterium | reverse complement strand
TAATATTTTTTCTGTTGAGGAGCTAATTGAAGTACGGCGAGCATTTGAGGTGCGAGAATTAGGGCACAAAAAAAACCGGATGCAAGGTTGCTCCGGTTTTGGGATGTGCAGTTTTGCAGTAATATTATTCAGGCCTTCTAACCTTAATGGTGCAGCCAATAGCCCTTGTAACCTCCGGATTGGGCCTTCTACCCTCGAGCAACGCATTGATGGCATTTGCGAGATACCTTTCGGTAACTAAGCTGGCATCGCGCACATTATTGTCAATAGCGCCGATATAAGCTACTTTCAACTCATTTCCGACACGCTCCAGAAGATAAACATGAGGAGTATGGGTGGCTCCATACTGCGGGAATATTTTTTGCCCTTTGTCGAAAACATACGGAAATGGAAATCCCTTTTCTTTGGCACGAACCTGCATAAGCTCATACGAGTCTCGTGGTTCAACGGCAGGGTCGTTTGGCATAATGGCAATCAAGGGAAATCCTTTAGGCTTAAACTCATGATGCAGTGCTATCATGCGGTCTTCAACAGCAACCACAAAAGGGCAGTGGTTGGAAGAGAAAATGATGATAAACCCCTTTGCATCGGGATAATCGGCCATTGATACATAGCGGCCGTCAACATTCAGCAACCGGAAATCGGGCGCTGCATCGCCTATTTTCAGACCCTGGGAGAATCCGGTAACAGCAAGTAATACCAAACCTAACATTACACTCAATCGTTTCATGGCAATCTGTTTTTATTTAACATTGAAAGAATTATCTGTTCAAGCTCTTCAAAATAAAATTCTCTTTGAAAGAATTGGCGGGTTTCACGATTATAAATCAAGGTTGCCGGAATAGCGCCAGTCCAATTTTCGCTTACCAGGGGTATCCACCGGTTTGCATCAGGGTCATCGAGCAGTATTACATCGCTTTTTACGTCCATTCGTTCCACAAACGGAATTACCCTGCTTTGCAAATGATCAGGAAAGTCAAGGCTAACAAGGATAACTTTTACTTTCTGTGCCTGGTATTTTTCGTATAGCTTCTCAAAAGCAGGAATTTCTCTTATGCAAGGAGCACACCAAGTGGCCCAGAAGTTTATTACATAAGTGGTGTCATTATTACGGTTGAGTAAAGGATAAAGCTCATCAAATGAAACAACCGGTATTTTTCGGGTTGCCGGTTCCTTGGAAAAGGATTCCTTTCCGGTAAAAATAATCAATGACAGAGCAATTAGAATAATGAAAAATCTCATAGGGTAAAGTTAAAAAAACCTCTTAAAAATAATACAAAGGTTCAGGAGTTTTTGAAGAAAACCGCTTGCTAAGAAAAAAACAACCTTTTGCTAATCAGCTATTACAAAGTATCTGAACAACTAAAAAACAGTAAAACTGTGAAAATGTTTAATCGGAGGATTTTTAAAATGGCCAGATAAATGGTTTAAAGTTGCTATTAAGAAAATTCGCTTTAATTTATCTTGCAAATGCAACGGCACGGGTTTCTCTTATAACTGTAATTTTAATCTGCCCCGGATAAGTCATTTCGGTTTGAATTTTCTTGCTTAGGTCTTGCGAAATTTTTTCCGCATCCTTATCCGTTACTTTGTCGCTTCCGACAATAACCCTCAATTCACGTCCTGCCTGAATTGCGTATGTTTTAACTACTCCGGGGTAGGAAAGTGCAAGTTCTTCCAAATCGTTTAGCCGCTTAATGTACGATTCTACTACCTCACGCCTTGCTCCAGGTCTTGCGCCCGAAATGGCATCACAAACCTGGATAATCGGCGAAATAAGGCTGGTCATTTCAGTTTCGTCATGATGAGCACCTATGGCATTAACCACTTCAGGGTGCTCCTTATACTTTTCGGCCATTTTCATCCCCAGGAGTGCATGTGGCAGGTCTGGCTCATTATCGGGTACTTTTCCAATGTCGTGAAGCAAACCAGCCCTTCTGGCTAATTTTGGGTTCAAGCCGAGTTCCGAGGCCATAGTAGCAGCCAGATTGGCCACTTCGCGCGAATGTTGAAGCAGGTTTTGCCCATATGATGACCGGTATTTCATTTTTCCAATAAGTCGAATCAACTCATGATGCAGATTATGAATCCCCATATCAATGACAGTCCGCTTACCAACCTCAATTATTTCCTGGTCTATTTGTTTCTTTGTTTTGGCAACTACCTCTTCAATACGCGCAGGATGAATACGCCCGTCGGTAACGAGTTTGTGAAGTGACAACCGGGCTATTTCACGCCTTACAGGATCGAATCCGCTTAGAATAATGGCTTCGGGAGTATCGTCAACTATAATTTCTATGCCTGTAGCTGCTTCCAATGCCCTAATGTTACGACCTTCACGCCCTATCACCCGTCCTTTGACCTCTTCACTTTCAATAGGAAAAACAGAAACTGAGTTTTCAACAGCCACCTCAGTAGCGGTTCGCTGTATGGATTGAATAACCATTTTGCGGGCTTCATTTTGGGCGGTCAATCGTGCCTCATCCATCATGTCCTTAATAAAAGTCTGTGCTTCGGCCTGAGCTTCGGTTTTTAAAGATTCGGCAAGTTCTGCCTTGGCTTCCTGAGCCGACAGACCACTGAGTGTTTCAAGCTTATCAAGCTGTTGCCTGTATATTTTTTCAAGTTCGGCTTGCTTTCTTGAAAAAAGTTCCAACTGGTTATTAAGGCTTTCTTGCTGGACAGTCAACTCTTTTTGCTTGCGGTTTAACTCTTCAAACCGCTGGTTATAGCTTATTTCCTTTTGCTTCAGCTTGCTTTCGAAAGTATTTAGCTCAAAATTTTTTTCTGAAACAAGTTTTTCATGCTCCGATTTCAATTGCAGATGTAACTCTTTGGCCTGCAACATTTTCTCCTTTTTCTCTAATTCTGCTTCGGCTTTTGTAGCTTCTGCCTCAGATGAAGCATCTTTTAGAATTTGATGGCTCTTTTTTAACAAAGACTTATGCAATACAGACCTGGCTATAAAAATTCCCAGTGCAAATGAAAGAGCTGAGCTTAAAACTATAAATATGATGTCCATAATATTTTACTTTTTAAATAGAACAAAAAAAACCCGCAACTAATCCAAGGAGGTTTATAGAAACCCCGGTAATACAGGTTTAGGGGGTTGGTAATATCGAACTTCCACTGTCCAAAATATGGACCGCCCTGGACGAACCAGAAACGGTGAGGCCTGTTCTGCAAACACCAAACTAATCCCTAAAAGGTGATTGTGTTGAGTTTCACAAACGTATTCTTGAATTAATGCGGGTTATTCCAAGAAAATTTTCAAAGAGCGTATTTTAGCTTTCTTTCAGAGATTCATCCAGAATTTTTTCAATCAAAAACAATTTGTCTTTCAATGAAGAATGACTTTCTATTTTGTTATTCAGATTCAGGTAGTCAACAGCGCATTGAAGGGCTACCATGGCAAGCAGGTCTTGTTTATCGCGGAAAGCATAGGTGTTTCCAAACTCGGCCATGCGATCCCTTATCAATCTGCCGGCTTCTCTGAATGTTTGTTCTTCCTCTTCATTTACTATGCTGAGCCTATAAGGCCGTTCAGCAATTATTACGGATATTAATTGTTCTTTCATGAATTAAAACCGGGCTTACCTGTTCAAAAGCGAATAACACTTCTCGATCTCCCGCAAAAGTTCGTTCACTTTTTGCCTGGCCTGCAACGAATCCTTATTACCGGGTAGGGAGGCAAAGCGTGTAGAAACAGCCTTTTCCTCCAACTCTGCAATCAGGGCAGCTTGCTTTGCCAATTTACCTGCCATTTCTTGTTTGGTATTTTCCAAGGCTTTGATTTTTTCCTTCAATTGCCTGTTTAAAAAAACCAACTGTTTGGCTTTGATAAGAATGCTTTCTGCAGCAAGCCCCAAATCGTCCATTACCATAAGGCATTAAGCACCAATACAAATTTAAAAAAAATTTTTCATTTGCGAAATAAATCTTAAAGAGTAAATGATATTTAAAAAAATGCCTGTCGAAATTATTTTTTATTTCGCCAAAATTCCTGATATTTGCACCCCTGAAAACAAACATGTTGCAAATCGTTAATTAATTATTTTACAATGCCAACAAAAATAAGACTACAGCGTAAAGGAAAAAAAGGACAACCTTTTTACCACCTTGTAGTTGCGGATGGTCGTGCACCCCGAGATGGCAAGTACATTGAAAGGCTTGGCACATATAACCCTATGACCCACCCCGCAACCATTGAGATTAAATTTGACAGAGCTCTTTATTGGGTGCAGGTGGGTGCTCAACCAAGCGATACGGCAAGAAGCATCTTGTCGAAGCAGGGAGTAATGCTAAAACATCATCTTATTAAAGGAATGGCTAAAGGCGCCCTGACGCCCGATCAGGTTGAGGAGCGTTTTAACAATTGGCTTACCGAAAAGAGGAGCATAACCGAGAAAATTACTAAGGAGCTCGAATTATCCCAGAAAGAGTCTCAGAAAAAAAATCTGGAAGCAGAGCGTAAAATTAACGCTGTCCGCGAAAAAGTGTTGGCAAAAAAACTTGAAGGAGAAACCCAGCAGAGCCAAAATCTGGATGAGACTCCTTCAGAAGAGCCTTCAAACTAAATTTTAGAGCGCAATCCAACCAGCCCGGAAATCCTGAATGTATTCAAATTGACCTGATGGCAGTTGTAACATTTCAGTTTTTCCAGGCCTTTTTATTTAAAACCCGGAAAGGTGAACCACGAAGATTGCTTCTACCTGGGATTTGTTTCCAAAACATTCGGATATCAGGGTGAGGTAAGCGTATTTCTGGATGTTGACGATCCGTCGGTGTATCGCAGCCTGGAATCGGTGTTTATTGAACTTGAGGGTAAGCTTGTTCCTTTTTTTATCAAAAGCATTTCGCTGCATCCCAATAATCCGGAGGCAATTGTCAGCTTCCAGGATGTTTGTGATTTGGAAAAAGCCCGCAAACTTACAGGAGCTAATCTATACCTTCCGATTCAACTTTTACCAAAACTGGATGGAAATGCTTTTTATTTTCATGAAATAATTGGATTTCAGGCAATTGATATGGCGTATGGTCACCTTGGTACCGTAACCTCGGTTCTTGAATACCCTGGAAACCCGATTTTTCAAATCCAGGCTGGGAAAAAGGAAGTCCTCGTACCGGCCAACGACGAGTTTATTCAAAAGCTCGACCGAAAGAACAAAAAAATTTATCTGAAGACACCAGAAGGGCTTGTTGACCTTTATTTAAAAGGTTAGTTTTTTTCATCAAACAGCCGGGACAGATTGCCATCTGAACGTTTATAAATATATTATTCGAGTAACCTCTATGCATAAAAATAGAAAAGTGCGCTAAAAATAATTTCGATTTTAACCTTTACACAAATTCCCTTATTGAGGTACTGCTTTCGGTAGAATAAGTTTCAATAAAATCTCTTAGAACAAAAAACTTTTCCATTAATTCCTGCAAAATTTGCCTGCTGAATTGCCAGTTATTTTCCCTAATAGCTATTTCGAGGTACGTTGACAAGTAAGCCACCTGCAAAGCACCCAAAGTTTTGCAAAGACCATGCAGAGAAACAAGCAATTGCACACATTCGGTGCTATTTTTTTTTTCAAAACTCTGTAATAAACTCGAAATAAATCCACCCATTTCTTCAATAAAACTTTCCATCAATGCTTGAATCGGAAAATTTTGCCGTTTGGCCATTTCACCGAGAAGGGCTAAGGTCCTGGGATTGATAACCGGAAACTCATCTATTTTACTCTTCACCTTTGCTTGAGTGGCAGGCTGATTTAATGCCCCGTTGACCGGATAAATATACTTTTTTAGTTTTGCGTTAATATTGTGAATAGTATCCGGAAAATACAGTATTTCGACAATACCGTACTTCCGATATTTATTTACCATTTTTTCATCTCCTTTGGCAAATAGACCAATTAAGGGTGGAAGTGTAGAAAAAAGAAGCTTGATTTCCTTGAGAATTTTGTCAGACTTACTTTCATCATTTAAAAAGTCGAGAATTATACAGTTATAACACGACTGTCCGAATATTCCAAAAGGATTGTGTATGCTTGATGTATAAAGGTCAATCAGGTCTTTTCCATTCCCGGCAATTGAAACCCTGCATCCAAGTGGGGTAACGGCTTTTTTGACGGATGGGACAAAAGAAGCTTTATGCTGCAATATAAGAACCGAATAACTGCCTATCAGCGAATGATGCTCCATGTTATGATTAATGGAACATTAAAATTATTTTTATTTTTGAAAGACTAATTCGGTATAATCACTTAATTTTTTAGAAAAAAAAACCCGGCTAATGCCGGGCTCCACAAAGTTGTTAACAGCAATTAGCTGAACTACTTCCTCTGGTGCTGGTTATTCTACAACTTCTTCTTCAGCAGGAACTTCTTCTTCCATTGGAACTACTTCCTCAACTGCTTCAGGCTCTTCAGCTTCTTCTGGCTGTTGTGCAGGAGCACATGCAAAAAAGAAAACCATACCTGCAATGGTCAGTAATGCAAAAATTTTTTTCATTTGTTCTCGATTAATAGGTTTATGAATGAAAATCGCGTACAAAGTAAAAGCAAATAATTAAAATAACCAAATCATTTTATCAAAATATTTTTATCGGATAAACGGCCAATCTTGCCAATTTCAGCAGTTTTTCAGAAGAAGTCTATTTCTGACCAATTAAACTGGTTTGTATAATAAATGTCATTTGGATGGTTACCTCATCTTTAACCTTAGCCAGTCCAAAAGCTGGGCTTGGTGGAGTAATTCCAAAATCAGTCATTCGCAATTGCTTTGACCCAAACACCTTTAGTTGGTTATTAATTAATTCAGTATATTCTACCAACATAAACGAGTGCCGGGTGATACCATTCAGGCTGATGGCAATGAAAAGATTGGCATTCCCTGAGTTGGATGGTTGATTTAAGGAAATCGGTACGCCCTCAATAATCTGTATTACAATATCCGGATGGTCTTTGCTGCCCATTGCCTGGTGCATGTCGCGGTTCATCAGTCTGTTGCCGCAATCGAATGTGCCTATTCCGATTTTAAGAGTAGCATCTGAAAACCGGATAATATTGCATCCTGGTTTTTTTTCGATAAGAAAGGAACCTGTGGGTGTTTCACCTGAACTCCAACAAACAAACTGACTGATATTTGTTTTTCCAGCAATTGTTATTTCGCTCCCCGGTTGAATACTGTATGAAAACATCTGCCGGGAGCCTCCGAATAAAGTAAATGGAAAAAACAATAGCAAACTTACAATCCAATTCATGACCAGAAAAAATTGTGGCAGGTTCAAAAATGAACCTGCCACCGATTTTTTGATTAAAAAGAAACTGCGGCTTCAAGCATAAAGCCATTGAATTTCATTCCATGACGGACATCTGTATCAACGAAGCCGTCGTGGTTTTGAGAAACATACTCCAGTTTTACCAAAAGATTGCGGGTTGGAAACCAGCCAGCAGCCAATTGAATACGGTCAATTGAAACATCTGCATTTACTCCACCAATATTGGCGTCAACCACATTGTAGCGACCAGCAATAAAGGCGCTTTCATTTGGCAGGAAGCGGTAAATTACCTCCCCGGCCAACTGGGTGGCCTTGCGGTATTCTGTTTCGGCATTCAATTTACCACTGGCAATTTCAACTGTGCCCATAAATTCAAATCCCCTGAACTTAACAAAAGGATTGATCATGATTGTAGTAATTTGGTTTGTGAAATCAGGGCTCAGCCTTCCGCTGGTAAAACGGTTTGTTGCCAACGACCTGGTAACTGCTCCACCTGCACGCATGTCGCGGAAAAAGACAGGCTCTCCAACAAAAAGATAACGGGAGCCTGCACGGTCGCCTGCATACAAGGTGCTGCGAATAGCGCTGGAGTTGTGGTAAAGGCTCGCACTGAGTCTTAAACGAAGATCTTCATTAAGTTGATTGTCGTAACCAACTTTACCCAGTATAGCAGGATTTTTCTTAATACCCGGGTATTCCTGAACATCACCCTGAATGAGTCCATTGGTAACACCAGCCATTACAAACAAGTCTTCGGTTGGGAAGAAATATACTTCTCCACCGATCTCAGTAGTAAAAGCATCCATGATCAGGTTTTCTGAAAATGGGTTGAAAAAGGTGTTGCCATTGTCGCTGCGACGAAACTGCTGGTCGCCATAGTTTAGGCCAAAGTGTCCGATCCTTACCCTGAAATGGTCGGCAAACCATTGTGGATTGCCAAGGAAGGGCAACTTGTCTATTTGGATATATCCTCCTTTTACCCAGAAATTTTGATGGTGACGTGAGGACATGTAGTTTTCCATTTTTACAGAAATACCGTCTGCGATTTGAATATCAACATTAAGGTTGGCATTGGCCAGATTAAAGCCTGACCCAAGCGGAAAAAGCTCATTGAGGTTAACCTGGTTTCCGCCAAAAGTAGCCATTACAGGCGTGGCTGTATTACTATGCTCAATTGCCTGAAACGACTGGGTAAAACTACCTCCTACCCGAACCTGAAGCCCTTTAAATTCGACGGTATCCAACTTTGTGGGTTCAAAAACATTGATACCCCTCTGATCTGAATTACGATCGAAGTTGATAACTGGTTGAACAGCAATGACTGATCCGGTAATAAAAACCGCAACGAATCCTACAAAAAGGTTTTTGAAATTTTTAGTCATAATGTTTAAGAGTTAATTAAATGAAACAAAAGTTTATTTTCTAAGCGTGATGGTAAAGTTTACGGTTACGTCATCAGAAGTTCTCAATGCGCCCAGCATAGCCCTTGGAGGCTCAAGCTGCCATGAGGTCATTTTCAAATCCTCAATTCCAGAAATTTGAATATCTCCATTTGGCAGAACCATTCCTTTTGCATTTATGTCAACCTGGCGGGTAACACCGGCAATTATCAAATTACCAGTAGCTGAAACATTAAATTCGTTTCCGTTGTGCGAAATGCCAGTTACCCTGCCCAGCCGGAAAACGATCCGGGGGTTCTGCTGTGTAATTAAAGTTTCCTGTATTTTACGGGTCATAATATTGCCTTCTGACCCTGTAATTGATGTTGCATCAATTTCGACCTGCAATCGGCTGATTGCATCAATGCGACCATTGTTAACAACAAGGTCAGCATTAACATTGACCCTTGGCACGCTGGCTGACCATCTTTGTACATTAGAGTTGCCCAAAATATTTACTTCGTGACCAATTGCCGTGTAACTCACCGGAGTATTGGCAATTGCCCCAAGAATTGAGAAATGAATCAGCAGCGCACAGATAATCTTTTTGATCATGGTAAAAAAGAATTTAAAAAAGTTTAAGTAAGGCCTAAATTTTACATTTAGGTACCTTTTTATTTGCTTAACCATTATGGCAAGTATTAAGCCAAAAAGAGGCAAAAAGGTTCAGTGAAGATGTAATGCGTTGATTATAGGAAAGAAAAACCCTTAAAATTTTTTTAGAATCAGGTCGTATGGGTTGGTTAAACGACGAATTTTCGTCGTTTTCGACGAGCTATCGTCAATTCTGGATTTCGAGGTTGAGCTTATCTATCCGTGATTTTAGGGTTGAAGCAGGAACCTGAAGAATTTGTGCAGCTTTGGCTTTGTTGCCGCCTGACCGCAGCAAGGCATCGCGAATGGCATTAGTTTCAACTTCGCGCAAAATTTCTTCAAGTGGTTTGCTTTCGAAGTAAAAGCAGGTATGAGGTTTGCCAGGAAACCTGACTTCCATAGGCAGGTTATTTTTTGTTATTACTCCATCCTTCGCCAGAAGCACCAATCTCTCCATAAGGTTTCGCATTTCCCTCACATTTCCCGGAAATGCATATTGTTTCATAATTTCCAATACTTCGTCTTCTATTTTAATGGGAGTGGCTTCAGAAAACCTCGCAGCAAAATGCCTGGCCAGCAAGGCAATGTCGGCAGGCCTTTCGCGCAATGGGGGAAGGTTAATGGGAAATACATTTAGCCTGTAATAAAGGTCTTCGCGAAAACGACCTTCGGCGACCATTTTTTTCAGGTCTTTTTTGGTACTTGCAATTACCCTCACATCGACTTTAATGGTTTGGGTACTACCTACCCGTTCAATTTCAGTTTCTTCAAGAGCCCTGAGAAGCTTTACCTGGAGGTCAAAGGGAATATCGTCAATATCGTCGAGGTATAGTGTTCCCTTGTTAGCCATTTCAAACCGCCCTGTTTTGTTGGTGTCGGCCCCGGTAAATGCACCTTTGACATGACCAAACAACTCGCTTTCGAAAAGTTCGCGTGATAAAATTGCGCAACTGACCTTAATAAGAGGTTTATGGCTACGGATGCCATTGTAGTGGATAACGTTGGTAAGAAGCTCTTTTCCCGTGCCAGTTTCGCCGGTTATCAGCAGGGTTGTGTTCTTGTCTGAAATAATTTTAATCAAGTCGAATATTTGTTGTGTTTCTGTTCCTGAACCTACAAAAGCCGACAGGTCGAATTTCCTTTTTACATGACGACGCAACTGTAGGTTCTCCTCCTTTACTGCCTTCAATTCCTTTATCCTTTCAAGGCTAAGCAATAGTTCATCCATGCTGAATGGTTTTGACAGGTAGTCGTACGCTCCGAGTTTCATAGCTTCTACAGCCGTGTCCACAGTTGCATGAGCCGTAATTAGGAGAACATAAACATCAGGTTTCAGATTTTTAATGTTGGTAATAAACCGGAGGCCATCCATACCGGGCATTTTCATGTCGGAAATCACAATATCAACTTCCTCCCCGCTTTCGCGTACCTCATGTAATGCAGCCTCGGCAGATGCGAATTCCCTCACCATATAGCCGGCTTCGCGCAATTCGTCGGCCGTGGTAACCCGAATAAGTCTCTCATCATCAATTACAAATACCCTTAGCATTATTTTCTCCGGTTATCGTTCAAAATGAAATTGCCCTAACTGATTACATCTCTTCATACTGGGTTAGACGCGGAATAACTACGGTAACTTTTGTACCTTGACCTGGGTTGCTTTCTACAATAATATCTCCACCATGATCTTTAACGATCTGATAAGATACTGATAATCCCAAACCGGTGCCTTCACCTATTTTTTTTGTTGTAAAAAAAGGATCAAAAATTTTGCCCATTATGCCCGGATCAATGCCAGTACCATTGTCGAAAAAGCTAATGTAATGAAAATTGTCCACAACCTCAAAATTAATCCTTATTGAACCTGCAGCCTGCCGCATATCAATGTTTTTTTCTGTTATGGCATCAATGGCATTGAACAGGATATTAAGAAATACCTGCTCCATACGGTTGGGGTTAACATAGATGTAATTAGGACAATTTTGAGGATCAAACTCAATGCTAATGTTATCAGAACGGTGTCGGTACTTTGCAAGTTTAATGACCTTTCTCAGAATAGTGCAGGTTGGAGTTTGTTCCATCTTTCCTGTACTCTCGCGACTAAATGTTAGGAGGTCATGAACTACTAATTCCATCCTTGACAGGGATTCCTGCATCATGGATGAATATTTTATGATTTGTTCGCGGTCGCCGGGGTAACGCGAAATGCGCTTCAATCCAATATTTAATCCAGCCAGGGGATTGTTAATTTCGTGGGCTACTCCAGCAGTTAGGGTGCCTATAGATGCCATTTTCTCGGCCTGAAGCAGTGACTGCTGCAACTTGTTCATGGTGTGATGCGTTTGTTCCAGCCTTTCGAGCATAGTTGAAAAGTTATGGTATAGCAGGTCTATTTCATCATAGCTATTAAACATTCTTCTGAAACGAAAGGACAAATTGCTGACCGATTCTCTAATTTTTTTAATACCTTCCTGAATCGTTTCAATATCGATGTGCTTCGACTGGCCACTCAAAACCCGCAGGGGAGTTGCAATAGTGTAAGAAAAAAACAGGGCAGCAAGCAAGCCCACAGCCAAAAATATTCCCACCATTATCCAGGCCTGGTTATTGGCATTCCGGATGCTACTTACTATGTCATTTTCAATAACTCCGATTCGCACCTTTGAATCCGGCACACCCGGAATAGTTACTTTAAAATCACTGATGATTAATTCAGGATTGTAAGAATCTATAACCGATACAATTCCAGAACCGGAAGATGAATTTGGCACATTTACGATGCCATCAGGTACCCTGCCTGGAAATGTGTGGGCCAAAATCCCGCCAGAACCATCAACCACCATTACATAATGAATGGTCGGATCGATATCTTTTATTTCATTTACAAGCGAATTCAGCCCTGCCTGGTCCCGGGTAAGTATAAAAAACTGTCCTTTTTCCGCAACCGTCCGGGCAATGAAAAATCCCCTCTTTTCGAATTCGCTATCAATTAACCGGTTAATGGATTGACTCAAAAAATATGCATTAAAAGCGCCAAAAACCAAAACAAGCAAACTGATACCTATGGCGAATTTGGTAAAAAGTGGCATTCTGACTCTTTTCATGCTGGCAGTTAATTTTAATATTATTTCAAATGCCTGAATTTGTCAGCAGCCCAAAGTCTAATTTCGAAAAACTGGATTTGCAGAATTTAAGCACTCTTGCTTACTTGAACCTCGCAAAACAGCCTTACTTCGTCGCTCACTAACACACCTCCGGTTTCCAAAGCAGCATTCCAGTTGAGGTTCCAGTCGTACCTGTTGATTTTGCCTGAAAGGCTAAAGCCTGCTTTTGTATTGCCCCAGGGGTCTTTGGTAATACCACCAAACTCAACCTTCAGTTTTATAGATTTTGAAATCCCCTTCATCGTGAGATTACCATGCAGGATATACTCGTTATCTCCAGATTTTTCCATTTTTTCCGATTCAAAATTAATTGCAGGGAATTTCTCCGCATCAAAAAAGTCGGAGCTTCTGAGATGTTTATCACGATCTGCCTGATTTGTATCAATAGTGGCAGTTTTTGCCTCAAAAGCAATTTTTGCGGTCCCAAAATCTTCCCCCTCGGTAACGACATATGCAGAGAAATCGCGGAAATACCCGGTTACAGTAGTAATCATCAAGTGTTTTACCTTGAATTGAATTTCGCTGTGGGTTGAATCTAAAATCCATTTTGTTGTTGACATTGTTGTGCAAAATATCAGGTTATACAATGGATAATCAACAGTCAATAACGGTAAATGTTCATAAAAGTGAGTTAAAGAGTTGCCTCGCCGAACCGTTTCCCAAATCAATTACAACAAGTGTAAAACGTAAAAATTCAAAAAAAATTAAAATACAAAAGCCGGTTAAAAATTTTGAAAAATCTTCAACCGGCTGAATGTTATTTTAAATAAGGATTATTTATCTTGTGCCCAACGTAAATAATAAATGATTATTGACAGACCTCGAATTTGTTACAATTCCACGGGTACTGTTATTTAAAAGGAAATTATAAACCTGGAGCGGGGTTGCTGATATGTTGTTGCCCAGAAATATGGCTGCTGCACCTGCAACATGCGGTGATGCCATGCTTGTACCGCTTATTGTATTGATTGCCGTGTTTGAAGTATGCCATGCTGCGGTGATGCTTGAACCAGGGGCGAAAAGGTTAACGCAGTTTCCGAAATTTGAAAACGAAGATCTGGCATCAGTACTGGTAGTCGAAGCTACGGTAAAAGCCCAGGCAGCTCTGGCTGGAGAAAAACCGCATGCATCGAGGTTACTGTTGCCTGCAGCAACTATTACCGGCACCCCCGCATTAAAAAGACGTGTAACCGCAGCATCTAATGAGGTACTTGCTGAACTGCCCAGCGACATATTTGCTACAGCGGGCAATCTACGATTGGCTGCCACCCAGTCCATGCCTGCTATTATTCCACTGAGAGTACCCGAACCTGCATTATTAAGTACCCGGATAGAAACCAAGCGGGCATTTTTTGCTACACCAAAGGTTGTGCCTCCAATAGTACCTGCCACGTGAGTACCGTGTCCGTTGCCATCTGAGCCATTTCCACCGAAAGCGTCAAATCCAAAGGATGCACGACCACCAAATTCAACATGATTATAGCGTATTCCCGTATCAAAAACATAAACCCAAACACCTGACCCTGTACCATCCCATGTATAAGTTCTGTTCAAAGGAAGGTTACGTTGGTCAACCCTGTCGATTCCCCAGGTTGCATTGGTTTGCATTGAAATGCTTACTCTCTGGTTTGGCTCAATGTAAGCAATCCGCTCATCTTCCCTCAGTTTGAGCAACTCTTCATCGGTTAGGGTGGCAGAAAATCCATTAAGAACAAATCCGTAAACAAACTCAACATTTGTGGCCGATATTTGGAAATCATATAAAATTTCCATAGTCCTTTCGGTAGCCAGTCTGAGCCCCTCCTCATAAGTGGGCCAGTCGGTTGATTTAGTTTCAACTCCATTCATAACCACAATGTATTGACCCCTGATAATGTTAGATTCTGGCTGCTCAGGTTCCAAAATTGGTTCTTCCTGACAGGCATGGAATGCAAAAGCCAAACCAAACAAAGTTGCAATTACGGTAAATTTTCTCCAAAGTTTTCGCATAATAATTGATTTTAAAGAATTGAAATTAGAAATCATTCTAAAACCCGTTAAAATTCCCGGGTTGCTCAACAATAAAATACAACTTACTTGTGGCCAGGACTCGATTGATTTCGAACTAATAAAGGCAAAGTTTCGAAGTGTCCTGACGGCAATTTCAACCAAATGAAGAATTCAAGTCGTAAGGAAAAAAAGCTTTTTACATTTTGCTTATGGAGAGATATAAAAAAAACAGGTTGCCTTTAAAAACTCCCCCACATCGCCCGAATCTTGTCCACTCGATATGCAGTTCTGAAATTTATTTTCTTGTTTTGTATAAAATTTTATTCGCAATTTAGAGATTTTTTATTTATCGAAATCAATAATGTTAGAATTGTTATTAATATGATGTTACAAGTATAATTTACATCAAAAAGGTGGCAAAATCAAAAGGAAAATTCGATTAAAAAAAATTTTCCAGGCAAAATACTGGAGTGTAATAATTAATTCAGCGATATTTTGTGAAAAACTATTTCAAACATCAGGTATATTATTTATTAATATATTTATCTTTCAGATATTTAATTTTTACTTCCATGATTTTTTTAAGTTCTTCCAAATTAATGTCAGATAGTTTTTTGATATAAATACACGCCTTTCCCATTTTGAATTTACCCAGATTGGAGAGCAAATGCTTATGCTCTTGGTCCCCGGTGTAAACATACAAAGAAATGGCAGCCTTGCGCGGGGAGAAGCCCACCAGCGGCCAATCGCCCTCCTGGCGGCTTCTTTCCGATTTATAATGGTAGCTGCCAAACCCGATTAACGATTCGCCCCACATTTTTGGTTCATGGCCAGAAATGTTCTGCATGAGCTTCAACAGTTCAAAACTATCAGCGCGCTTTTGTTCCGTATCGGCAAAGGCATTTATAAATTCGTGAACACTTGCTGCTGTGGGTTTAGTTTTCAGTTCAGCCATTCTTTGTTGCTAATTAAGCTCAAAACCAAGCAAATTAAATAAAACCCACACTCCTTACCTTCTCCTCCTATTCCTCAAACCTTTTGTTGAAGCGTTGTATTGCCAGATCGATAGATTCCTCAGGTTCTATTACGTTATAGGCACCCCAAAATTCTTCATCGAAGTAAACTGGCACCAACTCGGAAAGTATGCTTGTAGGACGGAAAGTATCTCTTATGGCAATTCGTTGTTCGCTTGCAGGCAGGCGTTCTGTTATCGCCAATTCCGACATCAGGGTGTATCCGGTGCGGAAAAGTCTCCGGCGCCAATCGGCAAAAAACTCAACTTCCACCCTGACGTAATTCAGGTTAAACCTCCCATCAATGAGCTTATAGGTTACCAGGTAGTTTGTCCTTGTAGGCGTAAAGCGGAGCCGCGGGGGTTTTCTAACCACAAAATTTTCCACTGCTTTCTCCCTGTCGGACAGGTCAAGCCTGAATTCAACCATAGTAATCCCCAGGCTGTTTATATCAATATAAATGCGGCCGT
>DATIKK010000277.1:0-3211 GCA_035477635.1 Bacteroidales bacterium | reverse complement strand
TCGCTCCCCCCCTGGTAATAACCGAAGAACAGATCATGGAATGCGTTGAAATTATCCGGAAGTCAATACTTTCGTTTGAGAAAAAACACTCCGCTTAGGAAACTGCACCGGATTTTCTCTGGTGCAGTTTTTTTTTGACTTTAGGTAACTTCTATTCAGCCCCATAATCTCTAAAAAAAACTCCTTTCCCATTTTGTCGAAATAACTTCTTCTGCTTTTATTTTCCGATCCGCAACAAACCTGGTTGATCCTGCCTAAAATGACAATGTTGTGAGAAAAGGTGTCTTTTCTATAAATTTTTGGGAGAAAAATGTGAGTTTACTGTGGCATATTGGGAGAAAAGTGTGTAAATGCTTCGATAATTCGGGAGAAAAGTGTTCATTTGCAACAATAATTCGGGAGAAAAGAGTTCATTTGCAACAATAATTCGGGAGAAAAGTGTATAATTATCATAAAAGCAGGAAAAATGTATCGAACAAAGGTGAACGATCTGATAAGTGGGTGATGTCAAAAAGGCGTAAACCTCTTGGGTGCCAGGCAGGTGGGCAAGACATATCTTCTGCAGGAATTCGGCAAAAAGCATTACAAGCAAGTGGCTTACATCAATTTTGAAAGGCCGGGTGCTCCTGTTCATCTTTTTGAAGTTGATTTTGATGCAGACAGGATTGTAACGGTACTGAACGCCTATTGCAATATCAGAATAAATGCAGAGGATACCTTGATCGTTTTCGATGAGATCCAAGCAGCACGTAAAGGTATCACAGCATTGAAATATCTCTACGAAGATGCACCCCAGTATCATATCATTGCTGCAGGCTCTTTCCTGGGAGTGGGTATACATCCCGGAGAATCATTTCCCGTTGGAAAAGTGGAGCTGATGAGACTCTATCCCATGTCCTTTTACGAGTTCTTGCTGGCGATGGACGAACAGGGCATAACTGATATCCTGGCAAAAAAAGACCTTGAGAATCTTTCCTTCTTCAAAAATAAACTGATCAACTATCTACTCTATTACTTGTATGTAGGCGGAATGCCCGAGGCTGTCTGCAATTTTGCGACAAACCGGGATTGGCAGCAGGTGCGCATCATCCAGAATCAAATCATTGACTCCTATCGGAACGACTTCTCAAAACATGTTCCAAAAGAAGTTTTACCGAGGGTCAACATGGTATGGGATAGTATTCCATCACAGTTATCGAAAGAAAACAAAAAATTCATCTACGGTGTGATAAAAGAGGGTGCGAGAGCCAAAGATTTCGAATTGGCCATCCAATGGCTCACCGATGCAGGATTATTGCATAAGGTCTATAACACAAACAAACCCGAATTGCCTTTGGTTGCATATCAGGAGTTATCTGCCTTCAAACTTTTTTACAACGATGTGGGCCTCCTGGGGGCAATGTCGAAGCTAAATGCCAGAACTATTGCAGAGGGTGATGCCATTTTCTCCGGGTTCAAAGGTGCATTGACGGAGCAATATGTCTTCCAGCAACTGAAGCTGGAGAGCGAATTGTCAGTGTTTTATCATACATTTGAAAACAGCAAGTATGAGCTTGATTTTCTCATTCAAACAGCAAATGGTGAAGTGATCCCAATCGAAGTAAAATCGGGTGAAAATGTAAAATCAAACAGCTTCAGGCTGTTCTGTCAGAAAAACAGACCCGAAAAAGCTATTCGTACCTCCCTGGCAGACTATAAAGTGGAATCGTGGATGATAAATCTGCCTTTGTACGCGATAACTGCAGTTGGGTTATATTAGCAATCAGCTTTCAGCTCTCAACCTCAGCGGTGGTTGGTCAAAATTCATGGAGCAAATTAGTAAGTCAATTCAATTTTCTATTACCTATCTTTATATGGTTTGGGTTTAAACCCAAAACAGATCTGATGCAATACGGTCGGCAAATAAGCGGCCTTTATTGGTCAGAATGAAATGATGGTCAATCTCAAGCATCAGGCCTTGCAGGATATACTTTTCGGATTGTTTTCGCAATTCATACACTTTTTCAATACCCCAGCCGGATTCCACCCGTTCTAAGCTGCATCCCCACATGGTGCGCAGCGATGTCATCAGGTATTCGTCGTATTGCTGGGCAGAGCTTAATTCTTCGCTTTCGAGGGGAAGTACTCCTTTTGTAATGGATTGGGTGTAAGCTGTGGTGTTAGCCGGATTCCACGATCGTTTGTTTTGTTTGTAGCTATGCGCCGAGGGGCCAAGTCCAAGATATGGCGCACCAATCCAGTACGAAAGGTTGTGGCGCGAAAACATGCCCGGCAGTGCAAAGTTGGAAATTTCGTAATGGAGATATCCCTTCTCAGCCAGAAAATCCATCAGTAATTCAAACTGGCGGGCACACTGCTCCTCGTCAACCGGCTGTAATTTGCCGCGTTTAATAAAAACTTCGAGAGCCGTGTAGGGTTCAACGGTTAGGGCATAGGCCGATACATGCTGTATTCCCATTTGCACAATCATTTCCAGGTTTTGCGTGAATGCCTTATCATCCATAGTGGGAGTGCCGTAAATGAGGTCGATGGTGATGTTACTGTAACCAGCTTTTTGAGCCTGTTCGATACATTGTATTGCCTGTTTGGAGGAATGCGACCTGTTCATGTACTTAAGGTCTGGCTCGTGAAACGATTGAATACCAATGCTCAGGCGATTTACAGGCGTCTCCCTTAGCATGAGCAGGTAACCGGGGGTAAGGTCTTCAGGGTTGGCTTCAAGGGTTATTTCTGCATCTTCCATAACACAAAAATGCCGGTACAATGCAGAAAAAATTTTTTGAAGATGGTTTATACCCAAAGTGGATGGTGTTCCGCCTCCGAGGTAAATGCTTTGAATGGCTCTCCCCTTCGCTTCAGTAAGGCATGCGTCAAAAAAGCCTTTTCGAAGTTCCATTTCCATTATCAAACAATCAACAATCTGCTCCTTATTGCGTTGGGATACAGAAAAATGGAAATTGCAGTAATGACATGCCTGCCTGCAAAAGGGTATGTGAAGGTAGATACCGGCCATAGTCAATTTAGAAATGATGGCTTCTGGGCGCTGTGTTTACCCTAAGGCCGAAACCAACTATTTGGTTTTGGAACAATCTCACCCCTGTTTCCCTTTCGGTTTGGTTTCGAATGCGCAAGCGGAGATCGAAAAACCATCCCGGTCGGAATTGATAGCTGGCATTGAATTCACCCAGCAGCACGTTGATTTGCCTGCCCT
>DATIKK010000276.1:0-3868 GCA_035477635.1 Bacteroidales bacterium | reverse complement strand
TAGAGAATCTCCGGAGATAAGCCAAGGATATATTTGTCCATTACAACCTTTATGCCGCCACCGAGGAGAAGGAGCGCCATGACAAAGACATAGACCTTGATCGCCCTGACGACCACATCTTTCAGGCCACCGTCCTCTTTTTCAGTTACTTTACATTCCTGGATCCTGGCTTTGCCGGTAAAGAACATGGCCAGAAGGCCCATGGCCAGACA
Source organism: Bacteroidales bacterium (assembly GCA_035477635.1). Lineage (GTDB taxonomy): Bacteria > Bacteroidota > Bacteroidia > Bacteroidales > UBA7960 > UBA7960. The sequence continues at coordinate 3,656 of DATIKK010000276.1, read as the reverse complement.
ACCGGGTATGATGTATATAGCAAATTGGTTGAAGAGGAAGAAGAACCCTGCATGGTAAGGATATCCTTGAAGCTTGGTAATGGCAATAGTGGAGAGCGGTTCACCCACGGGAGTGAGAACTGCGCCAAGGCCAATTGAGAAACAGGCTATAATGATCAGATTAATCTTTGTCTTTCGGTCAAAGGGCAGGCAGTTCATCAGCTCTACCAGGAGCAAAGAGGCAATGATGGCCGTTATGACGCTGGAGGCCAAGCCTAAAATAGTCACAATCAAGAATACGATTATCTTAACGGGAACCACTTTGATTATAGAATTCATTGCCTTTTGGACTGAAGATTTTCCATAATGGAAGAGAAGGCCTGCTACCAGTACCGCCGGAACGATTCCTTTTAATATCGGCTCCTCAATGGCTCCCATAATTATCTCCATGTTCCAGCCGATAAGTTCAGCCTGGTGTTGGGTGTAGCCCAGGGTTGCGATTAAAGCCTCTTTGTTGTAGAAACTGGAAACCGTTACTGCCAATACTCCCATGATGAACAGGAATACCTCCAGATTGTGCTCAATCTTCTTGACAATGAATGGTCCGACGAGCACAATTAACACGATGGCAAATAAGCCAAGGTCTAATGGGTCAAACTGCACATTTATTTCCTCCAATTTCATTGATTTCTAAATCCTTTGCTGACCAAAGGCAGCATTTCTGACATAAGCCATCAGGCATTCTGGCAGGCGCTGCAGCTTCCCTCTCTATCAAATGCCAGCAACTGGTATATCGCTAAATTTTTTGCACCTATTCCTTTACAAATATACCTAATGCTACGCATTAGAAACTCCTATCGCTTAATTTGGGATTATCAGAAAATCCATCAATAAATGCCTGTGAACTTTAAGGCGTTGTTAAATATGTTATAAATATAATTTTCTTAACTTTATGATAAATCAAAAATTTTTTACAAAAAATTTGCACAATTAAAAAATGTGTTTTACATTTGTAGTGTATTAGTATAGTAATGCAGTAGTAATTTAACAAAAACAAAATATGATAAACATATCTAAACTGAGTTTTGGTTATAAAAAGAGACAACCTTTATTTCAGAATCTTAATCTTGAATTGAAATCAGGAAGCATTTACGGCCTGTTTGGGATGAACGGAGCAGGCAAAACCACCCTTCTGAAGCATATTGCAGGTTTGCTTTTTGCCCAGGAAGGACGGTGCGAAATACTTGGCAAAGATGTAAGCCAGAGGCTTCCAGAGGTTTTGTCGAATCTTTTTGTTATTCCGGAAGAATTTGCACTCCCGCACATCAGAATCAGCACCTTTGTTGATCTGAATGCCCCTTTTTATCGAATGTTCGACCATGGGTTATTTAAGAACTATCTTGACGAGTTTGAAATTTCGAACGGGAAGATACTTACAGCATACTCCTACGGCCAGAAGAAAAAATTTCTTATTGCTTTCGGACTTGCCACAAAAAGCAAGATACTGCTAATGGATGAACCAACCAACGGGCTCGATATCCCTTCCAAAAGCCAGTTTCGCCGTACACTGGCATCAGTTACCGCCGAAGACAGATGCATTGTAATATCCACCCATCAGGTGCGTGATCTGGCAAGCATTATTGACCATATTACAATTCTCGACAATGGAAGGATTATTTTTCATCATGATATTTTGCATATATCCCAAAAGCTAGCCTTTGTAAAGATAGAGGACGAATGTGCTGATAAGGCTTTGTATGCCGAAGATATACTTGGGGGTAAATCAGCAATTATTGCCAGCCAGGGGCACGACACTGCTATCGATCCGGAACTGCTTTTCAACGGCGTCATCAAAAACCATTCAGCTATAAACAATGTTTTGAAAAATTAAATTCTGAAACTCAATGGAAAACATTAATAAATTTTCGTTTTATCGGATTTGGCTTCTAATAAAGCGCAATGCTACAATGAACATGAAAACATGGATTATCGGCATCGGTGCTTTAAATGGTTTAGTAATCATTGTTTCCTTGCTCCAACCACACGATGCGGGTGTTACTCAACAGATAAATGAAATTGCCTATGCCTGGCTTATATATATTTTTATTGGGGGCTACATCATTACATCCAAAACATATAATGAATTGCACACACCTGCCAGTGGCCAGTTTTTTCTGACCCTGCCCGCAACAAATGGTGAAAAACTGCTGGCTCATTGGTTTCTTACATCAGTACTCTTTCTATTGGTTGCAAATATTGCACTGTTTACGGGATTGTTTTTTTCATCCATGCTTGCAGCCATCATTTACGGCTCGCAAATAGATTTGTTTAATCCATTTTCGACTGCAAACATAAGGTTGATGGGCTTTTATATGGTATCGCAATCGCCGTTTTTACTCGGAGCTATTTATTTTCGCAAAAACAACTTCCTCAAAACACTTCTTTGTGTATTTGCAGTAGTGATGTTAATAAGCATATGGACTGCATTTACTGTTTGGCTGTTTTTTGATGTAACCGATTTTACCATGTTTATTGACACTGTTAATCAAGGGTTTGATGGCCTGAATATAAATCTACTGCCCACAGCGGCCAAGGTGATTTACTGGGGGGTTGTAACACCATTCTTCCTTACAGTAAGTTATTTTGCTCTTAAAGAAAGGGAGATTTGACTATGGACTTTTTTGAAAATCAACCTATTTATTTGCAAATAGCAAATCATTTCTGCGAAAATATCCTTCTGCAAAAATGGAAGCCCAATGAGCGCATCCCTTCAGTACGGGATATTGCAGTGGCACTTGAAGTAAACCCTAATACTGCTATGCGGGCTTTTATTTACCTGCAGGACAAAGGTATTATATACAACAAGCGCGGCATCGGGTATTATGTTTCTGAACAAGGCTTCAATAAAGCGCTTGAACACAAAAGAGCGATGTTTATTGAAAAAGAGATGCCCCTTGTATTAAAAACCATGAAACTTCTGAATATTTCATTCGAAGAACTCGAAAAGTTCTCCAAAGAAATTCCATCATAACTTTTAAAAACATTCAAAATGAAAAAAAGCAATTTAATTCTATTTATCGCGCTGTCTATAATTTTAGTACTGATTTTTACTGGAGTGTGGGTGGCAAAGGTAAAATTTGACTCTACTCAACCAAAAGGAGTTCAAGGCCATGAAAATAAAATTTCACAACCAAGAGATGTGTCCGACTTCTATAAAATAAGGGTAAATAGAAATTTTAAAGTATTCTTTACCCAGGATAGCATTAAATCTGTTGTTATAACTGCCGACTCCAACCTTATTGACCAGATAGAAACTCGGGTAGAAAATTATGAACTTATAATCGAACACCACCAAAAGCGGCATCAACAAAAAAATATTCATGTATATGTCTCAGGCCCATATTTACAGGAGATCTCAGCATCGGCAGGTGCAGGGTTTGAAACTGTCAACCAACTTAATGTGCCCTCGCTCATCCTGACGGGCAATGCCGGTAGCCAAATGGAGGTGTATGTGATTGCCGACACTCTGCGCGTAACCCTTAATGCTGGTTCAGGAATCAAACTAAGGGGCAAAGGTGGGATGTTTGTTGTAAAAGCAAATGCTGGCAGCCGTGTAGATGCAATAGAATTTGAGGCAGCAAAAGCAGTAGTTACAGCCAATGCAGGATCGAGTACAG
>DATIKK010000275.1:0-8390 GCA_035477635.1 Bacteroidales bacterium | reverse complement strand
CTATCAGCAAATTTTCGAAAATCAGCGCGGTTGAAGAGCAACCTGTGCCTTTTGAAAAAACTCCAACACAGAAAATCAAACGTTTCTTGTATTCCAATTCCGGAAATAACCAGAAATAGTACCAAAGTCAGCATAAACCGGCTTTAGTTATGCTCATGGCTTTATTGTTGTAAGCGCCTTGAGTTTTTTGAAGTATTCAAAAATTTCTTCTTTTGTCATTTTAGATAACTTCTTACTTAACATTTCTCTTTCTTGACGCATAAATTTTACAGCGTCAAATGTATTTTCTGTCGGCTTCATATTTTTCATTGCCAATAACAGATGATTTATTAACAATAATGAAAATTCACTCACCCGGCGGTTGCAATGAAAAAACAGATTATTTTTGTTTGTTTGTTTTGCAGGCATTATCCTGCCAGGAGTTTACATGGGGCTAAGGCATTTGTTTTCTTTTTAGAATGAGTGTCCTCCAGAAATTTTACCTTTTGTTCAGACAACCTAATTAAATAAAACCAGATGAAGAGTAAGTTTCCACCTGCAGCATTTTTGATTGTTTTTTCCCTGTTCTTCATGGGTGCGTTCACCTCATGCCTTAATCTTGATGAGGAAGAGCCCCCGCCTTCAGTCGAAATGATTGAGGAAGATTTTCAAAGGTTGTCAAGCAATATCGTTCAATGGAGATCGCTCGATTTTACCAGGTTTCAATTAATATGGATGCAGCAAATAGCCGGTGTGCGGAGCTTTCCGGGCGATGTGGATAAATATATCCTTTTGCCGGCGCATCTCGATGAAAGCTGGGGTGCTTTTTATGTTTACATACTTACGCCTTTGGTGGAAAATACCGGTATTGCCATGCAAATCGGCGCCCGGAAGCACGCCGGGGTAATGAATATTTTGCAGGCCTATGCACTTGGTTTGATGATTGATACCTGGGGCGATATTCCTTATTGGCAAACCATTGCTTTTGGAGGCTTCCACCAATTTCCCCAATACGATGCTCAACAGGAGCTTCTTGAAGAAGTTTTCAGGCTGCTTGATTTAGGGATTGCAAACTTGCGCCATGCCGAAAGCCCCGAAATATCAGCCGCAGGCGATCCCTTTTTTGGCGGCGATTCCGACCGATGGATCCGTGCAGCCAATGCACTCAGGCTGCGTTACCTTCTAAGGGAAGCGCACCAGAGCCAAAGCTATACTGGTGTGGCTTACCAAATTCCGGGACTGCATCTTATGCGAAATAATGGCGATGATCTTCTTTTCAGTTTTACGGACGGTTCAAATCCCCCCAATCCATACTACGACTACGAAACAAGGATAAGGCATACACGTGTTGGGGCACATTTTGCAAATATGCTGCATGCAACAAACGACCCCAGGTTGCCCAGGCTTATTGCCTTTAATCTTCAAAACCAAAGGATAGGGTCTGCACCGGGCCAGTCCGACTTCAATGCTTCCTCTATCGGGCCGGCTCTTGCATCGGCAAATTCACCGGTTGTTCTGATTTCGTTTGCCGAACAAAAATTTATTGAGGCGGAACTGTACCTTCGCAACAACCAACAAGCGTTGGCAGATGCAGCTTTCAGGGAAGCTGTTGTTGCTTCACTCACCTTTTTTGGTGCCAGTAATCCCGATTGGGAAGCCCTTAATGCGAATAGGACCCACGTTACCTTGCAGCAAATCATCGAAGCCAAATACATTGCCCTGTTCCTTCAACCGGAAGTCTGGTCGGATTTCAGGCGTACGGGATTTCCCCAACTAAGTCCATATCTGCCTGGTGGTGAAATCATTCCGCGCCGCATGCTGTATCCGCAAGACGAACTTACCAACAACCCTGACAGGGTGCCACAAAATGTTACCATTTTCTCGCGCGTTTGGTGGGATAGGGAATAGTTGCATGGGGCATTCTTGCCTGATTTTTTAGTAAAATTCATTTTTTTTAAAATTTCTTTAATTTTGGAAAAAAACTCCTTATTTTTATTGGGCTTTTTAAACTTTCATTTAACTAACTAACAACACTCGAAAATGAAGAGGACATTTTTTCTGTTTTTCATGCTTTTCGGGCTAATCGTCACCAGCCTATATGCCCAGGAAAGACGGGTAAGTGGCACGGTTGTCGATAATTCCGACGGAACCCTTTTACCCGGGGTTTCGGTAGTTATTCAGGGAACAACTATAGGGACCATTACCGATGTCAATGGCCGCTATGAGCTCGTTGCTCCCGCCGGCACTACCCTGGAGTTCAGTTTTGTAGGGATGATAACCCAGTTGGTAGAGATTGGCGACAGGCAGATAGTAAACGTCAGGCTGATACCCGACGTTGCACTTCTTGATGAAGTGTTGGTCGTAGGTTTCGGTACCCGGCTCAGATCGGAGATTACCGGGGCCATTTCCACAGTACGCTCGGCCGATATTGCCAACACCACCCAGCCCAGCTTCGAGTCGGCATTGCAAGGCCGCACCGCAGGTATTCATGTTGTGGGTGGAAGCGGAAAGCTCGGCCAGGCAATGCGGGTGCGGGTCAGAGGAGCCTCCTCGATCACTGCTAGCAGTCAGCCTCTGTATGTGATTGATGGAATCCCGGTCAACTCTGCTGATATTGGCACAGGAGGTAACGAACCCATGAACCCCATGGCAGACCTGAACCCTGCAGATATCGAGTCTATCCAGATTTTGAAAGACGCTTCAGCGGCTGCAATTTTTGGAGCCAGAGCTGCAAACGGCGTTGTGCTCATCACCACCCGCCGGGGTAGGGAAGGCCGTACCAACTTCACCTTTACTTCCCAAGTGGGCTTCAGCGAGCCTGCCAACAGGGTGGGCTTCCTCAACAGGCAACAGTACCTTTCCCTGGTAGAGGAAGGCTGGGATAATGTTATAGAATTGTATGGCCCCGATGCATATTCGTGGTTAGGGTTAGATCCAGAACCGACCCATTCCTGGCCCAATGCACTGGATCTTTTCTTCCCATACTGGAGAGATCCCGACCATCGCTACGACTTTACCAAAGGGCCGGACGAAAACTGGGAAAACAATGCTTTGCGCAGGGGCTTTACCCAGCAGTACGACATGAGCGTATCAGGTGGTACTGACAAGACCCGCTTCTTTACCTCTTTCTCATGGGCCGATCAGGAGTCAGTTCTGATTGGTAATGATTTTGACCGTGCAAGCGCACGTCTGAATCTTGACCATACCGCAAACGATGTGATTTCTTTCGGACTTGGATTGAACCCCATCCGCTCCAGAAGCTTCAGGGTGGCAAACGATAATGCTTTTGCAACTCCTTTGCAAATGGTGGCGCTACCCCCGCTCGATCCGGCTTACATCCCGGGCACTGATGAACTCAACCCCAGGACCCAATACGAAAATGGTCTGATCCCGGCTAAATATAACAGCTTTAATACATCCGTTTACCGGAACATTGGTAACCTGTTTGCCAATGTTAATATACTCGACAACCTGATCTTCAGAACAGAATTTGGCTTCGACCATACCAACCAGAAAGAAAAGGGATACTGGGGTCGTAAAACAAACGATGGAGGTCCTTTTGGCAGCGCTGAAGAAAGAACAGTTATGCTCAGGTACTACACCGTAAACAGTTTTTTGACCTTTAACCCAACCATTGGCGAAGTTTTGGATATCAACCTTGTAGGTGGGGTTACATATGAAGATTCCTATTTTGAGTCGCAATGGAATGCATCAGAAAATTTCCCTAGCGATCGCTTCCGTCGCATTTCCAGCGGCGCCGAACCCAGCGGAATGTCAGGTTCGGGAACAGCTTTCCGCTTTTTGTCCGTCTTCTCAAGGGCCAACTTTGACCTTCAGGACAGGTACTTCCTTACCATCAGTGGCCGCTACGACGGTTCGTCCCGGTTTGGAGCCGATCACAAATTCGGTTTCTTCCCGGCAGCTTCTTTGTCATGGATGGTCAATCGCGAGGCATTTATGCAAAATGTTGAATTTGTCAGCTTCCTGAGGCCCAGGATCAGCTACGGGATTACAGGAAATGCCGAAATCGGAAATTTTGCCCCCCGTGGCCTTTTCGGAGCCAGCAATTATGCCGGATATACCGGTCTTGTACCCATAAGTTTGCCCGCCGACGACCTCCGCTGGGAAACTACAAGGCAATTTAATGTGGGATTGGATTTTGGGTTGTTCAACGACAGAATCACCGGTGAGTTTGATTACTATATCAAAAATACTTCCGATCTGCTCTTGGCAGTTAATGTGCCTTCTTCCAGTGGTTTTACTTCTGTAATCCGGAATGTGGGCAAATTGGAAAACACTGGCTTTGAGTTTACCTTAAATACAGTAAACCTGGAGGGAGAATTCCAGTGGAGGACCAACTTCAATATTTCTTTCAACGAGAATATGGTTACCGACCTCGACGGGCAGATTATCCGCACGGGCAACTGGAGGGCAATGGAAGGCCAGCCGATAGGCATTTTCTGGATGCCGGTATATGCAGGTGTTGATCCCGCCAATGGCGATGCTCTTTTCTACCTTGATGAAACCCGCACCACTACTACCACTTCACTGGCCCAAGCTGCCCATCAGATGGCAGGAGATCCCAACCCCGATTTTACAGGAGGCTTTACCAACACCTTCAATTGGAGGGGTTTTGACATGGGGGTTACTTTCCAGTTTGTTTACGGAAATGATATCTTCAATGGCGGCCGGCAGTGGCAGGCCGACGGGCTTGCATGGTTTGACAACCAGACATTAGACTTTTATGAAAACTTCTGGAGAAACCCCGGAGATGTTACCAAATGGCCCCAGCCACGGTTCCTTGGAGGAAACGGTAGTGGTATTTCCTCAATGCTGGTGTTCGATGGTTCGTTCCTCAGGCTGAAGGATGTAACTCTTGGCTATACCCTCAGGGGGCAGTTTCTTGCCAATGCCGGTATCACAAGCCTGAGACTGTTCGCCAAAGGTCTTAATCTGCTCACCTTTACCGATTATCCGGGTTGGGACCCCGAGGCCAACTTTGTAGGAACAGGTCCTTCTGCTCAGGTATTTAACCTAAGGCAAGGGCACGACTTCTATACCTCTCCTCAGCCCCGCACCATCACTTTTGGCTTGCAAATAGGGTTCTGATTCATGTCATTGTTTAACCGAATAATTTGAAATGAAATGAAAAAAATTATAATAATTTTCGTAACACTGCTTGTAACTGCAATGTTTACGGCGTGCGAAGAACCCCTGATGCTTGAACCCGAAACAGCCATTGATTACGATCAGGTGTATATTGATGCTGACGGAGTCAAACTTGCACTCGATGGTGCATGGAGCTTAGTGGCAGGTCCGAATCTCTACGCCGGAACCAGTACCGTTTTCTCTGAACTTCTGGGCGCTGATATGACAACCCGGATTAGATGGACAGGCACCTTTATAGGGTGGCGCGATATGTTCAGAAAAGCCCTGAACCCCAACGATGGAACTATTGCTGCAAAATGGATTGACAGCTACAGGGCAATAAATATTATAAACAATGTGCTGGCCAACCTCGACAATGTTTCCACAGACACCCTAAATGTCGAGCGCAGAAGAGTGGAAGGAGAGGCGAGGTTTATCAGGGGCATCCTGTATTTTCAACTGGTAAGCTTTTATGCTCTGCCATGGGGAGCAACAGTTGGCAATGGTCATATTGGGGTGCCATTGGTGCTCGATCCGGTACAAACTTACGAGGACATTGTTTTCCCCCCAAGGGCAACAGTTGCGCAGGTTTATACCCTTGTGGAAACCGATCTCCTTACAGCCCGCAGATTATTGGTTCCGGGAAGGGCCGGGGCAAACAGGGGGCTGGCTACCTCTACCAACACCAGCGCATTTTTGGTGCGGGTGTATATGTCGCAGCACCGTTGGGCCGATGCCGCCAATGAGGCAACAACTGTGATAAATGCTTTCGGCCCTAATGCTTTGAATGTTACCCCAAGAGGGGCGTTCAACAATCCGGGCTACACCTCCGAAGATGTGTTTATGATCCGCCAGAACCTGCACAGCCATGCCGGCTCGGCAAACAGTGGCATTGGAACATTTTTTGCAAGTATGCCCGGATTTGGAAGAGGAGATATTGATGTGCGACCAGGTCACACGGCGATGTTTGCTGTCGGGGATGTGCGAGGCGCCTTTGAAAACAATCCTGTAGCCAGGATCATCAACGAAATCTCTGCAATGCACTACGTTGGATACGGTACCAGGGCTGGTTTGTTAAGGACCACCAAATGGGGAAGGTTTGATACCTTTGTGAATGTGATCCGGCTTGCCGAAATGCACCTCTCGAGAGCTGAGGCCAACTTTATGAATGCCTCTGCCCTCGGCGATGAGCCGATAGACGACCTGAACCTTATCCGCGACCGAGCCAATGCTCCTGAAATTACAGACCCATTGACCATCAATTTGGCCCTAATTCAAGCTGACCGCTACCGCGAATTGTGCTTCGAAGGGCATGCTTTGCATGATATGCGCAGATGGAGAGGACAGGTGCGCACTCCTTCAGGCTCTCCATGGGGGGCAGGAGCAGTGCTTCCGTGGAACGACAACCGCTTGGTATTCCCAATACCCCAAAGGGAGATAGATGTGAACCGCAATCTTGTTCAAAACCCGGGGTATTAACTTATCCTGATTTTATTAATTGACTGTTTTCAGCCCTGAGCTCCAGCTCGGGGCTGTTTACATGATGGCGGTAATCGCCGCCATTCCGGTCATTGAGCCTGTCGAAATGAACGGAATGATTTACAATTTTCCTGCAGACCCGCTGAGCGGCATTTGTAGTGCCATTCAGTTGGGCTACATAAAAAGCTCCTCCCCTGACAAGGGGAGGAGTCTAGCAGAGACGGAGGGGTAATAAGTAATTTTCATGCACCCACCCCGTCCTTCGGACACCCCTCCCAGTTAATGTCATTTGACATTACAAGGATTTTATAAGTATATTTTTTATCGTTCTTTGACATAATTGTGGCTTAACACCCTAATTGACTGGACAAAATTTGTGTAATCAAATTAGTACAGTAAATTAGCAACTTATGAGTAAAATTAAGCGAAAATTTGACTTGAATGAGAAGCTCCAGATCCTCCGGGAAGGAGAAACCAACGGAGTTGATGTAACTTGCCGCAAGTACCAGATTGCGCGAGGCTTATTCTATAACTGGAAAAACAAGTTTAACCGTCAGGGCCCCGATGGACTGTCTCCCCGCTACCATAGGGCAGATCCTGCCATAAAAGCGCTGGAAAAGGAGAATGAACGCCTTCGTAAGATCATTTCTAAACAGGCACTGGAACTTGAAGTAAAAGAAGAGCTTTTAAAAAAAACGAAACTCCACTACAAGTGAAAAGGCAGTTGATTTCTGATTTTGAGCACTATGTGGCAAAAAAAGAGCTTTGCCAATGGTTATCCATTAGTCGCAGTACTTGTTACTACAAGGCATCCGGGGGCAAACCTGGAGCAAGGCCCAGCAGTCATACCCTAAAGCAAAACGGGGATCTTGTTTCCAATCAGGATGTGGTAAGTGCATTAATTTCAGATGTTTTCAGCCAGGAATTTAACAGGTATGGTTACCAGCTCAGCACCGAAGAATTAAGAGCTATGGGTTATATTATTAATCCCAAAAAAACCTATCGGCTAATGGCTGAAAACGGCTTGCTTCTGGAAAGGTTGCCGCGAAACAGAACCTCCCGCCAGTGGGTAAAATGGCGAAAGATTGAAGATGTCAGGCCTCTTGAGCATTTGTGTATGGACATTAAATATGTTTACATTCATGAAGCCAAGCGCAACGCATACCTTTTAGCCATAATAGACGTGGCCACACGTTTTGTTGTTGGCTGGAGCCTTCGTTTTACCATGAAGCATACCGATGTTATTCTATGCCTGCATGGGATTCTACAAGGTTTTGAGGCTAAACATATCATGCTTCGAACCGATAATGGTAGTCAGTTTATTGCCCACGGGCTACGCAATTTCTGCCGCAAAAACGGTATAACACAAGAATTTACCCATGTAGCTACTCCAGAAGAAAATTCTTACGTGGAGAGTTTGTTCTCATTGGTTGACAGAGAGGTAATACAAAGCCATGAATTTGAAAGCCTCTACCATGCCAGGGATGTTTTTGAACGCTATTTTAACTGGCATAACTGCCAAAGAAGAAGGCATGCCCTGGGCAGGAAAAGTCCCGCAGAATATTGGAATACAGTCTTTCATTGTCATCCTGTTAAGCCGCCTGCAGCCTTAAGTGGAGGGTTTGTCAAGGGCGATGACACCTTTAAAAAACAAAAAAATATGTCATCGCTCGTATTACCCTTGACAAATCCGCAACGCAGGCTATCTTTGCTTAATCAGGATGACAAGGAAAATGTCCTAAACCTTTTTGAAAAAAGTGTCCAAAGAATAGGGTGTTAAGCCA
>DATIKK010000274.1:0-2132 GCA_035477635.1 Bacteroidales bacterium | reverse complement strand
GTAAGATTAAAGGCAAGATATTTTCCCAACAATAGTGATGGTAGTATTTTGCAGGACTTTACCCTCAACGGTCTGCAAAATCAAAAATTTTTGGACAGGATAGAATCCTTCCTGCAAAGCCAGAAATCGCGATATCCGTTTCTGAATACCATTTCGATTGAAATTGAAAGCCAAAGCACTTTCCCCCACTCAGCAGGCATAGCCTCCTCGGCGGCTGCCTTCAGCGCTCTGGCCCTGGTGCTCGAAACCTTTAGCCAGCAATTGGGATATTATGGAACAACCCCTAAAGATTTTTTTACAGAAGCAAGCATTACAGCCAGATTGGGAAGCGGCAGCGCATGCCGGTCAGTGTATGGAGGATTTAGCCTTTGGGGAAAAACCCCTGCTTTTGAAGGTTCAAGCGACAGCTATTCCATAAGGATTGACCAAAAAGATATTCACCAGGTATTCGATAACATACGCGATGCAATCCTTATAGCTGATGATGGCGAAAAGCCTGTTTCGAGCAGCCGCGGACACGCTTTGATGCAGAACCATCCTTTCAGGGAAACCAGAATAGCACAGGCAGGCAAAAACCTGGAAAACCTTTTGCACGCCTTGAAAACAGGAGAGGAACAACTGTTTATTGAAATTTTAGAGAATGAAGCACTTACCCTTCATGGCCTGATGATGACCTCAAACCCAGGTTATGTTCTGATGAAGCCCGCAACATTATCCATGATCGATAAAATCAGGGACTTCAGAAAAAACACCAATATTCAGTCAGGGTTCACGGTTGATGCAGGCCCAAATATTCATCTGATTTACCTTGACAAAGATAAAGGCCCGGTAAGGGAATTTATTTCAAACGAATTGGCGGGCCTATGCAGGAATGGGAAATGGATCGATGATGGAGTAGGTGGCGGACCAATTCCCCTTACATTCTGACAAAAACATGAAAGACAAAGAGCAGGCTGTTTTTGGTAAAATAATGCTGTTTGGCGAATATGGGATATTATGCCAGGGGAAAGCTCTCACTATACCTTTGAAAAATTTTTCAGGCAAATTGCGTTTCCCAGCTAAAACTCCAAAAATCAACCAAAGTGTTTCTAATAGGCAATTAAAGGAATACCACGCATATTTATCTGCCAAAGAAGAGGATTCCGGGTATTGGAATATAAACCTGCATGCCTTCCATAACGAGTTAAAAAAAGGTTTGTATTTTGCATCCGACATACCTCAGGGCTATGGAGCGGGCAGTTCAGGGGCATTGGTGGCAGCGGTTTACAGGCGTTTTGTCGTGGAAGGACAAAATGGCCTTGCCCAACCCGACCTGGGAATATTACAGAATAAATTTGCCCTGCTCGAAGGGTATTTTCACGGAAGCAGCTCAGGATTAGATCCCCTGAGTTGTTATCTCGGAGCACCGTTGAAGTTTTCACCAACAGAAGGTGCCAGTGCTGTAAAAATCCCAATAAACATTTTTCCGGAAGAATCAGGGTTCTTCCTTATCAATACAGGCTCACCACGAAAAACCGGAGAATTGGTCAGAATGTTTCATCAAAAAAACCGTGAGGAGGCGTTTCAGGAAATGATTCAAGACCGGTACAATGAAACTGTTTCTTCCTGTATAACAAGCCTTATTGATGGCAACTTAAAGGCAGTTGAAACTCAACTAAAAATATTATCGGAATTACAATTACGGTTTTTTAACGAAATGGTTCCGGAAGGTTTCAAAGATTTGTGGGTTCAGGGTTTAAACAGTGGCTATTTCACGCTTAAATTGTGTGGCGCCGGGGGTGGAGGGTTTATTCTCGGATTTTCAAATGATATATCTGGCCTAAAGAAGAATTTGAAAAATTACGAGGTTACAGAAATTTCTCTTTAGGTAAATACATTGGCAGCCATTGCCTAATGGCAAGCATAAAAAGCCGGCACTAAATTATCTTTAAGGTCATTGTATCTCCTGCAATTTTTTCTTAGAGCCGGCAACCTGCGTTTTCCATCTATTTGTCATTAAAATAAAAAATAATCTATCTTTGCAGGCTTAGTTGGAAATAGTGCTTAAGATAATCAGTTTCATCAGTGGGGCTGGTGCAGGAACAGTTTAATGCAGTGGCCAAGGGTGTATTCACAAAGTAAATGATTAATCT
>DATIKK010000273.1:0-1660 GCA_035477635.1 Bacteroidales bacterium | reverse complement strand
GCTATTAATATCATTTCTGCACCTTCCTTTTCAATGGCAGGCTTTACTTTGTCTGTGTGTACATTTCCCGAAACTGCAGAAGCTTCGTCAACATTGCAAACATAAATAACGGGCTTGATAGTCAGAAAGAAACAGTCATCGATATAGGGTTTCGATTCCTCATCAACTGCAAAATTTCTGGCAGGTTCGCCATTCTCAAAATGTTCCAACAGGGCATTAAGTATCGAAAGGCCTTTAACTGCATCCTTTTCGCCCACCCGTGCCATTTTATCAAGTCGCTGAATCTTTTTTTCCAGGGTTCCTATGTCTTTGGCAATAAGTTCCAGGTCAACGGTTTCTTTGTCGCGAAGCGGGTCAACCGAACCTTCGGGATGAGGCACCATCGGATTGTCGAAGCACCTTAGCACGTGAATTATTGCGTCGGTTTGACGTATTTCGGATAAAAACAGGCCGGCGCCCTTTTGTGTTGCACTTCCTTTTAAAAGGCCAGGTATGTCGATAATGTCAACCGTTGTGCGCACAACCTTTACAGGTTTTACTATTGCGGCAATCGCATCAAGCCGGCTGTCGGGAACTTCAATATGACCCAGGTTGGATTTGCCCGAAGATTGTGATTCAGAGGAGCGCCCTCTCAAAAAAGCATTGAACAATGTAGTTTTTCCACACCCTGTAAGGCCTACTATTCCGCAGTTTAATCCCATATAATTCCTTTTTTTTTGCGGTTCAAAATTACATGGTTTCCTGCTACCCCATTAATAATTCTTTAGGCAAAAAAGAGAAGGCTTTGATGTAAAATTTTAGAATCAGCCGAAATGGTCAACCTTCTTCTTTTGCTGGTAAAATTATGTTTTAGTAGATAAAAGGGTTTGGCTGAGAAAGGTGAACGAAAAATACCGGCAAAATTTATACTATCTTTAAGTTTTTAAAAATTTTGAAAAATTCGTAATGCTTGGTATTATTCGGGACGAACCTATACCAATAAAGCTCTGGCTTAAGGATATTGAGCCTGGAGCATTGCAACAGGCACGCAATCTGGCGAGATTGCCATTTGCTTTCAGTCATATTGCCCTCATGCCCGATTGCCACGAGGGATTTGGGATGCCTATAGGAGGTGTTCTTGCCACTGCCGGGGTTATTATCCCCAATGCTGTGGGGGTTGATATAGGATGCGGAATGTGTGCAGTGCAAACATCACTTGATAACATCAGCAGAAAAAGTCTGGAAAATATTATAACCGATATTTCACGAGTTATTCCTGTGGGGTTTAAACACCATGGCAAACCGCCCGATCTGAGCCGCATGCCCACCCGTAAAACCCTTGAAGACATGCCTGTTGTTGCCCGCGAATACAAAAGTGCGACCTGCCAGATTGGAACCCTGGGCGGGGGAAACCATTTTATAGAAATCCAAAAAGGCTCAGATGGAAAGATCTGGATCATGGTGCATTCCGGGAGCCGCAACATTGGCAAGCAGGTTGCCGATTTTTATAACCGTATGGCTGTTCAACTCAATGAAAAATGGAAAAGCCCCGTACCCCGTTCTGTCCAACTTGCCTATCTGCCATTCGACAGTCCTGAGGGACAACAATATTTTTCCGAAATGAATTACTGCATTGATTTTGCACTTGAAAACCGCCAACTAATGATGGATTTTATTCTGG
>DATIKK010000272.1:0-3484 GCA_035477635.1 Bacteroidales bacterium | reverse complement strand
CCGATACGGTTTTCTCTTCTTTAATCGCTTCTATGGCAACTTTTGCCTTGAATTCTGCACTAAATGTTCTTCTTGTTCTTTTCATATGACAGAAATTTTAAAGTTACAAAATTCCTGTCCAGTTTTTTTAGACCATTATAGCACTATTAGCCAAAAACGAAGGAAAGGTTTTAACACACCAATTTATTTTGAAAAATGTTTGGGGGATAAGTTATATAGAACAAACACAGTATTTAAGGGTATTTATTGCGCAGTTACGAAAAAAAATTGAAGACAACCCTGCAAAACCAAAATTACTAAATACAGAATCCGGTATTGGCTACAGGTTTGGCAATTAGCAAAACATAAATGATTAAAATAGCTCAGAAAAAAAACAATATGCCTATCGCAAATGCCATTTGCTCAATGTGTATTGTCAGGATGCGAAGCAAGCCCATTTTATCATGGCAATTTAATCAACCATAATCGCTTATTTTTCGCAGTTGTTCGTTATCAAGAATTGTAATGACATTGCCTTCCATCTGGATAAGGCCATCATCTTTGAATTTTTTCAACATCCTGATCACCGATTCATAAGACATTTTTGCAAGCTCACTCAAATCCTGCTTTGAGAAATTCAACTCGAATGTGGCGCTTTTAAAAATTTTTTCTGAAAGGCACAAAAGGATATCGGCAAGTCTGCCATACAACTGTTTGTAGGTGAGGCAGTAAAAACGCCCGATTATTTGATTAAAGGCCCCACTAAGCAAATTGATAATAACAGAAGCAAACTTTGGGTTGCTCTTAGCAAATTGCCTCAGAGTATCAATATTGATAAGTAATACCTCAGTGTCAACATAAGTTTTGGCCGAATAGG
Source organism: Bacteroidales bacterium (assembly GCA_035477635.1). Lineage (GTDB taxonomy): Bacteria > Bacteroidota > Bacteroidia > Bacteroidales > UBA7960 > UBA7960. The sequence continues at coordinate 2,628 of DATIKK010000272.1, read as the reverse complement.
GATACAACTTTGTTTCATCCGAAACAGTTGAAAGGGCCAGGTAAGCGCCTGGTGTGGCAATTTTCAACACCAGAATGTCGGAGCATCCTTCAATGTAAGCCTTGGCCAACCCGGTTTTAACATAAACTATATGTGCAGCATAAGTCCCCTGCTTGAATATGGTTTCTCCCTTTTTGTACTTTACCTTAAGGGTGTTTTGAGCCAACAAATCAAACTCTTCGGGAGAAAGATCTTCGAATATTGGCAAATTGACCTCGGGGATAGTGCAGGTTGAAATATTCATTTTTTTGATTTTTCAGTGCAGTTCTGTGTCGGGTTCATTTAGAATCTGGCCTGTTAAACAAAATATTGATGGTGTAATTTGTCGAAGAGCAAGACACCTGAATACTTACGCTAAAAACTGTAAACTTGGTTATCACCTCAGTTCCAAAGCAACACCCATAATGCAAATATAAGTATTTTGCCAGAGTTTTGAAAATGCTGCAATTACCGTGAGGACAAGATTTGTTTTCAAGCTATAGTGTTGTTTTGCTGCTTTGGGTTCAGGTTTAAAAGATTGGCTTAATTTAAATATAGTGATATAAACCAAACCTTAAATTGATTTGCGTCATTAATTCAGATGATTCACTTATAGTGGAATGTTGTTTTAAAAGTTGTCAATTAATGAAAAAATTACGCCAAATCCAATCAAATTTGTGTATTGTTAAAACATTAACAAGCAAATGGAATTCAGGAAATACAATGTTTTACATTAATTAGCAAAAAGATTAATTAAAATTCGATTAACCTAACCTAAACAAAAATGAAAAGTTTTTTTAATGTAGTTTTAATTGCAACTGCTTTATCCTTAACTCTTTTTTCCGGCTGCAAAGAAGAAGAGGAAGTGGTAAACAAGCACCAGATCCTGGCCGAACATCTTAGAACCACCGGACTTGACCTGCCAACCATGCACGCCACGGGTTGGGTAGTTCCAGCCACCACCCTGCATGCCAACCTTGCAGGTTATTACATTATCGACATCAGAACCCAAGCCGATTTCAACGCAGGCCGAATCCAGGGCGCAGTAAACTCAACAATGGCCAATGTTGTTCAAACGGCCCGAACTGCACAAGCCGCAGGACAGTTGACAGGCCGCGAAATCATTGTGGTTTGCTATTCCGGTCAAACAGCAGGGTTTGCGGTAGCCGCACTTCGATTAAGTGGCTTTCCTACAGCGAGAAATTTAATGTGGGGAATGAGTTCCTGGAACAGTACCCGCGATGTGTGGACCCCCCGCATTGCAGACCTTACTCATGCTAATATTGTATCACCTCCAAACTTCGCTGCAAATGTTGAATATACAAACAGGCCACTGGTAACCAGCGACTCAGACGACCCGGTACAAATACTCAGTGAAAGGGTGCAGGCAGTTTTGAACGAAGGCCTTAGGAGTGTTGATGCAGCTACCGTTCTTGCAAATCCTGGCAACTATTTTATTAACAACTATTGGACTGCCCAGGCTGTAATTGACAATGGCAACAGGCATATTGCAGGTGCATTCAGGATACTGCCCCTTACCCTTGCCAACAATGAATTCAGGTTTCTTGACCCCAGCAGAAGAATCGTGAATTATTGCTTTACAGGGCAGACATCGGCAGCAGCTGCATTTTACCTTAGAGTATTGGGATATGATGTGTATAGCTTCAGTTGGGGAGCTAATTCCATGTGGAACAGCAGCATGACTGCAAATAGGTGGCCAATCACACCCAATAATTTCCCGCTGGTTCAATAGTCTGAATAGCCTTGGGGCTATTTTGTATTGAAATAGGTACTTAGAATTGCAAATCCACAGGAGCTCCTTACTGCAAATATGAAGTTCCCGTGGATTTTTACTACATATGTTAACTTTTAAGAACGGAAAAATATGAAACAAATTAAAGTATTTACGCTGGTTTTACTTATTGCTCTCTTAAGTAGTTATAATGCGAAAGCCCAGTTGTGTGTTGCACCGCCTGCCGATGGCGGATTAACCGTTTTTGGTTTTCTCCAGCCGCAGATTGAAACAAGCTTTAACAGACATTCTACCGACTATACCTTTGCATTTAACCGGGCCAGAATTGGGGTAACCGGCATAATTCCATATGACTTTGTTTACTATGCAGTGGTTGAGGCTGGTCCTAACTTTCCTGAAACACCTTACTTGCTCGATGTATTTATCTCGTATCAGAGGTTTAGGTGGGCACAACTTACCATAGGTCAGTTCAAATCCAATTTTACCCTCGAAATGAGTACACCCTGCCATATGTTGCACACGATCAACAGGTCTCAAGTTGTAAACAACCTTGTAAGCCCGGATCGCGATTTGGGAATCATGCTTTCGGGCACCTTGCTCAACGACAGGCTTCATTATAATATGGCCCTGACTAACGGAACAGGCAGGGGCCTTCGCGACAACAACCAAGCTAAAACGTTCCATAGCAGAATTCAAGTTACACCATTCGAATTTTTGAAGCTTGGAGGCGGAATCCAATACGGCAAGCACCCACCTGCTGACGAAACCATCATCACCGAAGATTCCAGGCTCAGATGGGCTGCCGATCTTCAATTCAACTTCCATAACTTTAGCCTGATAAGTGAATTCATTTCTGG
>DATIKK010000271.1:0-38972 GCA_035477635.1 Bacteroidales bacterium | reverse complement strand
GCTCCTGTCGCTTTTGTAAAACACCAGATCAACCTGAGTGAGCGGTTGCAGGTAGCTGTATTGTACTCTGGCGCGGGTTTTTCTTACACCGGAAACTATGAACGACAAAAGCCCGAAACCACCGGTATAAATGCGTGCTATAACCCCGGTTTCACCGTATTTGAACGAATGAAGCACTATTCCGCTGTCTTTTTCGGTCATGGTTTACGGTTTTGCCCGGCTAATGAACGATCAGTTTTTACAGAATGCATCAATTCAAAAAAAGGATTTTTGTAACAAAAGTTTCGGTTCCATCTTTGTTAGTTGAGAAAACAAGATACACCCCTGAAGCAGGCCTGTTGCCGAATAAATCCCTTCCATTCCAAATGGCCTGCCCGCCTTCGGCAATGGTTTCGTACACAAGATTTCCGCTTATATCTGTAATTTTCACCCTGGCATTCCTAACGAGGCCGGTTACCGAAATATATCCGTCGTATCCGGGACGAACCGGATTTGGGAAAGCGCGCACATTAGTGTGCGATACAGGGGCTTCTGTGGCAAACCCTCTGAACGAAGCAATTCCTCTATCGGTTGCAAAAAAGACCTCACCGTTCTGGCCGTTTATGGTTATATCGAGAACATTGTTTGATGGCAGGGGGCTGTTTTCGGCAGTAAAATGAAACAAGGTTTGCCTTCCGTCGGCCGAGAGCAGAAATGCTCCGGAGCGGGTTGTGCCAAACCATTTCTTATTTGAACCATCAACAGTTATGCTGTTAACCGTCTCATTTTCGAACAATATTCCTGCAAAACCATCCTGGCGTACAATTACTTGCTGAGCGTTGACAGGTTCGCCACGAAGTACTCTCTGTGGCGTGTAAATAACCGCCACGCCATTGTCGGTACCTATCCAGACAAATCCATCGTGGTCGATTGCCAGGCTGTGAACGTTGTTGGATGGAAGTTTGCCATTATCCTCGATTGTTGACAGCCTTCTTGCTTCAATGTCGTTCTCGTTTGTGAATGAATTCTCTTTGAACACAAAAATTCCTCCGCCATTTGGCAGGATAGCCCATTTTTGGTCGGTGTGGTCGATCACAAGGCTGGTGATCATTTGTGCGGTGCTAATAAGACCCCGGCTGCTAAAGCTGAACCATTGGTTATTGTTGCGCATAACAGCAATTGGAAGTGTTGTGTTCGAGTTGGTAACCCAAACATAACCCCTCCGGTCAATGTCAATACCTCCAATCCTTAACAGGTCGCCAAACTCGGCTCGCCTTGACAGGGTACTGTTAGTTTCGTCCCATAAGGTAGTTGGCAAACCTTCGCCGAATTCAAGAAGGCCGTTGGTCCATGTCGCTGCAAATACCCTGCCCGGATTTCCTGGATCAGCTTTAATGCGAATAATATCAACGGCATTGTTCATCACAGGATGGTCAAAACGGTTAATCCAGTGCCAGTTTTCCTGTGAGAACCTGAACACCCCGTCTGCGTTCCAGATGTTGCTCCCACCCGGTGTAATAGCTCCCGGGGCAACCCAAATGACTCCTTGACTGGCATCAAGGTCAAAAGCATTGGAAGTGGCAGGCCCCTGAGGGATGAACAGGCTGAAGTTACCCGGCGAATTTCGCCTGACAAGGCCGTAAAAATCATCTCCCAACCACAATAGCCCGTTCCTGTCCAACAACAAATCATTGGCCCTTACTAAAACATCTGAATATCTATCAATTCTTTCGGAAAGTGTCAGATTTTGGTCAAATACATCCACGTGCAATTCATTGGAAATTAGCAACATGTCATTTGTGGCCCTGATCCTGCGGCGTTGACCTCCATATGTTTGACCTCCAGGTCTGAACAATTGCCAGGAAATGCCATCGAAAAAATACAAGACGTCATCTGTTGGCAAATTCAGATTGGCAAAAATCCTTCCTCCGAAAGTGACTACCATATCTACTACTTCAGATGGCTGTCCCGAAAGGTTTATCCTTTGCCAGTTTTGAAAATCGGCCAGGTTCACGCCCGATGACGGCGCCCTGAGCAAACCTGCATTTGTGGCTGCATAAATATAACCTTCAGCAAGGGCTATTTCAAAAACTCTTACCTGGCTTCCGAGAGGCCCTATAAAATAAGTGTTTCTGACCAGAAAGTTGGTCAAATCCAATTCCACAATTCCAAAATCGCACGACAAAAAGGCCCTGCTGCCTGTTACTAGAATGTTGTTAATGCTTTTGCTGCCCATAATCCGCGATTGCAGGATATCGGGCACATTAATTATTTCTTCACCCCTTATTATGTCGAGGTTTCCGTTTGAGTAGCCTACAAGCAACAGGTCTCTGCCTGCAGAATAAGAAATACTTCGTATCCCAATGTCGGAAAGGCCTGTTACTTTATCCTTTTTTTCCAGGCTGTTATCTGCCCTGTTAAAAACCAAAAGTCCAAATGCCGATGCTCCAATCACCTTTTCTGGGGTTTCGGCTAATGAAAGAATCTTATTGTTTGGCAAGTGATGCCTCCAGGCTCCCACCGGAATTCCCTGACCGCAAACCCAAGCCTGGTTTAATCCCCAAAACAGGAAAAACAAAACCATCCAGTTTAATTCCTTCAATAGGGTGTTATTCCTCACTTCGCTTATTCGTTTTTTGATGGATTGAAAAAACTGCCCAGCTTTGCAAATTTATGTAAAACCTTGCTTAAGTTTTTGGTCTTTCTTTAATCGCCTGATGTTAGGTAAATATACCATATCAAGAGATGCCTGTGCACATTGCATAATATCCGGTTGCTGCATCATAATTTATCGAAGTCTGTTATTATAGGATATTTAGTAATTTCGCAAACAGTTTTGTAATAGGTGAACTAAAAGTTAAATTGGTAATTATCAATTCATTTCGCCTGTATATATGAAGCAAGCATTTGGTACGTCGGGCTGCCCTTTTCTTTTGCGTGCTGATAAGGAGCGGTTGCTAAATCAGCGTGCTGGAGTTTTTTGGCTAACCGGCCTGTCGGGTGCGGGCAAAACGACTATAGCTGTTGAAGTTGAAAGAAATTTGCACGAAATGGGTTACAAAATCCAGGTGTTCGATGCTGACTTTATTCGCACGAGCATTAATAAAGACCTTGATTTCACTATGGATGGCAGGATAGAAAACATAAAACGTATGGCTGCCATTTCCAGGCTTTTTCTCGAAGCCGGCTTTGTGGTTATAAGTTGTTTCATTAGCCCGACGAGGCGTATTCGCCAGATGGCAAGAACAATAATAGGCTCTTCAGATTATTTCGAGGTGTTTATAAACGCTCCTTTCCATGTGTGCGAATCGCGCGACCCTAAAGGCTTGTATTTGAAAGCCAGGAAAGGGGAATTAAAATATTTTACCGGTATAGACTCGCCTTACGAACCTCCTGAAAAACCTGACCTGGAAATAAGGACTGACTCAAACTCAGTTCCTGTTTCAGTGAACCTATTAATGGATTTTATTTTGCCAAAAATTGTTTATAAAGAGAAACACCATGCCTTCATACAATCTGAATCACCTGCGCGAACTTGAATCAGAGTCCATTTTTGTTATTCGTGAAGTAGCTGCACAATTCGAGAAACCCGCCCTCCTTTTTTCCGGAGGGAAAGATTCTATTGTTATGCTGCACCTGGCGTTAAAAGCCTTTCATCCGGCGAAGATTCCCTTCACCCTAGTACATATCGACACAGGACACAATTTTGCTGAAACTTTGGATTACCGCGACGAATTAGTTAAAAAAATTGGTGCCCGGCTTGTGGTGGGGTATGTTCAGGATTCTATTGACCGAGGTAGGGTTGTTGAAGAAACAGGGCCTACAGCAAGCCGAAATTACCTTCAAACAGTTACCCTGCTTGATACCATCGAACAATACGGATTCGATGCCTTGCTGGGCGGCGGCCGTCGCGACGAAGAAAAGGCAAGGGCTAAGGAGAGATTTTTCTCCCACCGCGACGAATTTGGACAATGGGACCCCAAAAACCAGAGGCCAGAACTTTGGAACCTGTTTAACAGCAGAAAAAAAATGGGCGAACATTTCCGTGTTTTTCCCCTGAGTAACTGGACAGAAATGGACGTTTGGCAGTATATTCTGATTGAGAATATTAAAATGCCATCGCTGTATTTTGCCCATGACCGCGAATGCGTTGACCGCAAGGGTGTCCTATTAGCAAAAAGCGACAACCTTCAACTTATGGAAGGCGAAAAATGGGAAAAGATGCACATTAGGTTTCGCACCATTGGCGACATGAGTTGCACCGGAGCTTCAATTTCCGATGCCACTACCCTCGAGGAAATTATCCAGGAGGTAGCGGCAGCGCGTGTTACCGAAAGAGGCTCAAGGGCCGACGATAAACGCAGCGAAACCGCTATGGAGGATCGAAAAAAAGAAGGTTATTTTTAATTTATCGTTTTGATGGAATATTTTAAATCGAATGGCTACCTGGATATGGAACTGCTGCGCTTCACAACCGCAGGCAGTGTTGACGATGGAAAAAGCACCCTGATAGGAAGGTTACTCTACGATAGCAAATCTATTTTCGAAGACCAGTACGAGGCCATTAAACAAAGCAGCGAACGGAGAGGCGAGCCGGAGGTAAACCTGGCATTGCTTACCGATGGGTTGCGGGCCGAACGCGAACAAGGTATCACAATAGATGTGGCATATCGCTATTTTGCAACTCCTAAAAGAAAATTCATTATTGCCGACACACCAGGGCACATACAATACACAAGAAACATGGTTACAGGAGCTTCGACAGCCAACCTGGCCATAATACTGGTTGATGCCCGGAAAGGAGTACTAGAGCAAACCAAAAGGCATGCGTTTATTGCTGCTTTGCTTGGAATTCCTCATGTTGTGGTGTGCATCAACAAAATGGACCTGATGAATTTCGACCAGCAGGTTTTTGAAAGCATCAAGAAAGACTTTAAGGGATTCGCGTCTAAATTAAAAGTTCATGATATTCAGTTTATCCCCATAAGCGCTCTTAAGGGCGACAATGTGGTAGAGAAGTCGTCGAACATGCCCTGGTATGGTGGCCCTTCGCTGATGTACCTGCTCGAAACCATACATATTGGGTCTGACCTTAACCTGGTCGATTGCAGGTTTCCGGTTCAATATGTTGTCAGGCCGCAAACCGACGAGTACCACGATTATCGCGGGTATGCTGGACGTGTTGCAGGGGGTATCTTCAAACCGGGCGATCAGGTAATGGTGCTTCCCTCTGGGTTTACATCATCCATTGCTGCAATTGACGGTCCGCTTGGTCCGGTATCAGAGGCATTTGCTCCAATGTCGGTTACAATTAGGCTGAAGGATGAACTTGATTTGAGCCGCGGCGATATGATTGTGCGGGTAAACAATGTTCCGGTGATTTCACAGGATATTGATATGATGGTATGCTGGATGAACTCCATGAAACTCAACCTTAACGGAAAATATGCAATTAAACACACTACGCGTAATGCAAGGTGTGTTGTTAAGGAAATCCTTTATAAGGTCGACATAAACACACTTCACCGGATTCAGGACGACAAGGAAGTTGGTATGAATGATATTGCACGGATTTCTGTCAGAACAACCAAACCCTTATTCTTTGACAAATATCAGATAAATCGTACCACCGGAAGCGTAATTTTAATTGATGAGGGAACCAACGAAACAGTTGGGGCAGGTATGATTATTTAGAGGATAGAAGTAAAAGGTTTTGCTAAAAAACACTTCGCCTGAATTCTGAACGAGGATTGCGTACCCTTTGATAGGCCTCGCAATCGGTTTCGACATGCAGAGGGAGTGCAGGCCTCTCAAAATCACCACGGTAGAGATTTATAGATTCGTTGGCATATACCCGCTGCATAAACAACCCATAGATTGGTAATGCCATATTGGCTCCCTGTCCCAAAGCAAGGTCGCGAAATCGTATTCCACGATCCTCGCCTCCAACCCAAACACCTGCCACCAGATTTGGTGTTATCCCTATGAACCAGCCATCAGAATGATTTTGAGTGGTACCCGTTTTACCGGCAATAGGGTAATTCAATTCATAACGAAATCTTAGCCGCATCCCGGTGCCACTCTCAACCACTCCTTTCATCAGTTCAAGCATTAGATAGGCTGTTCCCTCGCTCATGACTTCTTCCTGCCCGGGTCTGAAAGCCTCAATGAGGTTACCATTTTTGTCTTCAATATGAGTGATAAATACCGGCTCAATAAAAACTCCCTGATTGGCAAATGTGCCAAAGGCTCCAACCATCTCTTTTACCGAAATATCGGGTGTTCCTAAGGCGATGGCTGGCACAGGATCAATCGGACTGGTAATTCCCATCCGGTTTACCAGGTTTATCAGAGCCAAAGGAGAGTAACGCTTCATTAGAAAAGCCGATACGGTATTTATCGAGTTGGCAAGTGCCCATTTGAGATTAACCATTTCACCCTCTTTTTCGTCTGAAGCATTTTCAGGGGTCCAAGGCCCTTGCGGGGTATCGAAAGTTACAGGAGTATTGGGCACCTCCGTACACGGCCCAAACTCGCCTTCCTGCATAGCGAGCGTATATAGGAAGGGCTTAAAGGTCGAGCCTACCTGGCGGCGACTTGTTGTAACATGATCGAACTTAAAATGCCTGAAATCAATTCCGCCCACATAAGCCTTTACATGACCGGTTTGCGGCTCCATGGCCATCATGCCTGAGTTCAGAAAATGCTTGTAATACCAAATGGAGTCGAGGGGGGTCATTATTGTGTCGATGGGGCCGTTCCATGAAAAAATCTCCATAGGAACCGGCACCCTAAACGAAGCTCTTATGGAATCTTCAGAAACACCCTGGCGACGCATGTTAATGAATCGATCGCTGCGCCTTATGCTGTTTTCGATATTGGTGTTTATTTGCTGGCGGGTAAGGTCCCTGCCAAAAGGAGCATTTCGAAATCCCCTCCAGTGGCTGAAAAATTCAGGTTGTAAGGTTCCCCCAAGATGCTCTGCAACAGCTTCTTCGGCATAGCGTTGCATACGCGAATCAATGGTGGTAAATATTCTTAACCCGTCTTTGTAAATATTATAATGGCTTCCGTCGGGCTTGGTGCGTGTTAGGCTCCATTCCAACATTTCCTGCCTGATAAATTCCCTGAAATAGGTAGCTAAACCGGTATGGTGATCAAGAACTCTGAATTGTGACATATCCATAGGGCTCATCCTTATGGAATCATATTGTTCGCTTGTGAGAAACCCGTAACGGTACATTTGATTTATGACTACCTGCCGGCGGTTAAACGCTCTTTCAGGATTTCTTACCGGGTGAAACCGTGAAGGGCCTTTCAGCATTCCCACGAGAACTGCTGACTCCTCAACAGTCAATGAGTCGGTTGTTGTATTGAAATATGTCTGAGCGGCGAGTCTTATCCCAAAAGCATGGCTCCCAAAATCCACAGTGTTTAAATAAATCGTAAGGATCTCCTCCTTGGTATAGTTGCGCTCAAGTCTTACTGCCGTAACCCATTCTTTGAGCTTGATTATGACAAGTGAGAATATGGAGGGATCATCCTGGCGGGGAAAAAGGTTTTTGGCCAACTGCTGCGTAATTGTGCTTCCACCACCGGCGCCTCTTTGACCAAGTAAAATATTCCGGAATAAAACCCTGAGGAGACTGCGCGAGTCAATTCCTGAATGGTAGTGAAACCGGATATCTTCTGTAGCCAAAAGGGCATTGACCATATTCGGCGAAATTTCCTCGTACTTTACATTTGTTCGGTTGTGAATGAAAAAAGTGCCAAGCAGGACACCGTCGGCCGAATATATTTCGCTTGCCAGGTTGCTGCGGGGGTTCTCCAATTCTTCGAAAGAAGGCATGGGGCCCCAAAGCCCAAGCCTGATGGTAATAATCAGAATCAATAATAGAACAAATGGGGAGAAAAAAATAACCCAGAAGCGGTGCAGAAAAAAACGGTCATCGGCAACCACCTTGTTTAGATTAATTCTTTTCAAAATATTTCTCATTTTCTTATGGTAGTTACTTGGTTTCAATTCGCAAACCTATATCAGATATTCCACCTAAAATTTCTGTGCGCATGGCATGTTGCAAAGAAAAAGTATAAGTGCCCGGTTGCGGAAACCAAACATCGGTTCGAAACAAAAACCTGTTTGACCGGATCCGGCCAAAACCTCTTCCTGTCCATTGTCCCATCTGATCGGCAAGAACACATTCGATGGTGTCGCGAAGCATTTTTCCATCAGGAAACTTTATATCGAGAAAAAGAAAAAAATTGCTGTAGGCATAGTCAGTGGTGTTTCTAATGTTGATGTGCAAATTATGAAGTGAGGTAGTATCATCTATCAGGGTTTCAAAAATTACCTTATCTTCATAATGCCAGCCATCTGAAGGCAGCCTGGTGAACTGCTCAAAAACCAGCGGTCTGTCACATGCCGACATCAAAATCAATGCCATGATTGCTGTGCCTGAGAGGAGCGCTGATTTTATTCTAAAAAACATGATATGAATGAATTTTATTTTTAACTTGGTTTATTAAAATTACCCTTTTTCGAAGCTCGCGCCCCCTTTTTCCCTTTTTTATTTGAATTTTGAGGTTGGTCGAAACGTGTAAGGCTTTCCTCAAGGTGATTATCGCCGGCACCGGATTTTTTGCTCTCGGCAATTTGATTGCTCATATCTTCTGATTTAATATTTTCAGTTAAATCATCCGGATATTGGTTTTGGCTGTTTAGCAATTGAACTTCCCTGACCCTATTAATAGGTATCATCACTATGTGACCGGGGTTTGCAGGATAGGAATATCCCATAAGCCCCTTCAGCACGTCGGTTTTTTGAAGCGTCGCTTTCCCCTGTTTTGTAACCAGCAAGCTGGCGTTTTCGGGAAAAGATTTTAACGAATCAAGGTAGCAATCGTTCTCAAAGTTTATACAGCATTTTAGCTTACTGCATTGCCCGGCAAGTTTCTGAGGATTTAGTGAGAGTTGCTGAGTACGTGCGGCATTGGTAGAAACAGATCTGAAACTGGTTAGCCATGTTGCACAGCAAAGTTCCCTTCCGCAGGGTCCAATTCCTCCAAGTTTGCTGGCTTCCTGACGCATTCCTATTTGCCGCATTTCAATTCTTACATGGAAGGCGTCGGCCAAAACCCTGATAAGCTCCCTGAAGTCAACCCTTTCGTCGGCGGTATAATAGAAGGTTGCCTTAGTGCGGTCGCCCTGGTATTCAACGTCGCTTATTTTCATAACCAGGTTAAGACGCGAGGCTAATTCACGGCTTTGAAACATGGTTTTGTTTTCCAGCCGCACTGCCTCAATCCATTTTTCTATGTCTGAAACCTTTGCCTTTCGGTAAGCTTTTTTTAGTTCATTGATGTCAGGGTTTACCTTTTTGGCCTTCATCTGGATTCGTACTACAGGGCCGGTAAGGGAAACAATGCCAATTTCGTGCCCTGGCGATGCTTCAACAGCCACAATATCGCCTGTTTCAAGTTCCAATCCTGGCTGACAACGGAAAAAATCCTTGCGTCCGTTTTTAAACCGTACCTCCACAATGTCAAAATCGGGAAATATATCTGGAGGGGTAATATCCTTGAGCCAATCAGACGAATCAAGCTTGTTGCAGCCATGCGAATAAACAGTTAACTGCCTGGTGTAAGGTTGGGGGGCACACCTGCAACCCCTGGTCAGAAAGATTTTCTTGTCAGAAGTATCCAATTCAGGAAAAGATTAAACATACAAAGTTAGCAAAATTTCTTATTTTGTGGCCTTTAGCAGTTTAGAAAGAGTAAAAGACAAGTCGGTAAAAAGGATTTTGGGGCTTGCATTTCTTGCAATGTGAAAAATTCCCTCATTAAACGAATCGATTATTTCAAGGGCATTTCTGTGAGTAACAAATGTTGCAAAACGCTCTATGAATACAAGTTGCTCACCTTCCAGTCTTATTGCTTCGGCTGCACGGTAATTTTTCAGAAGGCATAACCTAAACACTGTAAGGCCTTGCTGCAATAAACCAATTTGTCGCTCACGGCCAATTTTGGATACTTTTTCTGTCCATTGCAATATTTCAATGGGGTTTTTTTTAAAACATAACCTCATCCAGTCGCGAAATGCCAAAAGGTCAGTTTCCGATTCGTCGGTATCGTTTATAAATGATAAGGCTTTGGCATAATTTCCTTCCGATAGAAAGGCAATTCTCCGGGCTTCCGGTTCCTTCAAATTAAATTTTTCCGAAAGGTGGTGTTCTATCTCTTCATCGCGCAGCAAAGGCACTTTTATTAATTGAAGCCTGGAAAGAATGGTTTTTATTATGGCGTTCTTATTGTGCGAAACAAGCAGAAATACTACTCCTTCTGAGGGTTCCTCGAGGGTTTTCAGGAGTTTCGGCGAAGCATTAGCCTTCAGTTTTTCGATCATCCATATTATTACAATTTTGTATCGACCCTCAAAGGCTTTCAATCGCAAGTCATTAAGCATTTCGTTGCAATCCTTGGCATAAATCATTGCTTGCTGATTTTCTACACCAAGTTTCTTTAACCAATCACCATATTGGAAATAAGCCGACTCGAGCAACAACTCCCTCCAGGGCATTAAATAAGTTTTACTGCCTGCTTTATTATCATCGGCCTCCTCATCATCTTTTGATTTAATGGTAGGGAAATAAAAGTGCACGTCCGGGTGTTCGAGCTTATCAAATTTTTTGCACGATGAACAGGTTCCGCAGGCATCGCCCTGATCCCGGCTAATACATAACATGTATCGGGCATATGCCAGCGCCATGAGCAGGTTTCCGCTCCCTTCAGGCCCTGCAAAAAGCTGTGCATGACTTATGCGCTTTTGATTAATGTTTGCTATTAGGTTATTTTTCAGCGACCTATGGCCGGCTATATCAGCAAAATACATTGTTCCTTCTTTGTAATTGTAGATTTCAAACCTACACTTTTTTTCAAAGCAGATTCCTGGCAGCAAAAAAAAGAAACTCCTTCCGGCTTGTAAATTTCCTTTTGGTATTATAACGACATGGCCTTCGTAAAGGGTTTCATTTCACGAATGTTTGTTGAAATTTTATTCAAAACCAGGCATTGTAATAAATTTAAAATTAATTAATGTTGTAAAAATTAACTTTTATGTCTGCAAAAGACGTATTTTTGTATGATTTTTTGTTAATTTTCTTAAAAAATTCATTGAATCAAAAAAAATTGTAACTTTGCGGTCTTTTTATTGTGAAATCAAATAACGGATTATGCTAAAGAAAGGAAGAAAAATTCTTTTTTTCGTTGCCCTTATTTTGCTGATTATTTCCTTTTTTCTACTGATTTTTTCGCCCCGCACAACAGTTCTTTTAATTGGAGGCACCAATAACCAGGTAAACGACCTGCCACAAATAATGGAAAGGGGTGTTTTACGGGCTACCACTAATTTCAATTTTGCGAATTATTTCGTTTACAGGGGCGAACCTATGGGATTCCATTTCGAATTACTTCGCCTTTTTGCCGGGTATATAGGTGTTGAGCTCGAGATTTATGCTACCAATGATCTGGAGAAAAATCTGAACTGCCTTTTGGAAGGAAATGAATGCGATATAATTGCACTCGATTTTGCAGTTACAAAATCTGGAAGAAATCTGGTAAGTTTTATTGAGCCACATAATCAGGAGCGCCAGGTGTTGATTCAACGAAAGCCTGCAAACTGGTCTTTGATGAGAATGTCGGAAGTGGAAAACCGCCTTATAAGAAACCAATTAGACCTGGCGGGTAAAACTATTCACGTTCAGCGTAATTCTGTCTTTGCAGAAAGGCTTCAAAACTTTATGCAGGAAATAGGGGCAACTGTAGTCATTGTAGAGGTTGACTATGATGCTGACCAACTTATTGAAATGGTAGCCAACGGATCCATTGATTATACTGTCAGTCACGAACATCTTGCCAGGATAAACGCCAGCTATTTTAATAATATTGACGTACAAACCCCCATGAGCTTTCCGCAAAACCTTTCATGGGCCGTTAACCGCGATGCCCCTCAACTGCAGGCCGCACTTAACAGATGGATGAAAGAATTTAAGGAAACGACTCAATTTGCTATGCTTTACCACCGGTATTTTAACAATCCGCGTAGCATGTACATAGCACGGAGTCCTTTCAGTTCGCTGGGTGGAGGTAAAATTTCAGTTTTCGATACCTATTTCAGAAAACACGCAGGTGTGGTTGGCTGGGATTGGCGCCTGATTGCATCGGTAGCCTTCCAGGAGTCAAGGTTCAACCCCGATGCTGTTTCCTGGGCGGGTGCAACGGGCATAATGCAACTAATGCCGGCAACTGCGGCAATCTTCAATATTGATTCTACCTCGAGCATATCCGACCATATTTTTGCAGGTGTGAGTTACCTGCAGTGGCTCGAAAACACTCTAAAGGATCATGTTCCGGATTCAACAGAGAGGGTTAAGTTTGTTCTTGCAGCTTACAATGTTGGAATCGGACATGTAATGGATGCCATCAGGCTGGCCCGGAAACACGGAAGAAACCCTGAATTGTGGACCGATAATGTGGATTATTTTGTACTAAACAAATCGAAACCTGAGTATTACCAGGATGAAGTAGTACGCTTCGGGTTTGCAAGGGGCAGGGAACCATACGCATTTGTCATCGAAATACTCGAACGGTTTGAGCACTACAAAAATGTAATAGGGAGTTAAAAAAATTAATTTGACTTTCTGCTAAGGACTAAAACCCTTAATGTGCATCGAGCCAATTTTTTCCTGTGTTAATTTCAACTTCCACCGGCACTTCGAGGGGCAGGGCACTTTTCATGTTTTCTTGCACAAGGGTTCTCATGGTTTCAACTTCTTCCCGGTGAACCTCAAAAACCAACTCATCGTGTACCTGCATAATCATTTTCGACTTAAGGCGGTTATTCTCCATGGCCTGGTGAATTGAAATCATAGCCAGTTTTATCATATCGGCTGCCGACCCCTGAACCGGTGCATTGATCGCATTCCGCTCGGCAAAGCCCCGCAGCATAGCATTGGCGCTGTTAATATCGGCAATGTAGCGCCGCCTCCCCAAAAGGGTTGAAACGTAACCGTTTTGGCGGGCAAAGGCAATGGTTCTTTCCATATAATCTTTAATCCCCGGATATTTATCGAAGTATTGTTTAATGATTTGTGCAGCTTCCTGTTTCGGAATACCAAGCCTCTCGGCAAGCCCGAAAGCGGAAATGCCATATATTATCCCAAAATTCACCGTTTTAGCATTGCGTCGCATCTCGCGGGTTACCTCTGCATGTTCAGTTTCATAAATTCTGGCTGCCGTGGCTGTGTGAATGTCAAAATTGCTTCTGAAGGCCTCCATCATTGCCTTGTCATGGCTCATTGATGCAATAATTCGTAGTTCTATCTGGCTATAGTCGGCCGACATAATAAGAAAATCTTTTCCTCCGGGAACAAAAGCCTGCCTGATGTAACGACCTTCTTCGGTTCGAATCGGAATATTCTGGAGGTTCGGGTTGTTTGAGGATAGTCTTCCTGTAGCGGCAACCGCCTGGTTGTATGAGGTATGTATCCTGCCAGTTTTCCGGTTGATCAACCTCGGCAGGGCGTCGGCATAGGTCGATTTTAGTTTTGACAACGACCTGTATTCCAGTATTTGGCTTACAATAGGATGTCTGTGGGCTAATTTTGCCAGTATTTCTTCACTGGTACTGAACTGACTGGTTTTAGTCTTTCGCGCATTGTCGGAAATTTTTAGCCGGATAAAAAGTATGTCTCCCAATTGTTTGGGCGAGCCTATATTGAATTTGACTCCGGCCATCCTGTAGATTTCGCTTTCCAATTCCGAAATTTTTTCATCAAGGACTCTTGAGTATTCTTCCAAAACATTCACATCGACCGAAACCCCGTTGCGTTCCATTTCGGATATCACCCTTATCAGTGGTGTTTCAACCGAAAAAAGCAAATCAGAAAGACCTGTTTCTTTCAGTTTTGTCTCAAACAGGTTTCGCAATTGCAGCGTTATATCAGCGTCTTCGCAGGCATAGGCGGCAACTTTTTCGACTGAAACCTCGCGCATGCTCAACTGTCCTTTGCCCTTGGGGCCAATAAGTGCCTCTATGCTCACGGGTGTGTAGTTAAGGTAAGTTCTTGCCAACCAGTCCATATTGTGCCGCATATCAGGCTGAAGCAAATAATGGGCTAACATGGTGTCGAACAATCTTCCACTTATCCTGATCCCATACTGCTGAAGAACGCCGATATCGAACTTCAGGTTCTGGCCGGTTTTTTCAATTGCCGGATTTTCAAAAACCTGTTTTATTTGCAAGGCAAGTCGCAGGGCTTCCGGTTGATTGGCTGGGAATGGGAGATACCTACCTGTTCCGGGCTTTGTACTGAAAGCTATGCCTACCAGTTGCAGGTCGTGCTGGTCAAGCCCGGTGGTTTCGGTATCAAAGCAAAAATGATTTAATTCATTGATTTGAGAGAGCAATTCCTCAATTTCGGATTCTGACCCAAGGATTTTGTAATCCCTTTCCTGCAAAAACCTGCTCAACACAATATCGATGTCGGGTTCTTTTTCAGCTAAGCCGGAATCTCCGAAAAGATCCATTTGTGTTCCCGGAGTTGCTGACACACTAACAGCAGGGTTGTTGGAGGCAGTATCAGGCAATAACCTTTTCGAAATTGTCCTGAATTCGAGTTCCTCGAAAAGAGGTTTCAAAGCATTACTATCAGGTTGCGCAAGGGCGAGATCCTCCAACCTTGCTTCAACAGGAACATCAATCATAATAGTAGCAAGCTTTTTTGAAAGGATGGCCTGATGGGCGTGTTGTTGCAAGTTTTCCAGGCTCCTTTTCTCTTTTACCTGGTCCAGATTTGCAAGCAGGTTTTCGATAGAACCAAACTCCTTGATGAGCGATTTTGCTTTTTTTTCACCAATGCCTGGTACTCCTGGTATATTGTCAGAGGCATCCCCCCAGAGGCCCAACAGGTCGGCTATCTGTTCCGGTCTGTCAATTCCAAATTTTTCGCAAACTTCGGCTACCCCAAGTAATTCTGCACCGTTACCCATCCTGGCCGGCCTGTAAATAAAAATATTGTCCGAAACAAGTTGTCCAAAATCTTTGTCAGGGGTCATCATAAAAACCTTAAAACCCTCAATCTCAGCTTTTTTTGCCAAAGTCCCGATAATATCATCAGCTTCGAATCCGTCAATTGATATAACCCTAATGTTGAACCCTTCGATGAGCTTTTTAATATACGGAAGGGAAACAATGATGTCTTCAGGTACTTCAAGCCTCTGGGCTTTGTATTCAGGAAATATCTGATGTCTGATAGTTGGCGCCGGGGTGTCAAAAACAACCGCAATATGAGTTGGATTTTCGCTTTTCAACAAATCAACCAAAGTGTTTACAAATCCAAAAATTGCTGATGTGTTCATGCCTTTTGAATTTATGCGGTGGTTTTTACTAAAGGCATAATAGGCTCTGTAAACCAGCGCCATGGCATCGAGCAGAAATAACTTTTTACCTGTTTGCGACATTGTTAGGCTTTTTGTACAAATATAGCGAACAATAATTTCCCCTTTTTGCTTTAAAAGCCTGTCAAAAAAAATTAAGGATTAATTGGAAATTCTGGTTTTTGTGTATTTGTGTATTAATCCGTGATAGGCAGCCAAAATAGTTTGCTTAATTTTGCCCAAAAAATTAACAACCCGAATTATGGCAAACCGAATTATGGATCCCATTGGCCGACTGATGGGTTTGCGCTACAAGTCTCACCCTTGGCATGGGGTGGAGATTGGCAAAAAAGCGCCTGACATGCTGACCTGTTTTGTTGAAATGGTGGCTACCGACACCGTAAAGTATGAAGTTGACAAGGTGAGTGGTTATTTGAAAATAGATCGTCCTCAGAAATACAGTAATGTATTGCCTGCACTTTACGGATTTATCCCGCAAACCTTAAGTCATAAAAAAGTGGCCGATTATGTTATGGAAAAAACGGGAAAGAGGGATATTATTGGCGATTACGACCCATTAGACATATGCATCCTTACCGAAAAAGTAATTTCGCACGGAAACATACTGGTCGATGCCATACCAATTGGGGGTTTCATGCTTATTGACAAAAACGAGGCCGACGACAAAATTATAGCAGTGCTGAAGGACGACGCCCTGTATGGGGCAATGAAAGATATTTCTGAATGTCCTGAACCGGTAATTGAGCGGCTTAAACATTATTTTCTTACTTACAAGGACCTGCCCAACACCAAGCTTGATGTTGAAATTTCGCATGTTTATAATGCTGATGAAGCCAAGGAGGTGATCCGTCGTTCAATGGAAGACTACCGGATGAAATTTGAGGATTTCGACAGCTTGCTTTCCCAGGTAGAGGCATAATCTGCTGTAGTCGTCAGGTAATAAGAAGCCTAAACGTTTTTCCAGGTAGAGGTTGTATCACCCCCCTGAATTCGAGTCCAAGCAGCAAAGCCGAAATTTTGCTAACCGTAAAAGATGTTTTGGCAACCAATAGGTCGAAGCTTGCTTCAGGATTCTGTCGCAGGAAATTTACCAATTCTTCTTCTTCAGGGTTCAGTTCGGGGAATAGTGCCGGCTGGATTAATTTTTGGTTATCCCTGATACAAATCCAGCCCATAATATACTCCAGATCCTTAATGTCCTCAAGCAGATTTGCCTTGTTGGTTTTGATAAGCCAGTTGCAACCCCTGCTGAATGTATCTGTTGAGCGACCTGGCAGTGCAAATACGTCGCGGTTGTAGCTGTTGGCAATATTGGCGGTTATCAATGCCCCACCTGAACTTGCAGCTTCTACAACAATTATTGCATCGCATAATCCCGCTATGATTCGATTGCGCTTCGGAAAGTTTTCGCGATCGGGCTTGGTTCCGGTAAAAAACTCTGTTACCAGTGCTCCCTGTCCGGCGATTTTTTTCGCCAGGTGTTGGTGTAGTGGCGGGTAGATTCGGTCAAGTCCGTGTCCGAGCACAGCCACCGTTTCGAGCCCTGTTTCAAGAGCCTTTTTGTGGGCACAGGCATCAACCCCATAAGCCAGGCCGCTTACCACCAACGCTTTGTGTCTGACCAGCCCTTCGACAATCTCGCTGCACTTGGCCTTGCCATAATCGGTTATACTACGCGTGCCAACAACTCCTACAACCTTCTCTGCATTGAAAAGTGCTTTGCCTTTTACAAAGAGCATTATGGGTCCGTCATCGCAATGCTTCAACCTTGTCGGATAATCTTTATCCAGAAAAAAAAGCGTGGTTAAGTTATTCTTTTCCAAAAAAGCCATTTCTTTTTCGGCCCGAGCAAAGCCATTATGATTCAATACGGCTTTAGCCAAAACTTCGCCAATACCAGGTATTTTTAATAAGGAACTTTTTTTCTCCTTAAAAACAGCCTCTACTCCGCCGCAATAGCCTATTAACTTTTTTGCAATTACTCCTCCAACACCTGGAATAAGGCTGAGCGAAAGCTGAAATTTAAGTTCCTGGCTCATGATTTGGAGAAGGTTTGTTTTGTAATAATGCCAGATAAAAATAAAGAAAAAAACCTAACTTGCATCGTAATTATTCTCATCTATACCAATGTTTCAAACACCTCCAACCGTGCTGGTTTGCCCCCTAGACTGGGGCTTGGGTCATGCAACGCGTTGCTTACCTGTTATTAATGTGTTGCTCAGGAATGGATGCAGGGTTGTTGTGGCTGCCGACGGAAAACCTTTCGATTTTCTTTACGGGGAACTTTCGGAAAAGGTTGAATTTCGCCGTTTTGGAGGGGAGCCTGTCAAATACCCCGTGCATGGTTCAATGCTTGCAAAACTCGCCATTCAGATTCCAGGATTTTTGAGATCAATCTGCATCGAACATAAAAAGTTAATAACGCTGATTTCAAAAACAGGGGCTTCTGTTGTGATTTCGGATAACCGATATGGTTTGTGGAATAAAAAAACCCGGACAGTTTTCATTACCCATCAGTTGAATATCCAAATTCCTACTCCTTTGAGGTTTCTTCAGCCTTTTACCCGGTGGGTCGTTCGCAAATTAGCACAACGCTACGATTTTTGTTGGGTGCCCGATGCACCTCTTGCGCCAGGATTGAGTGGTAATCTTTCGCACTTAAAGCCACCCGGAAATGTTCGGTATGTCGGAATTTTGAGCAGGTTTAGCCAGTTGAAGGAATCTGATTTCACTAACCCCCTTCCAAAAAGTTTTCCCGATAATTTTTTTTGTGCCATTATCTCAGGGCCTGAACCGCAGCGGAGTATATTTGAAGAGATCATTTCAAACCAGTTTGAACGATCTGGTTTGCCTGCCGTCCTTGTTCTGGGCAACCCGGAAAAAAAGAATATTGAAAGGAAAAACAACCTTATAAAATTTTCGCATCTCGCAAGTTGTCAGCTTGCCTGGCTTCTGAAACATGCCCGACTTGTTGTTTGCCGTCCTGGCTATTCGGGCCTGATGGACCTTTCAGTTTTCGGACAAAAGGCCATTTTAATTCCAACACCTGGGCAGACCGAACAGGAATATCTCGGACAGGTACTACATGCCAAACAAATGGCATTCTGTGTAAGACAAGGTGATTTTGATCTGAAAAAACATTTACCTCTTGCCGAATTCCTTCAGGGAATCAGGATTGAGCCCAACCACCAGTTGCTTAATCAAGCCGTTGATGAATTGTTTTCAGGACTTTAATGGGTCTTGGTCATGGTTTTGGGCACAGCAATAATAAAATCGGCCAGTCCATTGTAATTTTCCTCAAGGTCAGATACCTCGTCCTGCTCTACTGTGCTTATCGTAAGAATGCGAAGGTTCGGATCAAGCCTGCGCAAATACCAGTAAATCCCTTCGAAGTTGTTGGAATGAAAAGCCCCGTTGAAGTGAATAAATACGCCTTCAGGCTTTAGGTTTTTGAATAAAAAATGTGCCATTGTGGCGTCTTTAATGGCTTGGGCTTTAGGAAGGTTTGCCCCTGTATGCCCGGGCATTCCTGTCATTTCGAGCATAGCCTTGTATCCGGGAAGGTTTGCATCGTAGGCAATGGGCAGCGGGGCAATATAACGTTTGGCTTCTTCCGATAGGGTTTCAAGAGCTTCAAACCCTCCGCGATTGACCATTGCTGCATAACGCCTCGGAATATTGGTTGCAACGAATGGTATTCCTCTTTCTCTTGCCAGTTCGACCAGTGGCCGGTAATCGGTTTCGTAATTTCTCCAAAGCTTGGCTTCAGCTCTGAAATTCCTTTCTGTAATTAGTCCTGACAGGTATTCGGTTAGTATAAGCTGATTGTCAGACTCGAACATCTCGGCTCCCAGCACCAGGTTCTTGCCTTTCCTGTCAGACAGTTCACGCGAAAGTTCAAATTGCAGCCAGTGAGAAATAGGGTTATTATGCAACTCGCCAAACAATATCACCTGAGATTCAGCAGCTCTATCGACCAATCGTCCAAAGTTGGTTTTCCGGCCATTTTCGTCAAATAACTGATATGCCGGAAGGTGTTGCGATGAAACTGCCTGTGTTGTCAATAACAGTAAAAAACCTAAGATTGTATTTTTCATCCGTAAATAAATTTTATGTTAATGTATGATAAACCCCGAAGGACTCGCTGAAAGCAAACTCGCATGTTGAATTTAAGGCGTGTTTGTGTTTTACAAATCATGCTCGGTTCATATTCAAAAAATTTAACAATTATTCGAATAACTTGTTTTAATTCTCCATCATGAGTTTGTTTCCTGGCATCAGGCAAAACGAGGATTTTTCTCACATGTAGAGGGAGAACTCCGTTATTGCTTTCAGCTAAAACTAAACTATTGGAGTTTTTTCAACTCATTGCCCGAAAAAGAAAGGGGCAACAGGTCGTGTACTTTTTCAATAATCAGTATTTTGCCATCTTCTTTGCTAAGCAAAATCTTAATGGGCTTTTTCTGCAATATTTCATATTCGAGCAGTACCTGCCGGCAAGCCCCGCATGGCGAAACAGGGTCATCAAGCACAATCCTGCTTGATTTTGCACTTATGGCAATCATTTGCATTGGCACACCTGGAAACATTGCTGAAGCGGCAAACACAGCCACCCTCTCTGCACACAGGCCGCTTGGATAGGCTCCGTTCTCCTGGTTACTGCCGGTAATAATCTCATCATTATCAAGCAATACCGCAGCACCTACATAAAATTCGGAATATGGAGCGTACGCTTTAGTGGTCATCCGGCGCGAAAGATTTACCAGGTGCTGCTCACGACCAGTCAGTTGCGATACATCCTCTATTTCGTAGATGTGAATAGACATTCTTTTTTTAATCATAAAGCCCCATGAAATAAAAACGCAGTTCTAAAAGTTAAAATGGGGTTAAAGGTAGAAAGGTTTGACCAATACTCAAAATTAATTTGGTTCGCCCAAATAGCCAAGGGGGCATATGAAACAGTATTTCTTTTCCGGGTATTTTTAGGAAACCGGTAAAAATGTTAATCCAACCCAAAGCGGATTATCAATTGTACAATCTCGGGCCTGTTTCCGGTTCTGATGGGCGGGCCCCAGGTACCCACTCCGTTTGTAACATAAAAGTGCATGTTTCCAATCTGGCTGTACCCATGGCTGACTGTATAAATAGCCCTGGTTATAAAGTTTAATGGCCAAAGCTGTCCATGGTGTGTATGTCCTGACAACAGCAGATCTGCACCTGAACGGGCTGCCAATTCAGGATGGAACGGCTGATGGTCTAATACGATTACAGGGAAATTGGGATCGGCATGTATCATTAGACTATCAAAGGGTTTGCGGTCCAGTCCGGTAAACTGTCTTTTCTGAAAATCCTCACGACCAACAAGGTAAAAACTGTCATCTATTTTTAGTACTGTGTCGCGTAAAACTGTAATGCCATGATCGTTAAGGTATCGGTAAGCAGCTTCATGGCCTCCAATATATTCGTGGTTCCCCATTACTCCGAATACACCTAATGGAGCCTCAAGTTTTTGGAGCGAATACCCAATGTTTTGCCTTTTGACAGGAGCAAGGTCCTCGTCAAGAATGTCGCCGGCAAGCAGTATTATATCAGGGTTCAGTTGATTTGTCATTTTAGCAATTTTCTCCAGCCTTCCTGTTCCAATTTTTGTTCCCAGATGCAAATCCGACATTAAAACCGCATTCAGGCTTGTAAGCTTTCCGGCATTTTTTTGTATGTTAATGGTTACCTGCGTTACGCGAGGATTAATGGCGTTTAAATAACCCGCTGTAAGGAGTACAGCTACCAGGAAAACACTTCCTCCAAAAAGCCACGGTCTATTACGGGTCAATTGTTCGTTCGAAAACGACGGTATTACGGAGAATAGCTTATTTACTGCTTTTAAGAAATCAAAAAGGACTACTATCAGAAAAAAATACAGAAGAGCTCCAAGCCAAAAAGACCCCACCCATACCAAAATGTCGCTAAGTGTTCCTATCCAAACTCTTTCCAAAATTCGGCCAAACACAAATGAAACTGGCAGAATCCAAAAAACTACTTTATAGACTGTTCGCCACAAGCCATTGGTTGGGAGCGTCCTCAATCCTCGTTTAAAAACGTAGTAGTTTACCAGCCCATAAATAAATATTACTAATGTAAAGAAGATAATCGTTTCCATAATTTACAATTAAAGGTAATCCTGCACATCTAAACCCAGGCTCAACCAGTTTGTTCAGAGTGGCAGGAATGTGAACAAATTTTAATTTTGCGCGTTAGTGGCTAAGCTAAAACATTTTTCAAAATACTTCGAACAAATGACTCATTCAGGAAAAATTGGGGTAATAACGGGTGCAACGTCGGGCATAGGAGCACAAGCGGCTTTGTCAATGGCACAATCAGGCTTTCATCTGGTTCTGCCAGTCAGAAACATTGATAAAGGAGAAGCTGTAAAAATTGCCATAAAACAGGTAGCCCGCGAAGCTCAGGTTGATCTGATGCATTGCGATTTGTCATCGATGGAGTCAATCAGGGAATTTTCTAAAAAGTTTAACGATAAATACCACAGACTCGATGTTTTGATAAATAATGCCGGCGTTTGGGAGTCGGTAAGAAAAACTTCAGCAGATGGGATAGAGTTAACATTTGCTGTTAATCACCTCGCTCCATTTCTGATGACCAACCTGCTCATTGATAAGCTAAAGAAAAGCGCTCCTGCCAGCATAATTACGGTTTCAAGCGATGCCCACAAAATGGGCAGGATGAATTTTAATGACCTTGAGGGAAAAACAAATTGGAGCACGCTGGCATCTTACGCCCAGAGCAAGTTAGCCAATGTTTTGTTTACCCGTAAGTTGGCTCAAAATCTTGAAGGCAGTGGTGTGGTAGCCAATTGTTTGCACCCGGGCTTTGTAGCTACACAACTGTTTGAGAGGTTTCCTGCCTTCCTGGTTAAAGCCTTGTCGCTATTTATGATTAATCCCCGAAAGGGCGCTGAAACTATTGTGTACCTGGCCACTAATCCTGATATTCAAAATCTTAACGGCCAATATTTTTATAAAAAAAAGGCCAGGAAAATTTCAGTAGGTGCACAAAATCCTGATGATGCCGAAAAACTGTGGAGTATAAGTAAGGTTTATGCTGGCATATAACGGTTTATATGCAAATAATCTGATTGCTGATATACTATAAGGTTCACCTTTTTGTGGCATTGTGGTTGTAGGCATATAAGATCTATTGGTTACATTTGCCAACAATTTTTCTTTAAAATATGCAACGCGAACAGGCTTTAGAATTATTGCATAATTATGTAAGTAACCCTCGCATGATTGCTCATTGCCTTGCTTCTGAGGCCGTGATGCGCGCTCTGGCTGTGAGGCTTAATGAAGACCCCGAATTATGGGGTCTTACGGGGCTGTTACACGATCTTGATGTAGAATTGACCGAAGGCGATATGAACTGTCACGCGATGGAAACCGCCAAAATTTTGAGGGAACTTGGCATGGAAGAGCAAATGGTTGAAGCTATTATGCTGCACAACGAGAACGCTGCACACCAGCAATCCCGTTCTAAAAAGCTTCATTATGCCCTGGCTGCAGGCGAAACCATTACCGGACTGATTATGGCCACAGCCCTGGTTTATCCCGATAAAAAACTTGAAAATGTACAGGCAAAATCAGTAGTCAAGCGAATGAAGGAAAAAGCTTTTGCAGCCAGTGTAAAACGCGAAACTATCATGGAGTGTGAGAAGATTGGCCTTTCGCTTAATGATTTTACCGAACTTTCGGTAACTGCCATGAAAGGCGTTGCCGCGAAAATTGGACTTTAGGGCTGGTTTACAGGCTCCAGCAGTGTGTGATACCGGTCGCTGTTCAAAACCTCAAGGGCTTTCCTGAATGCTAAGTCCCTTTGATGAATAACCGGGAAAAAAGCTTCCATTCCAAAAATATTCCTGCCTATCAAAGCTTTTAGGTTAAGGCGTATCAGGTCTTCGCTTACTCTGCTGATCCTGGCAGGTATCTCAAGACCTTCGGCTTTGGCAAAACTTAAAAAATCCTGATAAATTGCCGTAGTGAGATTAAACTGCCTGACAAATCCCGAAGCATTTTCGAACCGTTGAAGAGCGTTTCGGTTGCGGTCGGCATACTGAAACGCAAAACGGTTTATCAGTCCTTGATTTACAGCCTGATTAAACAGGATAAATTCTTCGCCTGATTCGACCGGTACAATTACGTCAGGGGTTATTCCTCCGCCTCCAAATACTACCCTTCCTCCCGGGGTTTCAAATCTGAGAGAATCATTTAGTGTGATTGTGTCGGGAATTTGGTCGTCGGCTTCGAGCATGCGAGCCATTAATTCCTGCAAATATTCTTCTTCTCCGTTGTTGTATGGTCTTTGGATGCTGCGGCCTGTTGGGGTGTAGTACCTGGCAACCGTTAGTCGCAAGGCTGATCCATCGTTAAGTTGTATCTGGTCCTGGACAAGCCCTTTTCCGAATGAGCGTCGCCCAATTACTATGCCCCGATCGTGATCCTGAACGGCGCCCGCAACAATTTCACTGGCCGAAGCCGACCATTCGTCGATTAGGATAACAAGGGGCTGTGATTCGAAACTGCCTTGGCCCTGTGCAACAAAGTCCTGCCGGGGGCGGTTCAGCCCGTCAGTATATACAATTAAGCTACCTTCTGGCAAAAATTCATCGGCAAGATTTATTGAGGCCTCAAGGAAACCCCCTCCATTGTCGCGCAAGTCGAGCAGGAGCCTGTTCATCCCTTCTCCCTTAAGCCTTTGCATTGCCTCTAAAAACTCCTGGTGGGTGGTTACAGAAAATTTATTTAGCCGGATATATCCTGTCCTATCGTCGACCATGTAAGCCACATCAAGGCTATGCTGAGGAATCCTATCCCTTACCAATGTAAATTGAAGCAAATTACTAACTCCCGGCCTGAAAACCATCACTTCAATTGAAGTTCCCTTTTCACCCCTCAGACGACTTACAACTTCGTCCGTAGGCATATTAACCCCGGCAATCTTTTCCCCGTTCACACTTACAATTCTGTCGCCGGGCCTAATGCGGGCTTTTTGACTTGGACCTCCCGCTATCGGATTGATTACTACTACCGAATCGTTAATTATGTTAAACTCAATGCCAATTCCTTCGAAGCCACCCATCAGAGGGTCGTTCATTGCCCGGAAATCTCTTGCCGGAATAAATAAAGAATGAGGGTCAAGGTTGCGCAAAAGGCTGTGAATTGCATCTTCGGTAAGTTTCTGGCGATCGACAGAATCGACATATGAACTAAGTATGTAGTTTATTATGTTGTTAAGTTGGTTGCTACGGTCTATACCTATTGAAAAAAACTTGCGCTCTGGTTGGTTATTGCGGAAATTCAGGTTATTTCCAAGTAAAAATCCGGCGATTAATACTAAGGCCATTATCACAGGCAAGTATAGTTTGAATCCGGAATATTTTTTTATCGAATTTTCCATTGGTAAAAGCGGGATTTCCTTTTAAATCAGAGACCGAAGGTAAGCATTTCCGAGTCTATATTTACCGTCAGTTTCCTTAATTTCTCAAAAAAAACTTTACGATAAATCAGTTGGTTTTGATCCGTTCGATGATTCCACTTGTTGAATATCCTTCCAGAAAGTCAATAGATACAACCTTCCCCTTTCCGGCCATCACTAAGTCATAGCCGACAATTTCTTCGGGTTTGTAGTCGCTTCCTTTTACCAGGACACTGGGATTGACTAGCTTTATCAATTCATAGGGCGTACCTTCATCGAAAAGAACCACATGGTTAACAAAAAACATCGAGGCAAGCAACATAGCCCTGGCATTTTGATTATTTATGGGGCGATTTGGTCCTTTAAGCCTGCTAACCGAAGCATCGGTATTGAGGCCCACCACAAGAACATTGCCCAAATCGGCTGCCTTCGACAGGTAGTCAATATGACCCAGATGGACCAGATCGAAGCAACCATTTGTAAAAACAACCTTCTTTTCCTGAAAACGCCAATAATTGACCAGTTGCAATAGTCTGCCATATTGGTCGGTTTGAATTATTTTAGATTTGATTACGTCATATTTTGATTGCATCATCTTTGCTTTTTAAAATTCTGGTCAATAATTTGGCAATCCAAATCTAATCAGTATGGCAGGATAAACTGTTCCTTATTGACTTGTTTTTACCTTAAACAACCTTTTCCACCTAAAAGTGAAAATCAGCCAAAGCACACCGTTTGTTCCCAGAATTAACAATACCTGCATGGCGTGCGAAAGGTAAGCATAGGAAGTGGCTGGTTCAGGGGTTATTTTATAAAGCATTGTTAGGGTTGATATGGTCATAAAATGATAGGTTCCGATTCCTGCCGGAACCGGTGCAAGTATTCCAAGGCTACCGACCGCCAAAAGGGTTATACCTGCCATAGGCGACAGGTGGCTTGTTGCCTCGATGGCGAAAAAAGCCAGATAGGCAGTTAAGAAATATAAAGCCCAAATAATAATGCTATGGAATATAAAAAGACCTTTTTGCCGCATCTTCCATATTGATTTCAATCCAAGCAAAAACCCCCTGAGTTGCTCTTTAACTTTGTGTTTAAAACTTCCGGGTCTTGCTATTTTGAGTTTTCGTCTAACCCATATAGCAAAAATGGTTAGTAATACAGCCAGCCCGACAAAACCTGTTAGAAAAAGTGCGAAGGCATCAGAATTTTGTTCCAGCAGTGGCCTAAGAATGAGATCGTTAATAAAACCAACTATAAAATGAAACTGTACAGCTATGGTAATAATAAGCAAAAAAGCCAGGGTAATCAGATCAATAATCCGCTCGGCAACCATGGTGCCTGCCAGATTGTTAAAAGGCAGACCTGTCGATTTGCTGAGCATCATGCATCTGGAAATTTCGCCAAGTCTTGGAACTAAAAGGTTGATCAGGTACCCGGTCATTACAGCATGAAAAATTTTACCTGTACTAACCTTGCTGCCAACAGAGCCAATTAAAATATTCCACCTGAGGGCCCTAATAAAATGACTCAAAACCCCAATCATCATAGCAAGAAGCAACCAGCTATAATTTGCCTTTTTTACTTCGAGTAAAATCAGGTCAAGATCCTGTGAACGTGTTACCCACCAAAGGATGACCAGGCCAAGGAGCAGAAAGCCTGTGTATTTGAGAAAATTTAACGGTATCCTGTTCAAAAGAAAAATATTTTCAAACCTTTTCCATTTGCATTGCCTGTAGTGCTGGCAGCTTCATGTAACCTGCTGCTGTTTAAAGTTTTGCAAAGCTATGAAAATTAAACAGGCTTGTCAAAATGAACCGGCAAAACTATTCTTAATTTTTATTAATTGACCAAAAATTCCTAACTTTGCAAATTATTTCTCCATTCTTACTGTCAACCAATTACATATATGGAAAAACCAAAAGTTCTGTTTGTACAGCAGGAAATAACCCCATACCTTAAGGAAAGTCACATGGGCCTGATCGGGCGACGTCTTCCGCAGGGGATACAGGAACGAGGGAAGGAAATCAGAACCTTTATGCCTCGTTTTGGCAACATAAATGAACGTAGAAACCAGTTGCATGAGGTTATTCGTTTATCAGGGATGAACCTGGTAATTAATGATACGGATCATCCCCTCATCATTAAAGTTGCCTCCATATCCTCGGCCCGAATGCAAATTTATTTTATTCACAACGACGACTTTTTTCAGCGCAAGTACACTCTTGTTGACAAAGCAGGAAAATATTTTCAAGACAACGACGAACGAGCCCTGTTCTTTACCAGGGGAGTGATTGAAACCGTAAAAAAGCTTGGCTGGAGTCCCGACATTGTCCATTGCAACGGATGGTTTACCAGTTTGATGCCGGTTTATCTTAAAACAGCTCTAAAGGAAAACCCCATGTTTTCTGAAACCAAGGTGGTTTATTGTATTTTCAATGACGAATTTCCTGGTTGCCTTGACCCACATATTGCACAAAAACTTCTGAGCAAGGACGTATTGCCTGAACACCTTACAAGGTACAAAAACCCTACGTTTGTCAATTTAAGCAAAGCAGCCATCCATTACTCCGATGGCATTATTTTTGGCCACCATGACATTAACCCGGAGGTTGAAAAATATGCTCGCCAAAGCAATAAACCCTTACTCGAGTGCCAGCCTTCTGATTCGTATATCGATGCATTTAACGAATTTTATGATGAGATACTGGTAAGGGAATCCATTGCATCTGAATAATTCTTTAGTAAATTTGCCCAGTTGTTTTAAGAAATTTACCATTAAACCTCCTGCCTTGAAAACGTTTTGCCCGACCTGTTTTTTTAGGTCATATTTTGGTATTGTTTTAATTATCCTTTTATTTACAGGAAGTGTTTTTATAACTAAGAGCTGCACAGAGCCCGAAGGTATTGGCCTTGACTTAATCGACGACAAGGCCCTGTTTAAAAGAACTGATACAGTAAGTATTGTTTCCTTTGTTGAACGAGCTGACTCTGTTCCTGGAAACCTTGATTTCCAAAATTTACTGGGCCTTATGCATGATCCCCACTTTGGGAAAACCAGAGCAAGTATTGTTGCAGAATTCAGGCTTCCGGCAAACAATTTATCTTTAGGCCAGCAACCCGTTCTCGATTCCATAGTCCTTTCTTTTCATTATACCGGTCAGTATTATGGTAACATCGAAACTTTTCAAACTATCAAGGTTTATGAACTGCAAGAATCGCTTCCTCAAAGCGGGGTACTTTATTCAAATCACCCGGTAATAGTTAATCCGGTCCCAATAGGGCAAAGGGTGCTTCGTCCGGCTCCTGCAGACAGTACACTGATTGATACGGTCTTTTTTGCTCCGCATTTTTTCATGAGACTTAGCGACTCCTTTGGTCAAAAAATCATTGACGCAAATGGTACGGAGCACTTCAGAAACGTTCAGACATTTTTGGATTATTTCAAGGGTTTGAAAATTACGGTCGAGGATAATTTTACCGAAGGCGGTGCAATTTTCAACATTAACATGTTTGGTCAGTTTACTACTCTGCGATTGCATTATCATGATGCAGCAGATACTGCCCGAACTCCCATAGTTCAGCATTTTCAAATCTCCAATTTTGCCCAGCGACTTACCAAGGCTGAGCACTTCGACTTTGTTGGCAGCAACCCTTTGATAACATCCAGCCTGGCAAACCCTGGCCTGCATAATGACAGTTTATTGTTTTTGAAATCGTTAGGCGGATTACATACCAGAATAAGGTTGCCTTATATTGACGACTTGGCAGCCATGCCCAATGTAACCATTAACCAGGCGAAGCTTATTTTGCCCGTCGAAGAGCAATTTATCCAGGAAAACTTTGGCGAGGCCGCTTTCTTGCATTTGTATCATGTAAATGACCAGGGTGAGTTTCAGGCATTAATTGATAGTCAACTTGGCGAAGATTTCTTTGGAGGGGCGTATAATGCCACCTCCCGGCAATATGAGTTTAATATTACTATGCATCTTCAGGAGGTTATCAGAGGCACTATTCCCAATAATGATCTGATTCTTATGGTTTCGGGAGGGGCCAGTAATGCTGAAAGGATTGTACTTAGAGGGCCTGGCAGGTCAGCTAATCCAATGAGGTTGCAAATCATCTATAGCTCCTTTAATTAATACATTAATCCGATTTTTCTGAAATGTGTGGTATAGTTGGGTATATAGGCCATAGGGATGCTTATCCGGTGCTGATCAAAGGATTGCAACGACTTGAGTACAGGGGATACGACAGCGCTGGCCTTGCTTTGCTGGATGGAGGTCTTAAACTTTACAAAAATAAAGGAAAGGTTTCGGAACTTGTTGACAAATTGGAGGATAAGAACCTATCAGGTTGTGTTGGTATTGGTCACACCAGGTGGGCTACCCACGGCGAACCTTCCGATCAAAACGCCCACCCCCATTTCAGCCATAGTCAAAAAATGGCTATTATTCACAATGGTATTATTGAAAACTATGGAGCTCTGAAAACCGAGCTAATAAACAGGGGATTCGTATTTCATAGTCAAACCGACACTGAGGTTCTCGTACACCTGATTGAAAACATTCAGAATGAGGAAAAGGTTGATCTGGTTGAGGCCGTTCGTATGGCAATGAACCAGGTAATAGGTGCTTATGCCATAGTAATTATTTCCGAAAATGAGCCGGATAAATTAATTGCCGCAAAAAAGGGAAGTCCTTTGGTTATTGGAATTGGAGAAGGGGAATATTTTATTGCCTCTGATGCTTCTCCTATCATCGAATATACCCAGAATGTGGTTTACCTTGACGATGAAGAACTTGCCATAGTACCCCTCTCCGGAAACTTAAAAATAAAAACCGTTCGAAATAAGGAAAAAACTCCTTTTATCCATCACCTGGAAATGCAGCTTTCTGCCATCGAGAAGGGAGGCTTTCCGCATTTTATGCTCAAGGAGATTTATGAACAACCCAGGAGTATAAGAGACAGTATGAGGGGCAGGCTGAATAGCGAAACAGGTCAGGTAATCCTTGGCGGAATTATTGATTACGAGCAAAAGTTTCTTAATGCCCGACGTATTGTTATAATTGCCTGCGGTACATCTTGGCATGCAGGCCTGGTTGGCGAATACCTGTTCGAAGACCTGGCAAGGATACCGGTTGAGGTTGAATATGCATCAGAATTCCGTTACCGTAACCCAATTATTTACGAAGACGACATAGTGATTGCAATAAGCCAGTCGGGCGAAACTGCTGATACTCTGGCGGCTTTGGAATTGGCCAAATCAAAAGGGGCTACTATTCTTGGAATATGCAATGTGGTTGGTTCGTCGATTGCAAGGGCAACTCATGCCGGCTCATATACGCACGCGGGTCCGGAAATCGGGGTTGCAAGTACAAAGGCATTCACAGCTCAGGTAACAGTTCTGGCACTTATGGCGCTTACCATAGCCAATCGCAAAGGAGCTCTTTCGCGCCCTCGTTACCATGAACTTATAAGGGAACTGGAATCTATTCCCGAAAAGGTTGAAGAAGTTTTACTGGTTAATGACCTGGTTTTGCAGATTTCAACCCACTTTCAGAAAGCACTGAATTTCCTGTATCTGGGCAGGGGCTACAATTTCCCGGTAGCCCTTGAAGGAGCGTTAAAATTAAAAGAGATTTCATACATTCACGCTGAGGGTTATCCTGCTGCAGAAATGAAACATGGACCCATCGCACTGATCGACGAACATATGCCGGTGGTGGTTCTTGCAACCAGGAAAGGAGCGTATGAAAAGGTTGTAAGCAACATTCAGGAGGTCAAAGCCCGAAAAGGTGTTGTTATTGCGATTGTAACCAAAGGCGACGATGTGGTTCGCGATATGGCCGACTATGTGATAGAAATCCCCGAAACCAGTGAATTGTTTGTGCCTTTGGTAGCAACGGTTCCTTTGCAACTCCTCTCATATCATATTGCCGTTTTGCGCGGTTGCAATGTAGATCAGCCGCGAAACCTTGCCAAGTCGGTTACTGTGGAGTAGTTGGTACTATTCTGGCCGATAGATTTGACTATGCTTATAAAAGCATTTTACGAATCATGCTCGTTTCGATCAATTGTTCTCCATAAACGCGCAATTAACCTCGTTTTCCGAATTGTTTCCGGCAACAAAATCATCAAAGTTTTGCAATGTGATTGCTGTAATCTGTTCCATGCTCTCGTGAGTAAAGTAGCCCTGATGCGCAGTGATAATTACATTCGGAAAAATCATTAGACGCGATATGTGTTCGTCGCGGATGATCTGTTCTGAAAGGTCGCGAAAAAAGAGTTTTTCTTCCTGTTCATAAACATCAATTGCAAGCGCCCCGATTTGCTCCGACCGAAGGGCTTCAATCACAGCAGCAGTGTCAACGAGTTTTCCGCGGCTTGTATTGATCAGCATTGCGCCCTTTTTCATTTTCTTAAGGCTGGCAGCATTTATAACATGATGCGTTTCGGGGGTCAACGGGCAGTGCAAGCTCAAAATATCGCTTTGTTCAAGTATTTCGTCAAACCCAAGATATTTAACTCCGAGATTTAACATATCGGGCGAATGATATTTATCGCTAGCGATTATCTTAGCTCCGAATCCGGATAGTATCCGGCAAAAAGCCTGACCAATACGTCCTGTTCCACAAACACCTACAGTCTTACCGTGAATGGTGAACCCCATAAGCCGCTCAATTGAGAAGTTACCCTCGCGCACTCTGTTGTAAGCTTTATGGGTTTTTCTTGTCAGGCTCATCATCAGAGCCACAGCGTGCTCTGCTACTGCTTCTGGCGAATAGGCAGGCACCCTCATAATCCTGATGTTGTGTTGTTGGGCTGCTTTCAGGTCAACATTATTAAAACCGGCACATCGAAGCGCCACCAATCGTACGTTTTCGGCGTCGAGCCCGCGCAGAACATCGGCGTTGATACTGTCGTTCACAAAAACACACACCCCGTCGAACCCCTTCACCAATCTAAGGCTTGATGAACGAAGGCGCGATTCAAAAAACTCGAATTGGTGCTTATCGGTAGAATTTTCAAAATACTGACGGTCGTAAATCTTAGTAGAAAAAAATGCAATTTTTGCCATTTCTTAATTTCGTTTTATCCTCACCAATTCGAGGCACAAATGTATGTTCTTAAAGGGGCTACTATCAATTGGGTTTCGTCTTTTGGGGCGTTTGAAAGCTAAATTGATAATTTATTCCCACCCTTGCGCATCTTTCTGGACCAGGTACGTTTGCAATTTCAACATATCGGATGTCGAAAATGTTTTTTGTTTCGACATTAGTGTCTCGTTTAATTATTAAAACGTTCTTTGAAAAATTTGATAATCATTTATTTGCAGTGCTTTCTTTAGCGTGATAATTTCAATTGTTTCTTTCTGACAGACTATGCCCGCAGGGTTTGTGTTGTAGGGATTTCGAGATAAAGGTTGACGGGAATGTGTATGCTTTCGATTCCACAACTATCGATCTTTGCCTGAGCTTTTTCTGGTGGGCCGAGTTCCGCAAGACGAAAGGGGAGTGAAAATGCACACCCTTTACGATGTTAAACCATTGTTACTTAGCTTTCTTAAAACCCCGTCAAGGATAGGAAAAAACACAAAATCTAAACGAGTCAATCAGACCTGTTTTTGAGGCTTGGTATTGATGATTTGTGAAACCAGAACAACAAGTGCCTGAAATAATGTTGATTGTAACGAGGAATCAGCATAATTTAATTTTCATCTAGTGGAAATATCAAAATATTTCTTTCGAGTTCGTGTGGTTTTAATGTTAATGTAATTAACTATATCAGTTATAATGCTATTTCTTGGAAATGCGACCTGTTGTAATACAAGTAATAACAAAATAATGAGGCCATAATACTCGAAAGCCCATAATGTAAAAGCTATTATACCGATAGTAATAAAGAAGCTTTTTGTGATGCTCATGATTTATTATTTTAAGGCGAGTTCTAAAAATTCGTTTTTTCTGTTTTCTTGCCTAACGGCATACAGAGATTTCGAAAAAATCGCAGAACCCATTAACGACTTTTTCAAAATCGAATTAAAGTTATAAAAAGATTCACTATTTTCCAAAAAGATTCACTATTTTCCGATAACAAAATTGATAAGAGAGGCGATGAAACCTCTTCCCCTTTTTTCGTATGTGTGAAAACCTGTTAATGACCTTTCACAAAAACGCAAAAAAATGGGCTATTTTAAACCAGATAGGTTTTTGTAAAATTCGTTTGTTCCATTATATTTGTTCGAAGCTTTTTGTAATCCCGTCAAGGATAGGAAAACACACAAAATCTAAACGAGTCAATTTGACCTGTTTTTGGGGCTTGATATTGATGATTCGTGAAACCAGTACGACAAGAACTTGAATTGCTGATGTTTGAAAAGTTCAGTCAACAAAATTTAACTTGCCTCGAACAAAAGTGTCAAAAAATACAGTGTCAGGAAAAGAGCCTGGTTCGTAAAACACAAGCAGGGATGATAGTCCACCATGCGGATTTGCTTTCAACGAGACCTTCGGGATTCACCCTACATTAACATAAAAATTATATTCCGATGAAAAAGTTTTTGTATTTATTGCTTGTTACAGTCTTATTTGCATGCCAGGGACAAAAGCGTGAGATTAGAAATTATCCGGTCGAATATTTTTTTAATAACCTCCGCATTACAGGCGGGGTATTTTCTACCGATGAAACCCGGTTGCTTGTGAGTAGCGACAAAACCGGCATTTTAAATCTTTTCGAAATAAACATTGCCGACGGATCCAAGACACAACTGACCCACTCCACTGTGGAGTCGTACTTTGCTATTGATTATGTGCCGGGTACAAACAAGGTTATTTACCGTGCCGATATTGGCGGCAACGAGATTAACCACATTTTTCTTCTAAATGAAGACGGCTCTTCCATCAACCTTACCCCCGGCGAAAAGGAAAACACTATGTTCTTTGGATGGAGCAGGGATAAAACGGCCATGTATTACTTGTCGAACAAAAGAGACCCAAGGTTTTTTGACCTGAAAAAAATGACCATCGGGGAATGGAAACCTTCAACGATCTATGAGAACATACATGGCTATTTTATTGATGGATTTTCGTATGACGAAAACTATGTGGCGCTTAGTAAGCCAATCACCACAAGTGTGAATAAGTTATTCCTGTACAACAGGGCAACAGGCGTCATGACTGAAATTTCATCTGATGAAAACCCTGGCGAATATAGTGCATCGGGATTCAGCAAAGACGGAAAGAATTTTTATTATACTACCAATACAGGCAGGGAATTTACATATCTGGTGAGGTGCCGTTTAGAAACCGGTGAAAGGGATACTATTTTCGAGGCCGACTGGGATGTAATGTTCAGTTTCCTTAGTGAGAATGAAAAGTATAGGGTAATTGGGATTAACGAGGATGCAAAAAACACGCTTATTGTAAAAAATAACCGCACAGGGGAAAAAGTTCCTTTTCCGGCAATTCCCGATGGCGATATTTTATCGGTGAGCATATCTGACAGCGAACGGAACATGAGGCTTACCGTAGGGACATCAAAGGCTCCAAGCAACATTTATGTTTATAATTTTGAAACGGGCGATCTCAGGAAGCTCACCGAAACGCTGAACCCTGAAATAAACCCCCATGACCTTGTTTCGGCCCAGGTTGTAAGGTTCCAATCATTCGACGGCCTTGAAATTCCGGCAATTTATTATAGGCCCCATGGAGCATCGCGCAGAAACAGGGTGCCTGCGCTGGTTATGGTACCCGGTGGTCCCGGCGGCCAGATGCGTGTTGGGTATTCTCCTTTAATTCAATATCTTGTAAACCAAGGCTATGCAATATTGGCAGTAAACAACAGGGGAGCCGGTGGATTTGGGAAAACATTTTCACGCATGGATGACAGGGATCACGGCGGAGCCGACCTGAAAGATTGTATATGGGGGAAAAAATGGCTACAGGAGCGCAATTATATTGATCCGGAAAGAATTGGCATTATGGGGGGGAGCTACGGAGGTTTTATGACTATGGCCGCCATGACTTTCCATCCGGATGCATTTCGGGTTGGAGTAAATATCTTCGGGGTAACCAACTGGATTAGAACATTAAGGTCTATTCCACCATGGTGGGAGGCCAACCGCAGAGCGCTGTTCGATGAATTGGGCGACCCTTTTACACAGGATTCAGTTCGATTGTACAACATTTCGCCCCTGTTTCATGCCCATCAGGTTAGAAACCCCGTTTTGGTACTCCAGGGAGCCAATGACCCTCGCGTGCTTCAGGTTGAATCTGATGAAATAGTTGCTGCTATCAGGGAAAATAATGTTCATGTGGAGTATGTATTGTTTCCCGACGAAGGACACAGTTTCCGTAAAAAGGAAAATGAAATATATGCTTACGGAAGGATTCGGAAGTTCCTCGACAGATTTCTCAAAGGAGTTGAATAACTCAAGTTTCGGATTTTGCTGATAAGATGGTTTTGAGGTATCTTTTGCGACCTGGCGAGTAGCGGATTTAGAAGCACTTCCCTTTGTTAGCCCAAATGGCATGTATCCATATTTTATTGAATGAATGTGGCATATTATTACATTTTTTTAAAACCGTTGAAACGGTTCGCGGATAGCCCACGGTTTAAACCGTGGGCTATATTTTATTAACCTATGTGAGCCGATATATTTCGCCATATTGTTGACTTTTTAGGGTTGCAGCCAGCTCATTTGCCGGGCATAATAACCCGGGCATGGCTTGTCTATATGTGTCAAGCCATTTGGCTATATGGTAATTTGATGAAATCCGAAACCTGACAGGAAGATGAACCAAAAAAATGCTGAAAATATTGCCCAACAGATCATAACAACCTTTAAATAACCTTTTGAACCAATCAAATATCTCAAAGGGATTATGTTTTTCTTTATTTCAAATCTTCCAATCCGGGAGATTGAATAATACTTAACAGTGAACAATAAAGTAAAAATCGCCCATACAGCCACATTATAATACAGTATTAATCCCGAATACAAAATGAGACAAAAAATAATAAATGCTTTTAAATGATGGGAACTTTCCTGGTATGCATTCATAAAAAATGGAGCTATTCCCAAAATAGAAATAATGAGCACGAAAATTACTACAGCAGCGAATAGGTTTTGTTGCAGGTGGGGTTCGGCAAAAATGTACAAACCTATACCCAAAAAAGAAATTATTAAGGTGAAAATGTAGACAGGTAAATATTTCATGATGCAATATTAAAAAAATAATTCAGGGTAATGACTGTAAGGCGGCTGGTAAGAATCCAAAAATAACTGTTTCAAGAAAATTGGATAAACCGCTCCAATGTGTGCCACCCAAACCGGAGTTAATTGTGCCACTCGTACCGGTTTAAATTGTGCCACTTATACCGGAGCAAGTTGTGCCACTCATACCGGTGCATCTTGTGCCACCCAAACCGGAGTTAATTGTGCCATTTTTTCCCTTTCAGCTGTAATTTCTACCGTATAATCTTTGAAACTAAACTCTCAAAGATTATGGCCGCAAAAAAGGCAGATATTATGGAACTACGGCAGTTGTTATTTTTGAAATCAAAAGGCGAGAGCAACCGCTCTTGCGAGAAGTTGTTGTGCATTCACCGCAATACGATTAACCATTACGTTCGTCTGTTTCGAGCCTCAGGGCAATTATACGAAGATCTTTTAGAACATAGCGACAAGCAGCTGGCAGAGCTGTTTCCTGCCCGCGAACCTCTAAACAAGAAGAGATACAGCCTTCTTTCATCACAGTTTGCCTATTTTGAGCAGGAACTAAAAAAACCTGGCTGCACAAGGGAAACTCTGTGGAGAGAGTATCTTCAGAAGGATCCGGGGGGCTATAGTTACAGTCAGTT
Organism: Bacteroidales bacterium; assembly: GCA_035477635.1. Classification (GTDB taxonomy): domain Bacteria; phylum Bacteroidota; class Bacteroidia; order Bacteroidales; family UBA7960; genus UBA7960. The sequence goes on along the minus strand of DATIKK010000271.1, from coordinate 2,195 downwards.
TAACGAGCACTTTGCCCGCTGGCGTCACAGGGTAAAGGTTAGTGGAAAGCTCACCCATAAAGCCGGGGATAAGGTATATGTTGACTATACAGGCAAAAAGCTTCAGGTAACAGATCGCCATACGGGAGAAATTACCCAGGTAGAAGTCTTTGTAGCGCTTCTTCCAGCCAGTCAGTACACTTATGTAGAGGCCAGTGCAAGTCAGAAGAAGGAAGATTTTATTAAGTCTGTAAACAACTGCCTGTGGTACTTTGGTGGTGTACCCAAGTCTATAGTTCCCGATAACCTAAAATCGGCCGTAACCAAGTCCAGTAAATACGAAGCTGTTTTGAATAAAAGCTTCCGCTGTCTGGCACTTCATTACCAGAGCAGCATTAACCCCACCCGTGCACACTCTCCACAAGACAAAGCCCTGGTTGAAGGTGCTGTAAAACTGGTTTACCAGCGTATTTTCTATCCCTTGAGTAAAATGACTTTTTTTAGCTTGGAGAGTTTAAATAAAGCCATTGCAGAGCTACTTGCACAGTACAATGACTACGAGATGAAACAGCTTGAAACAAGCCGTCTGAAGCAGTTTCTTGACATAGAAAAGCCCTACCTGTCGCCTTTGCCAACACAGCCCTACCAACTGAAAGAGTACCGTAAAGCCAAGGTTCAGAAAATGGGTTTTATCTACTTAAATGAGGATAAAAATTACTACAGTGTTCCCTTCCGCTATATAGGGCGGCAGGTTGAAGTTGAGTACGATGCCGATACAGTTGAAATCTTTTACCAATCAGAACGTATAGCCTTTCACAAGCGCAATTATCGAAAAGGGGTCTACACCAAAATCGATGATCACCTGAGTAGTTCCCATAGGTTTTATGAAGGATGGAATCCGGATTTCTTTTTAAGCTGGGCAGCAAAATCTGGCCCCAATGTTCAGGCCTATATTGGTAAACTTCTGCAACAGGAAAGCTATCCAGAGGTAGCTTACAAGCAGTGTCTTGGGGTAATACACCTAAAAACAGCCCACAGCGACGAGCGGTTGGACAAAGCCTGCCAAATGGCACTGAATCAACCCCGGTATGCTTATCACATCATAAGGAACATTCTTGCCAATAAGATGGATATGGCAGAATCACTCACTGCCTCCAAGCCTCACATCAGCAAACATATCAATATCAGAAACTCGTACAACTAAAAAAACAAAACATGAACAATCATAACACCATTGAAAAGATGAAGCAGATGCGCCTGACAGGTATGGCTCAAATGCACTATACAAACATCACCAACAACATCAATATGGATTACACCATTGACCAGTACATCGCCATACTTGTGGATCAGGAATGGGAAAACCGGCAGAACAAAAAAATCCAGAATTTGGTAAAAGAAGCCCGGTTCCGATACCCTGCAACCATACGGGATATCGACTACTCCGCCAACCGGCAGTTGGACAAGAACACCTTTGAACGCCTTGCATTGCTTGACTTTGTGCGCAACCATGAAAACCTTATCATTACCGGGGCAACAGGAACTGGCAAAAGCTACCTGGCCCAGGCCCTGGGACATCAGGCATGTATTATGCTTATGAAAACCCTTTACTTCAATACAACCAGGCTCATGAATCACCTGAAACTCTCAAGAATAGAAGGCACCTACTCCAGAAATCTTGCAAATCTGGAAAAAGCTGACCTGCTAATCCTTGACGATTTTGGACTCAATGCTTTTGACAATCAGGACAGGCAGGCTTTGATGGACATTGTGGAAACAAAGCACGACAGAAGTTCAATGATTATAAGCACGCAGATACCCGTATCAGGATGGCATGAACTCATTGGCGAACCAACCATCGCCGATGCCATATTGGATAGAATTGTTCACTCATCACACCGTATTCAACTCAAAGGAGAATCATTGCGAAAAAACAAATTGAATTAAGTATCAACCCAGAATAAATTAATGTGATTTTCTAAAACAAATTAATGTATAAATTTGGTCATGAAATTATAGCTGAAAACGGTGGCACAAGATGCCCGGTTTTAGTGGCACAGTATGGCCGGTATATCCAACAGTCGGACAATTTCTTAGACTTGACCCATTTCCGATTACGAATGATGTGTTAACAGAAGACAATAATTTGGAACAATTTATTAAGACAACATTGCAACAAAATGGACTGACAAGATATGTGAACAGAATTAGCAGTT
>DATIKK010000270.1:0-6993 GCA_035477635.1 Bacteroidales bacterium | reverse complement strand
TGGCAAAACAATCAAATTGGCTTCTCCAGCAAATTAAAGAAAACAAGACCGATATTGTAAAACAGGATGAATCCGGTGCCCTGTATTTTAACCCTGATTTAAGAAACGGCCGCATTTTGCACGAACAGCTCATTAGACATGCTGAGAAAGAAGATAACAATCTCACAAAGCAAGAGCGGGAAATTATCGAAGATATTTATGAAAATGTTTTCAGACATCGCTATTTTACAGGCCGTTCAGGATCATTCTATAAGTATGAAGGCCTGGGCTCCATATATTGGCACATGGTTTCGAAGCTGCTGTTATCGGTAGGAGAGAGTATCAACCTTTTTGTAAAACAAAATACAAGCAGCATTTTAGTGTGGGAATTGTTCAGGTTTTATTATGGTATTCGCGAAGGTATAGGGGTACATAAAAACCCCCGGGATTATGGCGCTTTCCCCACAGATCCTTATTCTCATACACCATCAATGATGGGAGTGCAGCAACCCGGCCTAACAGGGCAGGTTAAGGAAGATATCCTAAGCAGGTTCATTGAGTTTGGAATAGTGATTAAGAAAGGCAACCTAAGCCTTCAAAAACAATGGCTTACGCAAAACCTTTTCGACTCAAACGGGAGGTGCGGATTCAGCCTTTTCAACACTGAGTTTGTGATAGAAAACTCCAACCCGGCCAAAGTAAGGGTCGAATTTTACAATCAGCAACTACCGGATTTGAACTACCAATCGCTTGTACTGCCGGTTGAAATTTCAAATGAGCTCTTCCTGAGAAAGAGAACCATCAGGAGGGTAGTTTTTTCGTGATTTTCAAAAAGCCATGCGTGGTTTTTTGCCGGCAAATGAAATTTTACTGATCAGCATCCGGCAACTCGAACTAATCTTGCACTAAAGAGCCAAGAGTGCCTTTCAGGCAAACTGTGTTTGCGCAGGAGTTATTTTCGAAAAAGGATCTCATCTCTGTTTGAACCGGTTGATACTGCAACAACCGGAACCTCCACAAAATCTTCAATAAACTTAATATAGGATTGCAGTTGCGGAGGCAAGTCGTTGAATGTGCCTACACCTGAAAGGTCGCATTGCCACCCGTCGAACTGCCGGTAAACCGGCTGCAGCTTTTCGTGCTGGCAACCTGTGGGAACATACGAAATGCTCATTCCTTCGTAAATGTATCCGGTGCACACCTGAATATTGTCAAAGGCATTCAACACATCCACTTTGGTAATAAACAAGCCGGTAGTTCCATTCAGCATGGTTGCATACTTCAGGGCAGGCAGGTCGAGCCAGCCACATCGGCGGGGTCGGCCGGTGGTGGCTCCAAACTCGTTTCCGGTTTTTCGCAATATTTCGCCTATCCTGTCAAACAGCTCGGTAGGGAAAGGGCCGCTGCCCACCCGGGTGCAATATGCTTTGAAAATGCCCAGCACTTCCCCAATTCTGGAAGGTGCCACACCCAATCCCGTACAGGCCCCGGCAGCAATCGTGTTGCTCGAGGTTACAAAGGGATAGGAACCAAAATCAACATCCAAAAGAGTACCTTGAGCGCCTTCTGCAAGTACTCTTAACCCCCGGCCCAGCGACTCATTGATATACATTTCAGCCTCTACAATCTGCATAAGCTGCAATTGTGCCAGGCCCTCAAACCACTTCTCTTCATATTGGGAGAAGCTTAGATTTTCTATTTTAAAATCATTTTCCGAAAAACCCTGCTGACGAATTGTGCTAAGATGGCTTTTTTTGAGAAGATTGTATTTTTCCCTGAAATGGGCATACGAAATGTCGCCTATGCGCAAGCCTGTCCGGGCTATTTTGTCGGTATAAGCCGGACCGATCCCTTTGAGGGTACTCCCAATTTTGTTTGCCCCCTTCAGGGCTTCATTAGCGGAATCGGCAAGCCTGTGCGAAGGCAGAATTAAATGGGCCTTTGCTGAAAACAACAGTCTTTTCCTGATTTCTTCAAAGGACAGGCCTGTTTTCACAATTTCGCGTGCAAGAATTACCGGATCCACCACTACGCCGTTTCCCACCAGATTCATACACTCCTTATGAAATATTCCGGAAGGAATAGTATGAAGAACAAATTTCTTACCATCGAATTCCAGAGTATGACCAGCATTGGGACCACCCTGAAAGCGAGCCACAACATCATATTCCGGAGAAATTACATCTACAATTTTACCCTTGCCTTCGTCGCCCCATTGCAGACCTAAAAGCACATCGGCCTTGGTAGCCTTATTCATTAAATTTTTGATATTAAAATATTAGACATAAAAAAAGCGGTTGTCAAACCGGCTTAAGATGCATCAAAAATAAGCATTTTCCTAATAATCCTTCAAATCCTGACCTTGCAGGTTATGATTCACTTTTGGTTAGAACAGGCCACCCCAAGGGAGGTCAGTTTTGCAACACTTTATCGCAGTTGTTGCATAATCCGAAGAAAACAAACGAACGATGTGTTACCTTAAACTTGAGGATGTTTTCGATTGAGTTCTGGATTTCTTGAAGGCGAGGGTCGCAAAACTCCATTACCTTGCCGCATTCGGTACATATAACGTGATCGTGTTGCCTGAATTTGTATGATTTCTCAAACTGAGCTACATTTTTCCCAAATTGGTGCTTAATAACCAACTGGCAGCTTTGTAAGAGTTCCATGGTATTGTACAATGTTGCCCGGCTAACCCTGTATTTGTTGTTTTTCATTGAAATGTAAAGTGATTCCACGTCGAAATGACCTTCGGTAAGGTAAATCTCACGCAAAATACTATATCTTTCGGGAGTTCGACGGTGACCATTTGCCAGCAGATATGAGGTAAAAATCCCCTTAACTGTCTCGAAAACCTCCTGGTTTACTTTTTTTTCTTTCATCCGAAAATAATTTTTAAATTAAGGTCGGATGAACCCCGAAGGGCTCGCTGAAAGCAAACTCGCATGATGAATTTTAGCTCCGCTGAACTTCGTTTCATCCGTGTTTGTGTTTTGCGAAACATGCTCGTTTCATCCGGTTTTTCATTATAGTTAAACGGTGCTTCTGGCTCAAAGATATGCATTTTTTATTTAAATTCTTTATAAATAATTGCACTATAATCTGATTTATAGCCTTATAAAAAAATCACATTTTACCAATCCTCGAAACCGACTCAACGCCTTTAATCTTTTTCAGTTTGTTAATCAGGTTGTTCAGGTGTTGGGTGTCGTTAATATACAGCATTACCGAACCTTCGAAAGTTCCGGCATTGGTTTCGATATTTATAGTGCGGATATTAATATTCAACTCGCTCGAAATAACATTGGTTATGTTTCGTAGTAAACCAAATTCGTCGATTCCTTTCAGCCTGATACCTGACAGGAATGCAATGCTTTTATTGGTAATCCATTTGGCCTTAACAATGCGGTATGCATACTTCGATAAGAGTTGAGTGGCATTTGGGCAATTGTTGCGATGGATTTTTATTCCTTCATTAATTGTAACAAATCCGAAAACATCATCTCCGGGTATGGGGTTGCAACATGGCGAAAGCGTGTAGGTAAGGTTTTCGAGCGAGTCGCCAATAAGCAGGGTGTCAGGTTTTGATTTTAATTGCTCACGGATAGGATCTTTTTCGGGCGTCTTTTCGGTGGGAGTAGAATCGCGAGAGCGTCCAAAGGGGTTTTTCAGGTAGCTAAGGATTCCGCCTTTCTCGGTATCGGTCTGATAGGCTTTCAGTTCTTTCTGTCCGATTTTTTCTATTGCCACCTCATAATACAAGTCCAATGGTGAAGGAAGTTTGAAATGATCGACCAGCTTTTGTATAATTGCAGGATTATTATCCAGCTTAAGAGCTTTAAGCTTCCTTTCGAGTATTTCTTTACCATTTTCAGCTTGTTTTTTCCGGGTTTCCTTAAGCGCGGTTTTAATTCTTCCTTTTGCACGCGCGGTAGTAACATAGTGTAGCCAGTCGGGTTTGGGCGATTGTTTCTGGGAGGTGATTATTTCAACCTGATCGCCGCTTTTGAGTACGTGGCTCAGGGGAACCAATTTGTGGTTAACCTTGGCGCCAAGACAATGGTTTCCCACCTCCGAGTGAATGGAGTAAGCAAAATCGAGGGCTGTACTATCCATAGGTAGAGTCCGAAGTTCACCTTTTGGCGTAAATACAAAGATCTCGTCGGAGAAAAGATTAAGTTTGAATTCCTCTATAAAGTCAAGTGCATCAGATTCAGGGGTTTTGAGTATTTCACGGATACGCCGTAGCCATTTGTCAAGGCCACTTTCGCCAGCTTTAGATTCCTTGTATTTCCAGTGGGCAGCATATCCTTTTTCGGCTATTTCATCCATGCGTTTTGATCTGATCTGCACTTCAACCCATTTCCCCGTTCGGCTCATTACCGTAGTATGTAGCGATTCATACCCGTTGGCTTTTGGTGTTGACAGCCAGTCGCGCAATCTGTCCGGATTTGGTTTGTAAAAATCCGTAACTATGCTGTAAGCTTTCCAGGCGTCAGCTTTCTCACGCTGCTCAGGCGTATCGATTATGATCCTGATGGCAAAAATGTCGTAAACTTCTTCAAAGGGGATTTCCTTCTTCTGCATTTTGCCCCAAATGGAGCTAATTGATTTTGTCCGGGCAAGAATAGTGTATTTAAATTCCTCCTCCTTAAGTGTTTTTTTTATGGGTTGAATAAATGAACTTATGAAGCGGTTACGTTCTTCCTCCGACTCGATCAACTTTTGAGAGATGGCGTTAAAAATATCAGGATCAATGTATTTTAATGCAAGGTCTTCAAGTTCACTTTTAATTGCGTGAAATCCAAGGCGGTGAGCCAAAGGTGCAAAAAGGTAGAGGGTTTCGTTGGCAACCTTTAGCTGTTTCTTTGGAGGCAGCGATTCGAGGGTTCGCATATTGTGCAACCGGTCGGCAAGTTTAATCAGGATTACACGCACATCGTCAGAAAGTGTAAGGAGCATTTTGCGGAAATTCTCTGCCTGAACCGAAGTGGTTTGGTCAAAAATGTCCGAAATTTTGGTTAGCCCGTCAATAACTCGGGCAACTTCCTCACCGAACCTTTCAGAAATGTCACCAAGAGTGTAATCTGTATCTTCTACCACATCGTGCAACAGGGCGCAAACAAGGCTTGTTGTTCCAAGTCCAATTTCCTGGGCAACAATCTGTGCAACAGCAATAGGATGATAAATATACGGCTCCCCACTTTTCCGACGGTGGTTTTTGTGAGCATCAACCGCAAACTCAAATGCCTTTCGGAGAGTTTCTTTATTTTCTTTAGTGGAACCAGGCCGGCAGGCAGCCACCAACTTTCTGTAGCGCTGAAGAATTTCCGCCCTTTCCTGCTCTAATCTGTCATCATGCATAAAAAATCAAACCATTGTAAGCTTTTGGATACTGCAAATTTAACCCTATATTATACATATTACAAGGGTCTTCAATATTTGAACGCTGTAAGGAACCTTTCATTGCAAACGCTCTGACTTTAGCTTCCAGCTATGTAGTTATTGGCAAAAAATCCGGGAATGATTTTTATGAATGTCAGTAAAGCAAAATCCTTTAACCCGGTTGTTTTAAGCCAACTACAGGTTGGCCGAAAAATTAAGGTAAAGTAGGGAGTTTAGAGAAGTAACCTGAATGGGAAAATTTTTAATTCACCACCACTTTAAAAATTACCATTGCTCGAAGCAATGATGAAGTTTACCCGTATTTTACTATTCAGGAGTGTATGCCAGGAGTCGGTATCGGCCGATATGCATACTACCGATGATGTAGGCAATTCTTCCTGTATTTCTGCCTGAAGCATCATGGCAAACCCGGTCATCGAAGGGTTATGACCTACCAGCATAACGCTTGCCAACTTATCTGACAAGGATGAAATAATATCGAGCAAGTCGTTTTCGGAGCTAAGGTAAATTTTTGAGTTCAATAATATGTTGTTTTCCGGATAACCTATACTACGGGCTAAAATTCTGGCTGTGTCCTTTGCCCGGACAGCATTGCTTGAAATGATCAAAGCCGGTTTAACTCCCCTGTCCGACAAAATATTTCCAATTTTCAACGACCTCTCTATTCCTGTCTTTGCAAGAGGCCTTTTAATGTCAGGTTGATTTGCAACAGATCGGGTAGCATGTGCATGCCGGACTAAGTAAATTGTTTTCATTTCACCAAAAACATCAATCCATTAAGACGATTTACGAATTTAATAAAAATTTAGCCAAATTTATCAAAAAAATAAATTTTTAACAATAAAATTTAGACTAAATTGATTTAGCAATAAAAAAACCGGAGGTTGGGACCTCCGGATATTCAGTTAATTTTATTATTATGCGAACAAAGGAAATTCTTCCATCAGACGATGTACTTTTATTCTAACTCTTTCAATAGTTCCGGGATTATCTATATCAGAAATTACCTCGTCAATAAATTCCACAATTTTGACCGCATGCTCTTCCTTCAACCCCCTTGTGGTAATGGCAGGTGATCCAATACGTATGCCAGATGTCAGGAAAGGGGAGCGGCTATCGAAAGGAACCATGTTTTTATTAATTGTAATATCGGCCAAAACGAGGGTGTTTTCTACTTTCTTCCCCGAAATGTCGGGGAATTTGGATCTGAGATCAACCAACATAAGGTGATTGTCGGTACCACCAGATGTAACGTTATATCCAAGGTTAATGAATGCTCCGGCCATTGATTTTGCATTTTTCATTACCTGTATTCCGTACTGCTTAAAGGTAGGCTGAAGAGCCTCGCCAAATGCCACTGCTTTAGCTGCAATGATATGCTCAAGAGGTCCGCCCTGGGTACCTGGAAAAACCGCGCTATCGAGAATTGAAGACATCATTTTTATTTCTCCTTTTGGCGTTTTTTGTCCCCACGGATTTTCAAAGTCCTCGCCCATCATTATTATACCTCCCCTTGGCCCCCGTAAGGTTTTATGTGTGGTAGAGGTAATAATATGACACCAGGGGAGAGGGTTGTTGAGCAATCCTTTGGCAATTAACCCGGCCGGG
>DATIKK010000269.1:0-4217 GCA_035477635.1 Bacteroidales bacterium | reverse complement strand
TTAAGATTTTTGAAAATACACAAATCGCTGAGTAATTAGCTGTTTTGTAAGAATACTTTTATGTTTCTGGGATAATTGCGTCCATTAAAGAAGCCATTCACCATCTTTCCTGATACATCAGGGGTTGTGGCGGGATTCTGGCGGACAAAATTTTAAAAATAATATGATGGAAAGTAATTTGAAGGTTTTGAAATTGGCAGCCATAGCCCTATGGGTTATGGTTTCCGGTCAAATAACGTTAAGTAATACACCACCTACTGTTTTTTTAAGGGAAGGCTTTGAAACAGGCAGCACACAACTGCCATCCGGATGGATTAATGTCGCAATTGTTAACAATGGTTCCTGGCAAGTTGGTGTTGGAGCCGGCCCTTTCCCTCCCGGACAGTCGGGGTTACCAGATAGCGCTGCTGTGGGAGCTACCAATGCTTATTTCAGAGTTCCTTCATCAAATCCTTATGTGAGTCGCCTTATATCGCCACCAATAAATTTAGAGTTCGCTGTAAATCCCGAGTTGCGGTTCTGGCATGCACAGGTACCACGCGACGGGATGCATGCAAGGCTTGGGGTTTACATCGCAACAAATATTAACGGTCCCTGGACTTTAATTGCAAATTATTCAAGTGCTGTAAATCAATGGACTGAAAGGACTCTTCTCCTTCCGGGAGGATCAAGGACGCTTTTTGTGGCCTTCGAAGGCCACTCCGGGCAAGGCCTTGGTGGAAGTGTAGTTGTTGATGAAGTCCTTATTGTTGAAACCGGAACCTTACAAAGAGAAATTTCCAGCATTGCTTCATTTCAGCCAAGTACCGATTTTGTTTTTACCGGATCAAAAAATAATCAGGTTCTGAATACCTCCATTAAAGTAATTGGCAATACGGGTACCTTGAGCCTAGGAAGTTTTACAGTGGTTTCGCAAAGTACACTCAATGAGGATATCGCACCAAATGGAGTAAGATTATGGGCTGGTCAAAGCGAAAGTTTCGGAAATGCAACACCCATTGGAAGCCCTCAAAGCCTGGTGAATGGACAGGCTGTTTTCACAAATCTAACCTATTCATTACCTACAGGCTACACTTATTTATGGGTAACATTCGATGTGGCCTCGAATGCTCAAGCAGGCAATTTTATTGATGCCAAACTGCCGGTTGGCGGGATAAGCATTAATGGGCAAAGCTTTCCGGCACAGGAACAAAACCCTGCTGGTAACAGGTTAATTATCCGAACCATATTTTTGGATGAATTTGAGTCGGAAAGAGGGTGGAATCTTTCAGGCGAATGGCAGAGGGCTGCGCCGCTTGGCCTTGGAGGCCACCAAAACGGACAGGGGGCCACCTCAGGACCTTCTGATCCCACCCAGGCAATAAGCGGAACCCGGGTCTTAGGCACTGATCTTACTGGATTAGGCTTATATCCTGGCAATTACGAGTCAAACCTTTCCGAACTGGAATATATTGCCATTAGCCCTGAAATAAATACTTTTTACTTTTTAGATGTAATGGTTAGTTTCCAGAGATGGCTAAATGTTCATCTTTTTCACAGGGCAACTATCGATGTTAGCACAGATAATGGAATCACCTGGAGTAACATATGGTCAAACTATGCAGTACAAAATACATCAAATTGGGAGCAGGTTTCCCTTACAGTTCCAAATGCAAATCGCAAGCAATCAGTCCGGTTTCGTTTTGGGTTAGGCGAAACAGGAGGAACAAATCTTCAGAGCGGATGGAATATTGACGACTTTGTGGTAACTGGCACGTTTATTTCAACAGATGTTGGGGTTAGTCAATGGGTTACTCCAAAAAGCACCTGCAATCTTGGTCCAAATGAATCGGTTACCGTAGTGGTAGAAAATTTTGGCGCCTCTCCTACCCCGCCGGTCATTCCTTTGGCCTTTTCGATAAATAACGGAAATACATGGCAACGGGATACCCTTAGAACTTCAATCCCCGTTGGACAGAGCGTCCAATTCACTTTTGGGCCAACTGCCAATTTTTCCACTCCCGGGAATTATGAAAATATTGTTGTAAGAACAGAATTACCAACGGATCAGTACCAGGGAAATGATGCCTTTTTCACCGAAGTTTTTTCAGCTCCGGTAATTAATATTCCATACAATGAAAGTTTTGAGGCAGGGGTAAACTTTTGGAGAACATCCGGCACCAACTCATCAATGGAGTTAGCAATTCCGTCGGGAACAATAATTAACAGTGCGTTTTCCGGGAGTATGGCCTGGGTTACCAACTCATTTGGAGCTTACAATGCAGGGGAAGTTTCAATTATTGAAAGTCCGTGCTTTAATTTCTCTGGTATATTAAATCCGGTTCTCGACCTCAACCTTAATTTACATACCCCCACTGGCCTTGATGGTGCTGCTGTAGAATATTCGGTTGATGGTGGATTTACCTGGGTTCGGCTTGAACCAAGATCGCATGAACTTGGGTGGTATTGGTACAATCACAGCAATATTGCTGGCTTAGCTGCAGCCACAGGCAACGGAAGGGGATGGACTGGAAACAGTAACGGATGGTTCAACCCAAGGGTTGTACTTCCGGTAATTCTTGGAAACCAGCCTTCCGTACGATTTAGATTGATTTTTGCAGCCCAGAATGTGTTTCTGAATTTTGAGGGTATTGCAATGGATGCTTTCAGAGTATATCCTGCCCCACCAGATGTTGGAATTACGGAAATTACCTCACCTGTCTCAGACTGTACCCTCGAAAACAATGAGCAGGTAACAGTCCGTATCAGTAATATGGGCATTGACACCCTAAGAACAGGAACTAATATTCCGGTTAACCTTATAATATTGAATACACCAATCAATATCAGTGAAAATGTAATTCTTGCAAACAACCTGGCACCGGGTCAATCCTTGCTTTTTTCATTCAGCCAAACGATTGATCTGTCGAGACCTGGCACTTACAATTTAACTGCTTATACCCGTTTGCCAGGCGACATAGGATTTTATACCCCCGGCCTTTCAAATGATTCATTATCTGCTGAGGTAATTCACTTTGGACTGCCCGAAATTGAACTCGGTATGGATTTTTATACTACTCAACCCGATACAGTAGTATTTGATGCCGGGCCAGGCATGATCCATTACCTGTGGCAGGATGGCTCTACATTTCAAACCTTCAGTGTAACCAGTCCAAATACTGCGTGGTACAGGGTTACAATAACAGATCATAACAATTGTAAATCGACCGATAGCATAAGAGTAAAGACCTATGATCTGGCAATAACAAATGCTCTTGACCCATTAAGTGGATGCCAGGATCCTGGTGGTGAGAGGGTAAGAATTGAGCTTTCAAACACTGGCCACGACACGTTCCCTTCAGGATTGACAATACCCCTGGAATTGTTCTTTGAAGGAGAAAAAATAGAAGATTTAACCTGGGAATTGCAGCAACCATTGTTGCCTTCCGAGCATACTGTTGTTACATTCAATACAATTGTAAATGTTGCCATTTTAGGGCAATACTCATTTGCTTCCAATCACAGGTTCCAGGATGCCAATGCTTCAAATGACAGTATTCAATGGGTTGTAAATTCCCTTGGCTTGCCCACTGTTAATATTGGTGATACGATTTTTACCACACAGCCTGATACTCTGGCATTGGATGCCGGCGCCGGATTTGCCTCATACCTCTGGCAAAACGGGTACAATGGGCAAATCTTTATGGTATCAAGTCCTTACACTCAAACCTATACCGTTACTGTTACCGACTTTCAGGGGTGCAGCGATACCGACGAAGTTGTCGTAGCCACCTATGATGCTTCATTAACTAGCCTTGATTCACCTACTGCAGGCTGCTTGCCAACAGTGCCGGTACCTGTTTCCTTTACCTTGAAAAACCTTGGGGTTGACACTTTACCTGAGGGAAAAGCATTTAACATAGCTTGGTTTTTGGATACTGTCCTAATTTCAAGTGAAAGGTTTCTGTTAGATACTATGCTATTGCCCGGTGACAGCACTGCTTTTACTTTTACTCAATTGACAAGCATAGAAACGGCTGGCGAATACCTGATAAATGTGGAAATAATCAGTCGCGATGCAGAAATGGCCAACAACAGATACGGCTCGGCTATTGAATTTCTTGAAATCCCGGACCTTCAAATACCATCCCAAATTGTAACAAACAGGCCCGACACAGTTGTTCTCAATGCCGGGCCAGGACATATCTCATATTTGTGGGACAACGGTCATACTGCCC
>DATIKK010000268.1:0-3565 GCA_035477635.1 Bacteroidales bacterium | reverse complement strand
TTGTACTTTTGGCCGTATTTGGACTTTCCGGACCAGCAGGAGTGATTGCCACCACCATTGTAGGAGAACATTTTGTGGCCGATATGGATATGTTTTTCAGATTTTCGATGGCCATCGTGGTTGGTATATTTCTACATATTTCGACTACAATACTTTTCGAAACTGACGAGAATCACCGTTTTAACCTGATGAAATTTGGCGTAATAATCATCGGGGCATTAGCGGCCATGTTCCACTTTTAATAATGGTTCTTAAATATAAAAAGCGGGCTGTTAACACGGACCCGCTTTTCATTTTTACTTAAGAACCGTTCAGAATGGCAAATCGTCATCAACCATTGGGGGCGCTAAATCGGCAGGAGGCTCTGCCGCGCCCTTTGAAGAACTGCCCTGCCCATCGGGTCTGTTCCCCACAAAGGTCATATTCTCGCCTACAATTTCGGTGATGTTGCGCTTATTCCCTTCCTTGTCATCGTATTGACGAGTTCTAAGACGGCCTTCAATAAAGACCTGACGTCCTTTGGTCAGATACTTTTCGGCCAAATCGGCCATGTTTCCCCATAACGACACATTATGCCATTCGGTTTCTTCAACAGGATTGCCATCCTGTCCTTTGTAAGTGCGGCTGGTTGCCAACGAAAAATTAGCCACCTTTGCGCCGCTTTCAAGGGTACGAACCACAGGGTCTTTGCCCAGGTTACCCAACAAGATTACTTTGTTTACACCTGCCATAGTTCTCCTCCTTTGTACAATTTTACATAAAATGATTTTAAATTAACCAAAATTTCTTTCACAATTTAAAGATTTTTTTTGAATACACAACAAGGCTGCTAAAAATTGTTAAAGCCCTGAATTAATGATAGCCTGCCCGCTCAAATCCCTACTCGCCGGGAGATAGATTATCGCATCTGAAAGCATTACATTTACCTGCCCAGATAAAAAATCATTTTGTAAGGCAAATTGCTGAGCCTGTTAGATGTTTATAATCACCTGTTTGGGAGAAACAAAAATAAATAAATTGTTTTATGATTTTGATAAATACCTTATCTTTGCAAGCCGATAAAGGAAAACCAATGTAATATTTTTAAAATCAAAAGGTATTAAAATGACAAAAGCTGAAATCGTTACCGAAATTGCCAATATAACTGGCATTGAAAAAGTTGCAGTACAAGCAACCGTTGAGGCGTTAATGGCCACTGTAAAAAATTCGCTTGTAAAGGGTGAAAATGTGTATCTCAGAGGATTCGGTAGCTTTATAATTAGGAAAAGAGCTCAAAAAACCGGAAGAAACATTTCTAAAAATACGACCATTATCATACCCGCACACAACATTCCGGCTTTTAAGCCTGCAAAAGAATTTGTAAACGGAGTAAGGGATTCGGTTACTGTAACCAAATAGGTCTTGGTTAAGAAATAGGTGATTAGTTTTGAAAAGTATTTTTGATGGAGATATAATATATGCCAAGCGGAAAAAAAAGAAAACGACATAAAATGGCTACCCATAAGCGCAAAAAGCGCCTTCGTAAAAACAGACATAAGAAAAAATAACTCTTTAGTTTCGTTTCGGGGTAACCAATAGCCAATGTCAATAAAAAATTACATAATGCCAGCCGGTGTTATGTAATTTTGTATTTTGGAGCAGCTGATTATCCGGTGTTTAGGTTCCTTTCCTGCATTCGATAGTTTTGCCGAATGATTAAACCTAAAAGTATTTCTAAAAGTGACTAAAGATCTGGTTATTGATTCTAACAATTCGGAAGTCGTTATGGCCTTGCTGGAAGATAAACTTCTGGTAGAGTTGCATAAGGAGCTGAAAAACAACAATTATTCGGTTGGCGATATTTACCTGGGGAGGGTCAATAAAATTATCGCAGGGTTGAATGCTGCATTTGTTGACGTGGGATACGAAAAAGATGCCTTTTTGCATTATCTTGATTTAGGCAGCCAACTGAATTCTCTGAACAAGTACACCAAACTGGCTATTGCCGGCAAAACAAAGGTTTTGTCAATGGATCAGTTCATTCTCGAAAAAGAGATTGAAAAGACCGGAAAAATAAGCCAGGTACTCACCGCAAACCAGCCGGTGCTGGTACAAATAGCAAAAGAGCCCATTTCAACCAAAGGACCACGTATTACCAGCGAAATTTCGCTGGCTGGACGATATCTGGTTCTTGTCCCGTTTTCTGACCGCATTTCAGTTTCACAAAAGATACAGAGCAACGAGGAAAAAAACCGCCTCAAGCGCCTTGTGCAAAGTATAAAACCACGAAATTTTGGCGTAATTATTCGAACCAACGCTGAAGGCAAAATGGTAGCCGACCTCGATACCGACCTTAGGAATTTGGTTTCGAGGTGGTATAATATTGCCGAAAAACTGTCGGCAACAAAACCCCCTCGTATAATTTTGGGTGAGCTGAACCGCTCCTCGGCCATGTTACGTGATTTGCTGAACGAATCGTTCACCCACATTCATGTAAATGACGCCCTGATTTATGAAGAACTCAAAGATTACATAAAAACAATTGCCCCCGAAAAATCTGACATACTGAAACTTTATAAAGGGAAAGTGCCCCTTTTTGAGCATTTCGGAATTGAAAAACAAATCAAAAGTTCTTTCGGGAAAATTGTATCGATAAAAAGCGGTTCTTACCTGATAATTGAACACACCGAAGCATTGCATGTGATTGATGTAAATAGCGGACATCGCATGAAAAGCGAAAACAGCCAGGAAGAAAATGCCCTTGAAGTGAACCTGGAAGCGGCCACAGAAATAGCCCGGCAACTCAGATTACGCGATATGGGTGGCATAATTGTAGTTGACTTTATCGACATGACCCAGCCTGCCAATCGCCGAAAACTGTTTGATAAGCTCAGGGAAGAAATGAAAAGAGACCGGGCCAAGCATACAATCCTGCCGCCAAGCAAGTTCGGGCTTGTTCAGATCACCCGTCAAAGAGTGCGAACTGAAACCAGCGTGGAAATTCAGGAAAAATGTCCTTCGTGTCAGGGTACAGGGAACGTAAAGCCAAGTATTATTCTTATCGATGAGATTGAAAACAACCTGCGGTATCTTATTGGTGAGCAAAACGAAAAGCATCTAACGCTGAGAACACACCCTTATGTGGCTGCGTTTTTGACAAAAGGCTTATGGTCGCCACGAAATAAATGGTTTCTCAGGCACAAAAAGTGGATAAAAATAGTTCCTGCCAATTCGTATTATTTTTTAGAATACCGGTTTTTTAATTTACTTGACGATGAAATAAAGCTTTAAGTCCATTTTTAAATGGCTAAGCTGCTTCTTCATTTTTAGAATAAACCTGTTCAAGTTTTGATTTAAAACCGTAATGGTGGTTTGGGTTACCTGATCCTCAATCAACCGGTATGGAAACAAAAAAAAGCCAGAATGATAACCGTTATAATGAGTTACTGGAAAAGGCCAGAAATTTTTGTGCATTTCGAGAAAGAAGCTCTCACGAAACAAAAGTCAAGCTGTTGCAGATAGGAGCTAACAGTTTGGAAGCGGAAAAGGCACTTTTACAGCTTAAGGAGGAGGGTTTTTTGAGTGA
>DATIKK010000267.1:0-2344 GCA_035477635.1 Bacteroidales bacterium | reverse complement strand
ATCCCCATAGAAGCAACAAATCACTGTAAGGAAGAATGATCTTAGAACCCGGAGGAGGAAAATGGCTCGACCTTTGGACGCAAAGCGCTGAAAAAGATGTGTTTGCGCATCCATCGTATCTGAGTCTGTTTGAAGATTCCAAAACAAAAGCCCTGGCGTTCTTCTGGAAATCAGACGAATGTTCTGTCCTCTTTCCATTTTTGCTGCGAAGTATCCGGGAGGAATCCTTCTGGCGGCACGAACACGGCGATGTTTACGATATTACAACCCCCTACGGCTATGGAGGACCTGTGGCAATTTCGGGAAATCCATCAAATGAACATTACCGCAGATTTTTCTCCGCATTCCACGATTGGGCAGAACGAAACAATATTGTATCTGAATTTATCAGGTTTTCACTGTTTACTGGCGCCCATCATGGATACCCCGGCGAAGTGGTACACAACAATGATAATATCGTTTGCGACTTGTTGCATGGTTATGAGGACTTGTGGGGCAGCTTCCGTTATAAGGTGCGTAAAAATGTAGCCATAGCACTTAAAAAAGGAGTGAGTATTGAGTTTGACCCATCTGGGAAAAGAATTGACGATTTTGCAAGAATATATTATCACACGATGCAAAGACGGGGCGCTGCCCCGCGGTATTTCTGGCCTGCCTCCTTTTTCATGGCGCTTAAGGACAGCTTTCCTGAAAGCAGTATGTTTTTTCATGCCATACACCAGGGCAATGTAGTAGCCTCGGAACTGGTGCTTGCATCGAAAACCCGTATTTTCTCTTTTATGGGTGGAACGCTCAATTCATACTTTACGTTCAGGGCAGGCGACCTCCTTAAAAACCATATTGTAAAATGGGCGCACATAAATGGTTTCAAGCAGTTTGTAATCGGCGGGGGATATAAGCCGCATGACGGGATATTTGCATTTAAGCAGTCATTTGCCCCGGATGGGATTTTTCCATTTTACATCGGGCGGAAAATTTTCAATCAACCACTATACAATTCTTTGGTATTGCAGGCCGGAAAGCAAACCAATCCCGGATTTTTTCCAGGATACAGGTCGTAAGGAGGGAAAAGCCGGCTAATTGCTTCTGAAATCACGCAAATCATCTTAAACCTGGAGAACCAACTCCAGGTTTTTCATTTCTAACAGGTATTCTTCAACTTCCTGTTGGCATTGTTCCTGGCTTACATCGTATTCGTCCAATAGTTTGGAGCATACTTCTTCGAGGGTATGTGGGTTTTCCAATATCTCCCAAATACGGGCTGCCACAGGGTTGAGCGAGAAGTATTTTCCTTTTTGAATATCAAGCATCACCAGGTGGTCGTGCAGAGAGCCGGTGATGGGTTCAGGGTTACGTAAATAGGTTTTTTTATGCATACTAGCTATGTTTTACAAGAACTAAGTATAATTATATTTTACGGATCATTATTGCCTGGACTATTCCGGCATACTCATAAATAGCCCTGTCGGATAGTTCTATGAAATTTGTTGATGGCAACCACCATCGGATTTTGGTTTGGCTGCTTCTCTTTATGAGGTGGTTGGTCGGCGCAGGAACGGGGTTTAACCCGGCTTTCCTGAACCAGATCATAGCCCGGGGAACATGGGTGGCTGATGTAACCAATATGAGCTGGTGATCTTTTCCGTAACGGTTCAGATAAAATATGGCTTCCTGGCGGGTGTTTTGTGGCTCCGGTATAGTTGCCATTTTTTGTGGCTCAACTCCAAGAATAAGAGCTGCCCTGAACATCACTTCAGCATTGCTTACAGGATCATTGCCTGAATATCCCGATAAAACAAGCAAACTTTCAGGGTGCATACGTTGCAGACGAATACCCTCCACCAGGCGACCAAGAGCTTCGGTTGAAATCTGATTGGTGGCAGGTAAGAGGGGATCAGAGGCATGCCCTCCACCCAAAACCAGAATATGAACCTTCGCATGGAGGCTATCAGGCAGCCTGTTGTTGAAAACTTCGTAACGGGTTTCAAGAAGGCCCCCTAAGTAGAGAGGTAATGGGCCGGTGCTGAACAGAATCAGAAAAACAAAAGCTATTAAGAAGAGAAGGCGGGATAATGCTTTTTTATTAAGCAAAAAAAAATCCAGCCCGATGCAACAAGCAGCAAAAATACAGACAATACCGAAAGAAGGGGTTTGATAAAATCAGTCATAATTCAAAAATAAGAATTATTAATGTTGTAGTGTTTTGATAAATTAAAATTTACAGGAACTGCAACTCCTTCAGGAGATTAGTTTTTCCTTTTCACCAAGATTTTCATAAATAGAGTTTTGCGGAACATACTCCGGCACCATTTCCTTCAATTTTGAAACCATTGTAAATAAATTC
>DATIKK010000266.1:0-3157 GCA_035477635.1 Bacteroidales bacterium | reverse complement strand
TCAATAAAAAAACCTAGGTTTACAGGATCATCATAAAAGCGGGATGGAGTAGCCACTCCATCAAAAAAATTATTCTCCGAAATAATCTGGGCACTGTCGCCAATCCCTATCCCATACATTACAATGTTTGAGTAGAAATTGTTGAAGACATGCACCTGGCCAAACCTGACCCTGGGATGTCTTTGTGTAGTGCCTCTGAACCAGTTGTGATGAAAGGTAACCTTATACCTGTCAGTAAAGGGATCGTCGTCCGAAGAACTTATTAAGCTGGTCCTGTTGAGCCCTGTAAATAATGAATTGGAAATTGTTATATAATTTGCGCCGTTGGTAATATCCACCGCCCCATCGATGCTACCCGAAAATGTGCATCGGTCAATCCATATATGATGAATCTCGCCATTTAATTGTATCCCGTCTTCCGGACTGTTGTTTATGTTCAGATTCCGGAAAATGATATTCCTGTTTGGCTCCCTTATCCGGAAGCCACCATTTATGATTCCGGAACCGGGTTGTGCGCCGATAATGCTTTTGTGCGAATGAACAAAAACATATCTCCCTGTTCCCGTTTGTGTGCTCAGATCAATCATACCCTCAATCAAAATTGTAAGCGGTTCAGTTCTTTGGAACTGGAATACCATATCTGTCAGAGTAGAAACCCTCACAGTGTCGCCTCCTAAGCCGCCGGATGTACCATTCTGGCCGTTTGCATTCACTGATGCCCATCCGGTTGGGACTGTAGGACTTGCCGTCAGGGTTAATGAAAAGTTGGTAACCAGAAAAAGCAGCAGTAAAAAATATTGCATACAGACTATTTTAGTTTAACATAAACTTTTACCCTGAATTTTGAATCGGTTGTTAGGTAATAAAACTTAAAAAACTTACAAACGAGCAAAAAGCTATGCAGGGAGAAATAATTTTCTCCCTGCATATGGTATTTAGTTATGGTAGCCAGCGCGGATCGCCAACTCTTCTGAAAATAAGGTCTTCCTGTGTAACAGTGAAATTCCCTGCATCCGCATTCACAAAGCCCGGATTGAGAGTAGAGCGCGTGGGAGAAGTATCGTATTTTGGGGATCCGGTTGGTACTCCTGCCAAAAATCTCGGTGCATTGAAGTAGTTGTTGTTGGCAAATGTTGGCTCTGCTGTTTCCACCCTTTCAGAAAAATGCGCAGTATAATCGGGACTTGCGCCAACAAACATGTTGTTGCGTATTGTGGATACGTTGGGCACAAACCTTATGTCAATTATCCTTGTTCCTGCTGTAGTTGGAGTTGCGGGGTTGTGCGACACATTGAAGAAAGTATTGTTCTCGATAATCACCCTTGAGGTGGAGCCTGTCCAACGAGCACCTGCGTCAGCATCCAACCTTATGAACACTCGTGGTGCCGATGTGACATTGGGTGGGCGCATTCCGGTAGCAACCATGTCGAATGTGCTGTTTCGGATGGTAAGGTTGGGTACATGGGCAATGCGAAAATCAATAAAATCGCCGCCCGAACAGAAAACATCCGTAACTATAGTGTTTTCTATGGTGAGGTTGTTGACTCTTACTATGGGGGCGCTTCCCGACGCTATGAACGAACGGAAATAATTTCTGACCACCAGTCCCGAAACCAGAAAATTATTTACTGTGTGAGTTCCGGCATCAAATTGGAAGGCTTGAAGTTGGCCGGGAAGGGGTGAATCAGGTGGTATAAATCTGTCTCCTACCATTTCAAGGTCAATAAAGGCGATATCAATATCTGTAACGCCCGGTCGAAGCAGAAACCTGTTGAAAATTACAGGTTTGTTGTGAGGCCTTAATCCCCTTATAGTAATAGACCTGTCTATTATTATGTCGCCCATAAATACGGTGTATTCGCCGGGAAACAACGCTAAAACAGTTCCCGGAGCTGCTGCGCTCACAATTGCTGCCAAATTGTCGGTAGGATGAACGGCTGTTGCACCGCCAAGGTCAATCGGAGTGGTAAAGGTTGTGGTTCCTCTAACTTTGTTTCCGTTCATAAGACGCGCAGTGTAGCTGGTTTCGCTTTGCAGGCCTGACACTATTGCAATACCCGATTGAACTTCCTGGGCGGTTACAGGTCTTATAATGTCACCCGGGGTAAGCACTATATCAGTTGCTATTTCCCCTGCCGGCCACCTGAGTGTTACCTGTGTTGCGAGCAATTCCTCAGGGTCAATGGGGAAAAGAATTTGTTCGGGCTCTGTACGGAAGGTGGCAGTTACCCATTTCGACGGGTCAATGCCCTCACCGATAGCCTTTACCCTGACTGAATATCCTGTGTCGCCGCCAAATCCTCCTACCGTGATCGGTAGTTGTTCATTAGTAACCCCGGATAATATTCTGACAGGTGTTCCGCTAAAATCCAACTGCTCGTTTTCATGAAATTCAACCGTATAGGACACAGCATTTCGTACTGGATTCCAGTTGAGCCGAACCGATGTTTTTTGAACTACCCTTACCTCAATTCCGGCTGGTGAAAACAGCCGGCTAACTGAAATTTCGGTGATTTCTTCGGGCAGGTTATCCTCGCAGCTACTTGCTATTAATGAAGTAACTGCAATGAAGAATGCCATTTTAAATATTTTTGTTAATGTTTTCATAATTCAGCGCTTTGAATGTTGCAACTTAAATTGGGAAGTTAAATCCATCGTTATTCAGCATTCCGTTGCTGCCATCAATGAATATTTGCCAAATTGGCCAAAACTGCTGTGTATCGGGATTTCTCAGGTACAAGGCATCCCAGAATGGCATAAGCTCTCCGGTAGCAGTAATATTCCATGCCATTGTATTTGGCCAGCCTAATGCTGCTCCAGCGGCATCAGTATCCCCAAGGTTTAGGCCATAAATAATTACCGTTTCACCATCTGGGGCATAAGTCCAATAGATGTTTCTCGGAAGGGTTGAATACTTGCCCTGACGGTTCTCCAATTGTATAAGCTTCTCTCGGGCTTCATTCAATTTGGTTCCAAGCAAATTCCATCGTATCAGGTCGCCTTTTCTGAGCATTTCGCCTGTAAACTCCAAAGCCCTTTCATCAACAATGGCATTGAAAAATGCTTCACGGCTGGCTGTAGCCTGGGCCATAAAAGCATCCACAAGCAGTGGATGATTCGGGAATGCCCGTGCCCTTACCTGTCGCAAGTATGGCGC
>DATIKK010000265.1:0-11548 GCA_035477635.1 Bacteroidales bacterium | reverse complement strand
TGGTCAACTATCTGCTGGTTTCGGCCGGTAACTCTTACCAGGAAGCTACCTGCTGGCAATTTTTTACCTTCGGCAATGATTTGCAAAGAACTTCTGTAAACTTCTATACCCCTGGTTAGGGAGCGAAACGCTGCGCTGAAGCTCTCATTGTAGTTGCCGTTAAAAACCAGAAATTCGGCGGTTGAAGTCATTCTGAGTGGTAAAAGGTCGTCCGGGGCCAGACTGATAAGGTTTGCGTTGAGTTGTTGTTGCTTTGTATTTATTTCAACCGAAGATATCCCCCTGTGCAGGGGTAACGACCAGGAAGTAATATCATACGGGCGAATTATCTCTCCTCCCGGGGTGTATCTCCTTATTGGATATTCCTGGCTTTCCATTACTTCCTTAATAAAAGGGCGGAATGGTTGAGCAAGGGGAATTACATAATCGCCCTGAAAAAATGCCCGCCCCTCAACAATGGCATCCTGGCCAAGTTGGTAAATATTTACGCCATGCCTAAACATTAATTGAAGCAGTCTGTTCAGTTCGCTGGTATCGTGTTGTATGGCTGGTAAAATGTAATAAAACGGGGCTTCAGTCTTGCCCCGGTTCACTTCCTTTCTTACCAGGTCGTTCCGGCTGGTAAGAATTTCATCTTTTTGACGTGAAGCTGTGCGGATAAGCGGGTAAATCGATTCAACCTCATACTTTACAATTTCGCTTAAACCCCAACGTCCACCCATCCAGGGTGCCGGCATGTTAATGCTCTTGGCATATTCCGACAGGCCTTTACCCGCTACATCAAGTTCATTCAGCTCAACATGAACGGGGGTGGCCAAATGGCTGCTTGCTGCCTCTGTAAGCAGACTTATAATGTTTTTCCAGAGACTGGTTTGGGTCGCACCCGGCCAGTAATTGTCGAAAAGGTAGTGTTGGCTTATTCCCTGCAGGCCTTTGGCAGTCATGTCGCGTGCAATGGCAGAGCCAAAAACCCATGACCAGCTCCAAAGGGTTTCATCAATATTCAAGGCAATTGGGTCGTGGTTTGGAGGGACAAAATAGCGAACCCCGCTCATGCCCATCTGATGTTTTTCAACCAATACATGCGGGTGCCAGTGTAGGTTATAAATGTCGGCAACCGCCTGGTTTTCTTTCATTGATAAGGTTATAAAATCGCGGTTAATATTGTGTCCGACGTATTTATGATATACTCCGGGAAGAATGCTGCCTTCAAAATGGGTGCCCAAATATTTGTTATAGTGCTCCACCATCATGTCATGTCCGTCGGGGTTGTGACTTGGCACCATCATGAAAACAACATTGTCGAGGTGTTCCGTCATATCAGGCTCAACCCCGGCAATCAAATTATAGGCCATAAGAGGAGCAGCCTGCGATGGCCCTACTTCGTTTGAGTGCATTGACAAGGTTACCAATACAAAAGCTCTTCCGTTTTCGATTAGTTTTTGCCTTTCATTGTCGGGAATGTTTGCATCTAAGGCAAGCCGCCGGTTTATTTCGCGCAACTCTTCCAACCTTCTGATGTTTTCGGCAGATGAAATAAAAACCAAATACATAGGCCTTCCAAATTCCGATTGCCCAATCTGTATTATTCGCATCATTTCGGTTTCCTGTTCAAGTTTCATCAGGTAACCCATCAGTGAAGCATAGCTAAACATTTTTCGGTCAGTACCAGGTTGAAAACCAAAAAAACTTTCGGGATCAGTAATTTCTTGTCCTGATAAGGTGTTGGAACCCACCGGTTGCAAACCCGCCAACCAAATGAAGAAAAGGAATAATAAAAAACGTCTCATGGTTTTAAAATTGAAAAATTTTCCTAAAATTATTGATTTTTGACTAAAGCCACACAGATTGTTCAAATGTTAAAAATATTAGACATAGATACTCCTCAGGGGTTAAAAAGGGAAATTGACCAATCAGCGTTGATTTTTTTCTCAAAAGAAGAGCCAGTGAAACTCTAATCCCCTGTTAGTATTGAACTCAACCGTCGGTGCCGGGATTTTAAAAAAATTCAGCGTATAAAGTATTTTTTTTAGCCAGGGATTATTTACAGGAAGCCGTGTGAGATCAATATCTGGTGCCAGATACCATTCCCTGTAACGGTTGAAAACAGGAAGATCAATATTGTTATTGTTGTCAGGATTATACCTGCTTCCCAGCATACCTGAAGCACCATGCCCGATGGCAATATTAAGCCATGGGGGCAGAAAGTTACTTTCCGGAAAAAAGGATGCCAGGTTGAATGAAAACCAGTAGGTTTGAGCGTTGTAATCTTTCAGCATTCTTTCCGGAAGGTTGCTTCCCAGCAGATTTGGTCTGTAGCGGGCCAGTCCGCTTTCAGAATAGGAGAATTTTACTGATATTCGTTGATCGCGCCACAAGATTTGCTGCCCTGCAAACATTGCCGAGCCTAAAGTATTTGCTGCCACGTCAGAAACTGATGCGCCCCATTCTTCTGAGAACCCATCCAGAATTTCAATAGATGAAAGTAACACCGAGCCGGCTAAAGCCCCATAAAGGGCGCTACGTTGATTGTCCATACCAGTCCATCTGAAAGTTTCAGAGCTAAACCTGCTTAATAGATAACCCGCGGCAAGGTGTCCCAGCTTGTCCTGTTGAAACCAATCTGGAAAATCGTTGTGGAAATGAAAACCAGAACGGGGGTAATTTTTGTACCATAACTGATCAAGAACAATTAGCGTGCCTGAGTAGGCCACCAGATGACTTCCGGTAACGAACCAAAGTCTGGAGTGGTTTAGCCCGGCTTTTGGTCCGGCGATTTCATTTTCGGGGTTTTGAGTGAAACCCTTTACAGGTGTCAGGCAAAGAAAACCTGAACTGATCCAAATTAAAATTTTCTTTGAATAAATCAAGATTACGATTTTTTCATTATGGTATCATAACCGGCGCTGAGTATCGCAAGCGCTTCATCCCGGTCAAGACCCTCGGCATAGGTACGCAATACAGGTTCAGTGCCCGAGGGTCTGATCATGAACCATTGGCTTTCACTGAAATAATACTTATATCCGTCAAGGTTTTCTTCTCTCTTTACCTTCCAGTTCCCAAATTCTTTAAAAGCCTTTTTTTCGCAAAGAAGTACAATCCGGTCCTTGTCGGCTTGCGAAATTTTCAGGTCGGAACGCTCGAAGGCAAATCTACCGGTTATGGCATATACTTCATCGATCAATTCGTGAAGGTTCTTGCCTGTTTTTACCATTGCTTCCCATATTACAAGTCCGTTGAAAATTCCATCCCTTTCGGGAATGTGCCCTGCCACGGTTATACCACCTGATTCCTCACCCCCAACAAGAATGTTCTCTTTGAGCATAAGTCCCGCAATATGTTTGAACCCTATTTTAACAATTTCGATAGGGAGCCCGAAATGTTCGCAAAGCTGGTTAATTTTTACCGAGGATGAGAATCCTGTAGCGACCTTACCTTCGAGATTTTTAAAGTGCCTGAGGTAATAAATCAGCAGGAGTATGACGTGGTGCGAATCGATGTAGTTTCCTTCATGGTCGAAAAGTGCAGTACGGTCGGCATCGCCGTCAACAGCTAATCCGCAATCAATTTCTCCCGAAAGGCTGATTACTTCTGAGAATTCATGAAGGTTGCGAAGGAGGGGCTCTGGTGGTATCCCGTTGAACAAAGGCTGATGCTCACAATGCAAAAGAGTAATATCGGGAAACAAACGTCGCATTACATTCTGACCCGAACCATACATTGCATCGAATGCAAACTCCCATTTCGATTCCCTGATAGCCTGAAGGTCAAACTTCTCTTCGAGATATTGACAGTAGCTTGTTTCCAGGTCGGTGAATACTATCAATCCTTTTTCTACCAGTTCCTCAAGGCTTGTTTGGTCGAGGTCAAACGGGTTGCTGTCGGGAATAAATTTTTCTACCTCTCTGATGTCCTCCTCAAGCAAAGGCCCTCCATAGTAACCTTTAAGTTTGTAGCCGTTATATTCGTACGAATTATGGCTTGCTGTAATTACAACCCCCATGAAGGCTTTGTGCTGTAAAACACCCAGAGAAACCATTGGCGTAGAAACAAAACCCCTGGCCAGAAACACTTTAATTTTATGAATAGCCAGTACTTTGGCCACCGTTTGGGCAAACAACTCCCCTCCAAACCGGCAATCATGGCCAACCACAACGCTAGGGTTATTGTTCTTCGACAATGCCCAAAGTGAGGTCCCTATTGCTACCCTGGCGACATTGTCAGTGGTAAATTCCTTGGCAATGATAGCTCTCCATCCGTCGGTTCCAAATGCTATTTTCATTCGTAAATAATTTTTATATTAATGTCGGATGAACCCCGAAGGGCTCGCTGAAAGCAAACTCGCATGATGAATTTTCATTGGTGTTTGTGCTTTACGAATCATGCTCGTTTCATTCAAAAAAAATTAATAGATTGTGGTGAGAAAACCGGCCTGCTTGAAAATAATAACAGCATGGATGCGGAAATTTCCAATCCCTGAATGCCTGCAAATTTGTTCAGGAAACATGCCCTTTTGGTCAGATTTTGAAAATTTGGCCTCAAAGGTAAAAAGAAATACCACCCTGCAAGATTGTATTTCTGTACAAGCCTTTTAAAAGCTTACCTCATTACATTAAGCTGGTTCAATACATTCTGGTACCTGCGGGCATTTTCTCTATGCTCCCGGTAGGTTCTGGCAAACACATGGTAACCCGAAAAATCGTAATGGGCGCTGAAAAACAAGTATTCATGAGGTTCGTAATTCAGCACTGCATCAATTACATATGGTTCAGGAAGACTAATCGGGCCGGGTGGTAGTCCCGGATATTTGTAAGTATTATAAGGAGAGTCGTATGCAAGATGTCTGTAGAGAACCCGCCTTATGGAAAAATCTCCAATTGCAAATATCACCGTTGGATCTGCCTGCAATGGTATGTTTCGGCGCAACCTGTTTATGTAAACTCCTGCAATACGCGGCATTTCATCACGCTTGTTGGTTTCGAGCCTTATAATGCTTGCCAGGATACTAACTTCCACCGGGCTCATTCCTGTTTTTTCGGCCTGTTTCTTCCTGCTTTCATTCCAGAAAGCTCTATATTCGCGATACATCCGATCAAGCAATTGCTCAGGAGAAGTATTCCAAAAAAATTCATAGGTATTGGGAATAAAAAGCAACTTGGCAGTTTCCCGGTTTAGACCGTACGATTGCATTTTTTCTTCATTGTTCATTAGTGCCAATACAGAAGCCGAGTCTGCTTCAAGATTTCGGGTTATAACTCCTGCAAGCTGCTCTCTGGTGCGTATGTTGTTAAAAGTAACGTTTACCGGATCCTGACGTCCTGACCGAAGCAAATTGACGAGTGAATTGTTGCTCATTCCGCGTCGGAGCAGATACCGCCCTGGTCTTACATGTGCAGGGTAATTTTTTCTTTGGGCAACCCAGTTGAAGGTAATTTGATTTTTCAGAATTTCGTTTGCGGTCAAAAGCTCCTTTACCTGCTGGTAGGTACTTCCGGTGGGTATATGAAAATGAATAAATTCATTCTCGGTTTTTACATTCGGTTTAAAAACAAACAAATATGCAAAGTAACCCGATATAATGACAAAACCACCAACTATAACCCCAATCAAATGCAGAAATTTTATATAGCTTTTCCTTTTCTTTCGCTGCTTTCTCATCCTTTGATTTTTCTTAACCCTTTCGGTTTGTTATTTGAAAATTTTGAAACGATTTTTTGCCGGCAAAATTACACCATCATTGTTTGTTAAGAATAAGTTGCAGGAAAAATTCATCCACCCAAGCATTTACCCTCCATGTCCAGTGCTTACGGTTGCCGGTAATTTCAAAACCAGCCTTGCGAAAAAGATTAACGCTTTTTTCATTGTCATGATCAATAGAGCAGTACAACTGATGAAGATTCAGAGTGTTTCGGGCATAATCAATAATTAATTGTAAAGCCTTTGTTCCAATGCCCTTTAGCCGGCAACTTTCCTCTACGAGGATTCCAATGCCGGCCCGCCTGCTATGCGGATCAAAATCGAATAGATCAACCGCCCCGCAAATTTTTCCCTCATTATCTTCAATTATAAGCCTGAGTTGCCTATCGGCATATATGTTGTTTTGCGAGCCAATTACGTACTGTTCCAGATAAAACTTCGAAAAGGGAGTATGAGTATTGCTTACCAGCCAATTTTCCGGATTGTTTTCCCATATATAAAGGCTGTCAATGTCGCTTAGCTCAACCTGCCTCAACAGAATATCTTTCCCTTTGAGCATTTTGTATGAAGGTTTTTATGAGGTCGTGTTTTGGGTTATATTATCAACATTGATTAACAAATTGCCCTTGAACACCAAGACTACCTGACCGCTGAGCCAGATATTGGAAAAGAAACCGGTTTCGGTATTTGGAGGTTCAAAACTTACCCGCAATTCACCACCGTTTGCGATAAGTTTATAACTATTTTGCTGGCTCCGAACACCCGATTTCCATGCAGCCAGGGCAACTGCAGTAGCGCCTGTACCACATGCCATAGTTTCGTTCTCAACTCCTCTTTCGTATGTTCGCATTCGGATACGATTATCGGCCAAAACTTCGGCAAAATTCACATTTATGCCATCAGGCGCAAACCTGGCCGAATATCTTATTTTTCTGCCCTCCCTAACAATGTCCTTATCCGATACAGACTTTGAAAACAATACCAAATGTGGCGAACCGGTATTAAGGCAATACTCCTTTTTAGAACCATAAAAATCGCTCACATCCTTCATTTTCAACGAAATATCCCAATGATTGCTTTCGAAATGGTTTATCAAAGCCTCGTGATACCCATCGCTTGCAAGAAAAAATACTTTTTCATTTACCAGATTAAGTGCATGGGCAAAAGCAACGATGCATCTCCCGCCGTTGCCGCAAAAACTACCAGGGTTTCCATCTGAATTGTAATACTCCATGGCAAAATCTGCATCGCCGGAGTTACCCAGAAGAATTACTCCATCGGCCCCTATGCCCATGTGTCTGTCGCATAAATATCGGATTAATTTTTGGGTGTCAGTGGAGACCCTTCCAAAATGGCCGTTACGATTATCAAATAAGACGAAATCATTGCCGGCTCCGTGAAATTTATAAAAGGTCAGGGCCATCTTTGGTAGAATTCTTCCAGCACTTCGGGATATTCGATCGACCTGAGTGGCGTAAATACATTTGTTAGACTGACTGCATAATAATTGTCTGCATATTTTACGAGAAAAGAATCTCCGTCGGAGTGCAGACTGAACGATTCAAGGTGTTCGAGACCGTATAAAATAAGTTTGCTGCGAGTCATTTTGTAACCCATTATCCTTAATGGCGATTGCCAAAACTCCACAATAAGCACTTGTCGGGATCCAATGTCTTTTGCATAATTACCAAGCAAAGAATCCAACTGTCTTTGAGCCTCGCTTTGAACGTTGTCGCGAACCTGCTCGCCAATGTTATAAGCCCTTATCTGTAAAAGTCTATCCTGTGCAAACTGCATCTGGTTTTCTGAAAGCACGCCCTGATTCGAGGCAGTTGAGTCATTCTTTTGAAAATTATTTTGTTGATCAAAGAACTCTGTGCCGCCTGTGTCATAAAGAAGAGTATCATTATGGAAGTCCAGGTTCTGAGAGGCCAGTCTATCTTCTGCACTCTCTGATGGCAGGTCAGGAAGTACTAACCTGGTAATTCTTTGGTTATTGTTCAGAGGTAAGTTGTCTTTACTTCCAATGACTCGATTTTCGTCGTCTGATGAACTTACTGATTCTTCCTGCCCGTTACCAAATACCGCATTTTGAAAGTTTGCCCAGAGATCGTTTGCAAAAAAACTTTCATTATGACGGTTCGAAAACCAGTAAACCAGGCTTGCTCCAATAAAAAACCCTAAAGCCAGACCAAGCAAAACATATGCGAAGCTGTATTCTGCCTTTTTTTTTCGGGGTCTCATTTAAAAAAATATTTTTTTTAAAAAGGTCATATTGCCTGTTTCGTCTCGCCTTGGTTGGACGGAATTGTATTGCCTGGCAAAAAAGCTGCTCAAAATTAGCAAAAATTCAGGATAAAATTAATGTGTGATGTTGCCATATGACAAGAATAAATTCCAATTACTTAACAATATTTAACCTAGGTGATCAAACTTTACGCCAAAATGTACGTTAATTTAGTAATTATTTTTAGGATTAATTAAGAAAAATATTTGAAGAAGAGGCATGTATTTTGATTTAATTTGGAAAGTTTTTCAGAGTAGTTTTTTGAAACATTGTGTTTAAAAAACATTTTACTGAAAGTCATGCTTAAAAATTATAAACACATGAAAAGTATCTGGACATTGGTTTTGGCTGCCATTATGGGTAGCTTGATTACATTGGGTATTCATCATTTTGTTTTTTTTGCTGAAGGGAATGCGGCAAATAGAACCCTTGATTGGAATAATACTGACGGTCCGCCTGCCAGGTTGGCAAGTGTTCTTGAACAATCGCCTGCTGTACTTCCTGATTTTACGGTTGTGGCCGAAATGGCAGTTGATGCTGTGGTTCATATTCAAACCGAGCAAACGCGACAAGCTTCTCAGATGCCCGATTTTTTCGGAATGCCAGACCATTTTCGCGACTTCTTTTTCGGACCTTTGCCCCGAGACAGGGGCCAACCCCGTCCAATTGTTGCCACCGGTAGCGGTGTGATTATTAGCGCCGATGGCTACGTGGTTACCAATAACCATGTGATAGAAAACGCAGAAAAAATTCAGGTTACCATCAACGACAGGAGAGTTTTTGAAGCAAAGGTGGTGGGTAAGGATCCCACAACTGATCTGGCCTTGCTTAAAATTGAAGAAAAGAATTTGACTTATCTTTCGTTTGGTAATTCTGATAATGTTAGGGTAGGTGAGTGGGTTCTGGCAATTGGCAACCCGTTCAATCTTAATTCCACCATAACGGCGGGAATTGTTAGCGCCAGAAACCGTGATATCAATATATTAGGCGGTGAATTCAGCATTGAGTCTTTCATTCAAACTGACGCAGCCGTTAACCGGGGAAATAGTGGGGGCGCCCTGGTAAACACCCGTGGTGAACTTATAGGGATCAATACTGCCATTGCTTCTCATACCGGAGCCTTTGCTGGTTATTCATTTGCCATTCCATCCAACATTGCAAATAAAGTAATAGAGGATCTGAAAAAGTACGGGCAGGTGCAAAGGGGTATGCTTGGAGTCTCAATTAGAGAACTGAATAGCCTCGAAGCTCAGGAAAAGGGAATGGAAGAGTTCCGCGGAGCATATGTTGAAGAAGTAATTCCCGGAGGTGCTGCAGAGGAAGCCGGATTAAAGAAAAGCGACCTGATTGTGGCAATTAACGGGTCGCGGGTTACAAACCCGACCGAACTTATCGAAAACGTTGCCAGAAAACGCCCTGGCGATGAAGTAGTAGTGAGATATATTCGTAATGGCAGGCAGCAGGAAGCAAGGGCAAAACTCAAGAATGTTTTTGGTGAATTTACTGTAGTTACACCCGAAAGGAAACAAAGATCAGACATGATCGGAGCCACTTTTGAGTCCGTACCGCAAGAAGAATTAAGGCGGCTGAATATAGAGAACGGTGTGCGGGTTGCTTCGGTCTCGAGAACCGACGGACACTTCAGAGCTGCCGGCATAAGACCTGGATTTATTATTACCGCAATTGATCGTCAGCCTGTTAGAACGCCTCAGGAGCTAAATCAACTGTTGAACGAAAAAACGGGTGGTATTTTGATTGCAGGTGTTTATCCAAATGGTCAGCGCGCATATTATGGCATGGGATTAGATTAAATTTTCTTGACTTTCAAATATTTTTGCAGTACCTTTGTGCACCTTTTTTGATGGGTACCTCTTGCATGAAAAGAGAACCATATGTAAACCTCCACATTTGAGCAAACCAAGCCATTATTCATGAGACAACTTAAAATCTCAAAATCCATTACCAATCGCGACACAGCCTCGCTTGATAAGTATCTTCAGGAAATAGGTAAAGTCCCGTTAATCACGGCCGAAGAAGAAGTTCAGTTGGCCCAACGTATAAAGCAGGGCGACCAGGCTGCCCTTGAAAAATTAACCAAGGCCAACCTGCGTTTTGTAGTTTCTGTGGCCAAGCAATACCAAAACCAG
This sequence comes from Bacteroidales bacterium, assembly GCA_035477635.1. GTDB lineage: Bacteria > Bacteroidota > Bacteroidia > Bacteroidales > UBA7960 > UBA7960. The sequence continues at coordinate 1,417 of DATIKK010000265.1, read as the reverse complement.
GGATTGAGCCTTCCCGACCTGATAAATGAGGGTAACCTTGGCCTTATAAAGGCGGCTAAACGTTTTGATGAAACCAGAGGATTTAAGTTCATTTCTTATGCAGTGTGGTGGATAAGGCAATCAATTCTGCAAGCCCTGGCCGAGCAGTCGAGGATTGTACGCCTTCCTTTGAACCAGGTTGGCTCACTCAATAAAATAAAAAAGGAAGCTTCCAAGCTGGAGCAGAAATTCGAAAGGCCTCCTTCGACTGAAGAATTGGCTGAAGCTCTTGATTTACACGAAGATAAAATAGCAGAGTCGTATCGAATTTCCACGCATCATGTTTCGGTCGATGCCCCGCTGATTCAGGGTGAAGATGCCAGTTTGCTCGATGTTTATATTAATCAGGATTCGCCAAATGCCGATTCAAGCCTTATTCACGAATCCCTGGCTAAGGAAATTCAACGCTCACTCGCCACTCTTACCGAAAAGGAAAGGGATGTCATTAACCTCTACTTTGGTATTGGAATGAATCATGGTTTGACCCTTGATGAGATCGGGGCTAAATTTGACCTTACCCGCGAAAGAGTACGTCAAATTAAGGAAAAGGCAATCAGGAGACTTAAACATACTTCGAGAAGTAAACTCCTGAAAGCTTATCTGGGACAATAATTGCAATTGACTTATTGGCAGGAGACATTCGAAAAAGGGATGTCTCTTGTTTTATGCGGGAACAGTTAATTGATACCATGTCGGATTCCCTGCTTTGTTTCATTAATGAGAGAATCCTAAATAATGGTCTTATTCATGGGCGTAAAAAATCTTCTTATGCTCGCTTGTTAACTTTAATAAACTAACAGGAAAATGAAATTTAGAATCTCAGTTCTGGTCTTTATCGCGTTTTTTCTTTTAATACAGCATTCTGCATTTTCGCGGGAGGTTAGAGTTCATCTTATTGTTACTTCCGATATTCATGCACGTATTTTTCCCTACGATTTTGCTAACGACAAACCGCTGAATGCCTCTCTGGCCCATGTTCACACACTTGTAAGCATTGCTAGGGCCCGACCTGAAAGTAATGTAATCCTCCTTGACAACGGAGATCTGATCCAAGGTACTCCGGCGGGTTATTATGCAAACTTTGTTCAGCAGGAACGGGAAAACTTGTTTAGCAGGGTAATGAATTTAATGCAATTCGATGCTGCCACAGTAGGAAATCACGACATAGAAGCAGGTCCTGAGGTTTACAACCGCTTGATTAAAGAGTTCCGTTTTCCTTATCTGGGCGCTAACGTGATAAATACAGAAACCGGAAAACCTTTTTTTATTCCTTATACAGTTATAGAGCGGCAAGGTGTCAGGATTGCCGTTCTGGGGCTAACCACACCGGCGGTGCCTACCTGGCTTCCCGAAAAACTATGGCAAGGCATGAGTTTTC
>DATIKK010000264.1:0-23223 GCA_035477635.1 Bacteroidales bacterium | reverse complement strand
CCGATTGCCAGGCAACCCTGAGAGGTCTTTACCTGGCTGACCGCACCCAGTTTGTTGATGACCAGGTGTTAATCAATCATTCAGCTCCAAATTGTTTCAGCAACCAACTATTTAAGGGTATTCTTGATGATCAGGCAAGTGCTGTATTCAGCGGACGTGTTAAGGTTCAGCGCGATGCCCAGCAAACAAAGGCCTATCAGAACAATAAAAACCTTCTGCTTACCGACGAGGCCAAGGTAAATTCGCAGCCACACCTCGAAATATATGCCGACGATGTTAAATGCAGCCACGGTGCAACCATAGGGCAACTTGAGCCTGACGCCATGTTTTATCTTCGTTCAAGAGGGATATCAGAAAAAACTGCCCGGCAACTTATGATGCTTGCATTTGCAGATGAAATAGTGAAGGAAATAAGTATTGAACCTTTGAGGCAAAAAATTGGAGCTATGGTCGAAAAACGTCTCAAAGGTGAATTATCTATATGCGATCAGTGTGTGCTTCATTGCAAGGACAATAGTCCGGCTTCTTTTAATATTGATATGAATAAAATCTGATTTCTTTTATGGGACTGAACATTAATCAGTTGCGAAACGATTTTCCGGCATTGAATCAAACAGTTAACGGAAAACCCCTCGTCTATTTCGACAATGCCGCCACTACTCAAAAACCTTTAGTGGTTATCGACAGGCTCAAAAACTATTATGAAAAAGAAAACAGCAATATACACAGGGGGGCGCATTACCTGAGCATGCAGGCTACCGAAGCTTATGAAAATTCAAGAAATACCATTAAGGAATACCTAAACGCCAGGCACAGCCACGAAATAATTTTTACACGCGGTACAACCGAAGCAATAAATCTTGTTGCAAGTTCTTTCGGAAAACAATTTCTGAAAGAGGGTGATAAAGTACTCGTTTCGGCTATGGAACACCACTCCAACATTGTTCCCTGGCAATTAGCCTGCCTTGAGCATAAAGCACAGCTTACAGTAATTCCGATGAACCTTCAGGGGGAATTGCTTATTGACGAAATTGACAACCTTCTTACTGAAAAAACCAGGATTGTAGCAATTGCCCATGTGAGCAATTCTCTTGGCACCGTAAATCCGGTTGAGAAGATCATTGCCCAGGCACACAAAAAGGGGATTCCTGTTTTGATTGACGGAGCCCAGGCCGTGCCGCACATGAAGGTGGATGTAACGGCAATGGATTGCGACTTTTATTGTTTTTCGGGTCATAAGGTTTACGGCCCAATGGGGGTGGGCGTGCTATACGGTAAGGAAGAATGGCTCGACAGGCTGCCTCCTTATCAGGGTGGAGGAGAAATGATCAAGGAGGTTCGCTTCAGCGGGACTACCTTCAATGAATTGCCTTTCAAATTTGAAGCGGGCACTCCCAATGTTGGAGATGTTATTGGCCTGGAGTCGGCTCTGAATTTTGTTTCTTCATTACAACATGATGTTATTGCTGAACATGAGGCTCAGCTTTACAATTATGTCATCAACCAGTTAAATACAATCGAGAATATCCGGTTTATTGGCACAGCAAAACAAAGAGCCAGTGTTGTTTCTTTTATTTTTAAGGATATCCACCCATACGACACCGGAGTTATTCTCGACAAAATGGGTATTGCGGTCCGAACAGGCCACCATTGCGCACAACCTGTTATGGACTTTATGCAGATACCCGGAACGGTAAGGGTTTCTTTTGGCGTATATAATGCTTTGTATGAAGTGGATGTATTAATTGACGGACTGAAAAAAATCAGAAAAATGTTTGTTTAGAAAACATTATCATTCTCAGCATGAATACAGAAAATAGTCCCGGCCAAATTTTAAAGAATCTTTCAATCATATATAGTGCGATGTTTGTTGGAATTCTGATTGTGGTAGGTATTGCATCTCTGATGGTTGGACAATCCTTTCCGGAATTACCTGATAACCCGCTACTTGACCTTATTTTATTGTACATTGCCATCGGGTTGGGATTGATTCTCATTGTTTTGGCACACGGTGTCTACCATTCCCGGTTGAAAAAACTTCCGCAGAATTCAACCTTGTTAATGAAAATGAAAATCTATCAAAAAGCAATTTTAACCAGGCTTGCCCTTATCGGAGTTGCTACCTTAATTTCGAGCGTTACTTTCGTCATAACAAAAAACACTAATATGATTTTGCTGGTGGCAATTACCATTTTGTTTTTTATCATGCACCGCCCCTCGAAATTCAAAACTGCCGGCGAGTTACGCTTAAATGCGGAAGAAACAGAACTTCTCAGCCAAAATTAACAAAGAGGATAAATTATTGCTTATGAATATAAGTGAAATTGAAGCGGGGATAGTAGCTGAATTTGATGCTTTCGACGATTGGATGGAAAAATACAACTATATAATAGAGTCAGGGAAAAGCCTTGTTCCCTTCGACCCTAAATTCAGGGAGGATAGATACCTGATTAAGGGTTGCCAGTCGCAGGTTTGGCTGCGTGCATCAATGCAGGAAAACAAAGTAATTTATCTAGCCGACAGCGATGCCCTCATTACCAAAGGTATTGCAAGTCTTCTTGTTAGAGTGCTGTCCAATCAGACTCCCGACGAAATCATTAATGCCGAACTCAGATTTATTGATGCCACCGGTCTAAAAGAACATCTGTCGCAAACACGATCAAACGGGCTTATGAATATGATAAATCAAATGAAACTTTATGCCCGGGCTTTTAAAGCCAAACAACAAATCTGAACCATTAACCTCCTATGAACAGCAAAGCAAATTATCTGCAAAAGGAAACTTTGATTGTTGATGCTTTAAAAACAGTTTACGATCCTGAAATTCCTGTAAACGTTTACGACCTGGGGCTTATTTACGAAATATCTGCAAGACCCGATGGAATAGTGAATATTACAATGACGCTAACCAACCCCAACTGCCCGGTTGCCGATGAAATTCCCCGAAATATAAAAGAAGCAGTGCTTAAGGTGGATGGAATCAGGGAGGTGTCGGTTAAACTGGTGTTTGAGCCCGAATGGAACAAGGACATGATGTCGGATGCCGCCTTGCTTGATCTTGGTCTTTTCTGAGAAAGGTGAGGAAGGAATTTCTCAAAATAATTTCATTGCGAAGGAGAACGTAATTATTTCTACAATGGCCGTTGGTTTTAACTCAACACCGGCTGGTTATTTATATGCGGGTTCATACCTGCCTTATCCTTTCATACATTTTATTCATACATTTTTGAATAAAAAAAAGGTGTACTTTTGAAAGCTCAAGTCTATAAAATTTTTATTCCTAAATAAATTCTGCCATAAAACGAGCATGATTTGTAAATCACAAACACGAAAAAAAATTCAACATGCGAGTTCCCTGCCTGCCGGCAGGCAGGCATTCGACATTAATTTAAAAATTATTTACGGATGAAACGAGGTTCAGCGAAGCTAAAATTCATCATGCGAGTTTGTTTTCAGCAAGCCTTTCGGGCTTCATCCGACCTTAATCTTAAAATAAATTACGGATGAAAATTCCCGGAAACCTGCTTTACACAAAGGACCATGAATGGGTAAAAATAGATGGTGAAACTGCCATTGTAGGAATTACCGAATATGCTCAAAAGGAATTGGGCGATATTGTTTATATAGAGGTTGAAACAGTTGGAGAAACTCTTAACCGGACTGATGCCTTTGGAACCATCGAAGCAGTTAAAACGGTATCAGACTTGTATATGCCCCTGTCGGGCGAGGTTGTGGAGTTTAATCAGTTGGTCGAATCCAAGCCTGATTTAGTTAACAAGGACCCTTATGGTCAGGGTTGGCTAATTAAGGTTAAGATTTCGGTCGCATCGGAAGCTGATCAATTGCTCACGGAAGCGCAGTACAGAGAATTGATTGGCGCCTGATCGGGTTTTGCCTTCAAAAGTAAATAAACTTCAAATGGCATTCAGATACTTTGTCCCTGCATTGATATGGGGGATTCTCATCCTTTTTGCCGTAAGCATGCCACCTGATCGGATTCCTGCCTTAAAATTCTTTATAATCCCCCACTTTGATAAACTTGTTCACATAGGCATGTTTTTAGTGTTTGCCTTTCTTGCTTGTTTTGGATTTTACAGTCAAAACAAGAACGGGATTATGCATAGAAAGTATTTGTCTCTGGCATTGCTGGTTTCACTTTTGATAAGTTTATTCAGTGAGTTGCTTCAGCATTTTTTTCTGATTTTTAGAATCGCAAGTTTTTTTGATTTTATTGCCAACCTGATAGGCACGATTTTTGGTGTAGTTTTATTTGGTATCCTTTTGAAGATCAAACCAAAATTTTTTAGGGTTTGATTTAAAAACTAGAGTTAATTTTGGATTTTTTTGTACATTAGCAACCCCAAAATATCCTAAATTTTTTTAGAACAAGCAATAGTCAAAACCAGCAAACATAATGGAAACAAAAAAAACACCAAAAGCTGATCTTGAAAGCAAAAAGCGTATATTTCTCCAGATTGGTCTGGCCATAGCTCTTTTGGGCGTTCTGGTAGCTTTTGAATGGAGAACTTACGACCGTCCGGTGCATGACCTGGGTGCTCTGGATATGCAATTTATCGAGGAGGAAGATATTCCGATAACCCGCCAGGAACCTCCGCCACCACCTCCTCCTGCCCTTTCAACCGAGCTTGTCATAGTAGCCGATGATGTTGAAATAGAAGAAGAATTTACTATTGACGTTGAAGCTACAACCCTAACCGAAATAAGGGAGTTTGCTCCGGTTGTTGTACAAGAAGAAGAAGCAATTGACGAAGACGTAATTTTTATTGTGGTTGAGGAGCAGGCAAGTTTTCCCGGAGGGGAAGAGGCCAGGATGCGATTTTTGCGAGAAAATCTGAATTACCCTCACATGGCCCGCGAAGCAGGGATTCAGGGCTCCGTGTTTTTAACATTTGTTGTTGAGCGCGATGGGTCTATTACCGATATTCGCATTGTTCGTGGAATTGGCGGCGGTTGCGACGAGGAGGCATTACGCGTAGTTCGAAGCATGCCTCGCTGGAACCCCGGCCGGCAGAGAGGACAACCTGTAAGGACACAGTTTACTATGCCAATCCGGTTCGTTTTAAATTAAACCATAAATTAATTTGCCATGATTTACATCGCCGTCCTGTTTAAGGGCGGCGATTTTTTTTAACTGATGCGACTCCAGGCTTGCTTGGCCTGTAAAGATTCGCTAAGGTGTTTTGCAACCACCCGGTGTTCCGGCAAAATAAGCTGTGGGTCAGATTTCAAAATTTCGCTTGCCTTTTCACGGGCTAAAACCAACAGAGCTTCATCATTGGTCAGGTCGGCCAGTTTTAATTCAAGCATTCCGCTTTGCTGGGTGCCCTGAATATCACCAGGCCCCCTGAGCTTCAGATCAACCTCTGCTATTTCGAACCCATCATTTGTTTTAACCATGGTTTCAAGTCTCTTTCGACTGTCTGTACTAAGTTTTATCCCGCTCATAAGGATACAGTAGCTTTGATCCGCCCCCCTTCCAACACGCCCCCGGAGTTGATGCAACTGCGACAAACCAAACCTTTCGGCGCTTTCAATTACCATAACAGATGCATTCGGAACGTCAATCCCTACTTCAATAACCGTTGTGGCAACCATTATATGGGTTTGGCCTTTTACAAAACGCTGCATTTCAAAATCCTTATCAGATGCTTTCATTTGCCCGTGCACAATGCTAACAGCATATTGAGGTAAAGGAAACTCACGGACAATGCTCTCATATCCATCAGTAAGGTCTTTCAGGTCAAGCGTTTCCGACTCCTTAATCAAGGGATAAACAACATAAACCTGCCTTCCCTTATGTATTTGCTCCCTCATAAACCCAAAAACCTTAAGACGGTTGCTATCGTACTGATGTATTGTTTTAACAGGCTTGCGGTTTGGGGGCAACTCATCAATTACCGACACATCCAAATCGCCATACAAGGTCATGGCAAGCGTTCGGGGAATTGGTGTGGCAGTCATAACCAGAACGTGTGGAGGAGTCTTGCTCTTTGTCCATAACCTGGCTCGCTGGGCTACTCCAAAGCGATGTTGCTCATCAATTATTACCATACCAAGGCGGCAAAACTCTACAGGGTCTTCAATCAGGGCATGGGTGCCGATAATTATCTGCAAGTCTCCGGATTTTAAATCTTTAAGAAGGCGTTGTCGCTCTGCTGAGCGGGTTGAGCTTGTCAACACCCCCAATTTAATATCCATTGGGCCAAAGAGTCTTGAAATTAATTCAAAGTGCTGTAAAGCTAATATTTCTGTTGGGGCCATAAGGCAGGCCTGATAACCGTTGTCGAGAGCCATTAGCATTGTTAATACCGAAACTATGGTTTTTCCGCTTCCAACATCTCCCTGCAACAACCGATTCATTTGCTTTCCCGAAATGGTGTCGCGGCGAATTTCGCGAAGTACTCTTTTTTGAGCTTCGGTTAGTTGAAAAGGCAGGCAGTTGCTGTAAAAGCCATTAAAATAATCTCCGATTTTACCAAAAATGCATCCACCCGATTTTTCTGTACGAACATGTTTGACCTTCAAAACGTTTAGTTGCAGAAAAAATAACTCCTCAAATTTCAACCTGGTAATTGCATTTTTGAGAGCCTGAGAGTCAGCGGGAAAGTGTATATGCAGTAAACTGGTTCTCCTGTCGGGAAGATTACATGATTGCAACACGGATTGCGGAAGGGTTTCTCTAATATAGTCAATTACCTGAGGGAGCAGTACCCTGATTAGTTTGCTGATACCCTTGCTTGAAAGGCCTTGGGAGCGCAATTTCTCCGTAGAATTATATATGGGCTGCATGGCCGATTCCTGATTTAATGCACCTGGCAATACAGGTTCTATCTCAGGATGTACAATACTAATTCGGCGACCAAAAAGGTTTGGTTTTCCAAATACAATATACTCTACTTTGGGATTAAATGCATTTTTTAACCACCTGAAACCATTAAACCAAACCAATTCAATAGTTCCATGGCCATCAGAAAAAGCGGCCGTCATTCGGGTGGAGCGCTTTTGGCCATGAAGTTCAATTTTGGATATAAACCCCATTAATTGGACATAGGCAGAATCATCAGTTATTTCGCTTGTCTTGTAAAACTTGCTGCGGTCAACGTATCTGAACGGGAAATATTCAACCAAATCGCCAAAGGTGTAAATGCCTGCCTCATTTCGCAAAAGTTCTCCGCGCTTCAGACCAACCCCTTTAAGATATTCGATTGGCGACTTTATAAGGTTCTGAGGCGCTGCATTCATTCCTGCACAGGTTTCAAAATTTTTTCCTATTGCGAAGTAAAAAGACTAAAAAAACAATTATTTGTACTTGTGTTTAACCTTACAAGTCTTTACGATGCAAAGTAAACGAAAATAGAATTTATGGTTACATGAGCATTTGTTGACTTTATACAACCCAAAGAGGGTAAAATGAAAGCATCCTCCTTTGACATAAATCCCGGACTCCAGCATTTGTTTTACAGGGAATTATTCTACGCAATCCGGAAAAGCAAAATAAAAATAGTAACTGCTACACCTAAAACATAACCTGCCAAAACCTGAGCTAAGTTGTGTGCATTAACTTTCAGCCTTGCAGTTCCAAGCAATCCGGAAATCAGAATGATTGGTATAAGAATGCCGGTTATGTCAATTCGGTATATATATCCAAGGCTAATGATGAAGCCTGTTAGCCCTCCTATTGAGGTCATATGAATACTGATTTTCCATTTGTAAGTAATTAATAGGGTAAGCAAAATTAAAAGAGTTGCACCCAAAATATAGTAGGAAAGAATGTTGGGGGTTGAAACCTGCCTGATCAGAAAATATGTTGCAAAAAAGAATAATGCCGACACCAACAATGGAACTAATCTATCTTTCCTTTCATTGAGCAACATATCGTTTATAATTCCGGATTTCTTTAAAAGGAGAATTGCAAATACCGGAGCCAAACAGGTGTTAAAAAAAACAATGGCAAGTATCAGCCTTTTTGTAGTTTGGGGAATTGAAAAAGCAATATGGGTGTCGAGATTGAAAAGGAATAGCATACCCAGAGTGGGTAAAACGAGAGGGTTAATCAAGGCCGAAATCAGACTTGCAAGCCGTGTTTCTAATTTCGACCAATTAAAAATGACAAATTTTTCAGAAAACAATTTACCCCCTTTTTCAAAAAATTCAAAACTAAGCCTGACTAACCTTCAAAATTATCTTCAGCAGTGCGATATGAGTTGCAATATTAAAACGGATGAAAAACCACAAATCATTAACAAAATTGCGTTTATTTAGGTAAGTTCTTTACGTAGCCTGGCTACCGGTATCTCTAAATACTCCCGGTATTTTGCAACAGTTCGGCGTGCTATGTTGTAACCTCTTTGCTTAAGAATTGCTGCAAGTTCTTCATCGGTTAACGGATTTGCCTTATCCTCCTCAGATATGCAATCCTGAAGGATTTTTTTCACTTCACGGGTTGAAACTTCTTCGCCTGTATCTGTTTGAAGGCCTTCCGAAAAGAAAGTTTTTAGCAGAAATGTGCCATAGGGGGTTTGCACATATTTGTTGTTAGCAACACGCGAAATCGTTGAAATGTCGAGTCTAACCATGTCGGCAATATCTTTCAGGATCATCGGTCTGAGTTTGGTTTCATCGCCTGTCAGGAAATAATCCTTCTGATAGTTTAGGATGGCCTGCATTGTCATCAGCAGGGTGTTTTGTCGCTGTTTGATGGCGTCGATAAACCACCTTGCGCTGTCGAGTTTTTGTTTTACAAACAAAGCAGCCTCTTTTTGCCTCTGTTCAATTTTCCCTTTTGAATCAGAAAGGGATTTGAGCATTTCGGAGTAAGACCTGTTGATCCGTAAATCGGGAGTGTTTCCCGCATTTAGTGAAAGTTCAATGGAGCGGTCATTGACGGAAACAAAATAATCAGGCACAATATATTGCGATGCTTTTCCGGTATCGCTCAGCGAATTTCCAGGCTTGGGGTCCAGTTTAAGAATTTCCTCAAGGGCTTCACGCAATTGTATGTCGTCGAAATTGTTTCTTTTTTGTATCTTATCAAAATGCTTACGGGTAAATTCATTGAAATTCTTTTCGAGGATAATTGTTGCATTTTTTAATGCCTCGCTGAGGGGAGTTTTGCGCCTGATTTGTATAAGAAGGCATTCCTGAAGATCGCGGGCCCCAACTCCTGCAGGGTCGAATTCCTGAATAATTCGAAGCAAACCAATAACTTCTTTAAACGAAGTGTGAATATTTTGATTAAAAGCCAAATCATCTATCAGTGAATGGATGTCGCGTTGCAGGTAGCCCGAATCATCAATATTTCCGATGATGTGGGTCGCTATAAGCTGTTCTCTCTCATTTAGTTTTCGCATTCCAAGTTGCGACAATAGCAATTCCTGAAAACTTATTTTAGAAGCGAAAGGTATCTCTTTATGGTCTTCGTCGGGGCTAAGATTTTGAGCATTTAACCTGTATGCCGGAGTTTCGTCGTCATCAATATAATCTGACAGGTCAAACTCTTCATCCGGATCAGCCTGGAGATTGCCAATTAAATCCTGATCACTTCCATCGTCGCTGGTGTCTTCTGAATCATCTTCAAATTTTGCTTCCAACTCATCAAGTTCTTCAAATCCCTCTTCAAGGGCAGGATTTTCCTCCAATTCCTGTTTAATCCGCTGTTCGAGCATCATAGTAGGAACCTGCAAAAGCTTCATTAGCTGAATTTGTTGCGGCGACAGCTTCTGAAGAAGTTTCTGCTGAAGTTTTAATTTTTGCATGAACCCCTTATGTTTTCACCCGTAAATAATTTTTATGTTAATGTCGAATGCCTGCCTGCCGGCAGGCAGGGAGCTCGCATGATGAATTTTAATGCGTGTTTGTGTTTTACGGATCATGCTCGTTTCATCCCTGTGTTCAAAGTTCTAATTCTATAATTATTTTAAACCCGCTAAAACTCTGCATTTTGCGGGGTTCGTGGAAATGGAATAACATCGCGTATGTTGCCCATTCCCGTAACAAAGAGCATTAACCGCTCAAACCCAAGACCAAATCCGCTATGCGGGGCAGTGCCAAATTTCCTGGTTTCGAGATACCACCACACATCCTGCTCATGAATGCCTGATTCTGAAACCCTTTTCAATAATTTTTCGTAATTTTCTTCGCGCTGTGAACCCCCAATAATTTCACCGATTCTTGGAAACAAAACGTCCATAGCCCTGACGGTGGTTCCATCGTTGTTCTGTTTCATATAAAACGCCTTTATTTCTTTAGGGTAATCAGTCAAAATCACAGGTTTTTTAAAGTGCTTCTCAACCAAATAGCGCTCGTGTTCTGCCTGAAGGTCAACCCCCCAATTTACAGGAAACTCAAAAGATTGTTTTGACGCCTGTAGGATATGGATTGCCTGTGTATAGGTAATCCGCTCAAATTTATTTTTCACAACAAAGGTGAGACGATCGAGCAATTCGGGATCGTACAATTTTTGCAAAAACAGAAGGTCGTCCTGGCATGAATCAACAAGATACCTGATTAAGTATTTCAGGAAGTCTTCTGCCAGGTCCATGTTGTCGTTTATATCGTAAAATGCCATCTCGGGTTCTATCATCCAGAATTCGGATAGGTGCCGGGTGGTATTTGAATTTTCGGCCCTGAAGGTTGGCCCGAACGTATAAATATTTCCCAGCGCAAGGGCTCCCAATTCCCCTTCGAGCTGCCCCGAAACAGTCAGGTTGGTTTCTTTTCCAAAAAAATCCTGGCGGTAGTCAATTGTTCCATCTTCATTTCTGGGAGGGTTGGTAAGGTCAAGAGTGGTAACCCTGAACATAGCGCCTGCGCCTTCGGCATCTGAGCCGGTAATGATAGGTGTATGAAGATAGAAAAAGCCGGCATCATTAAAATACTTATGTATTGCAAATGAAAGAGCATGCCTGATCCGAAAAATGGCGCCGAAGGTGTTTGTGCGAGGGCGCAAATGAGCTATTTCGCGCAAAAACTCAAGTGTGTGCTCTTTTTTTTGCAGTGGATAATTGTCAGGGTCGGCTACTCCATAAACTTCAATATGGCTTGCAAGAATCTCGACTGCCTGCCCCTGCCCTTTCGACTCAACCAGCTGGCCTGTTGCTGATACACATGCTCCCGTGGTGATCTGTTTTAGAATTTCGTCGTTGTTAAACGATTTCACATCCACCACTAACTGGATATTATGGACTGTTGATCCATCATTAAGAGCAATAAAGGTAACGTTTTTATTTCCCCGTTTGGTTCTTACCCAACCTTTCACATTTACATGTAGCCCGATCGGGCGGCTGCTGTTTTCATTAATCAGATCTGATACTCGCTGTCTTTTAATTTCTTTCATTTGTATAGCTGAACTTGCATAAATCAACAATGCCAGCAAAATTAATACAATTTTGCCACCTCAAATTACGGGGTTATAAAAGCAAGGTTGAGTTAAGAAAAATTATTTTCCCTATAACCAATCACGTCAAAATACATATAATTCCACTCCCGGGTAATACATTAATTTAATTCCGGAGGAAATCGGATTGCAGTAAAAGGTCTTCGGAAATACTATTCCAATTCGATTACCAAATAACGCGATGTGCTCCAAAATTTTGAAGGATCAAGGATTACAAGAGATGTAATCCCATTTTCTGTTAAATATTCCCAGGAGCCTTCCGGATGGGGTGTGATAAGATTAGGATTAGTGCCTGCAATTGTAATTTCGCGGACCTGGGTTTGGTCAATCCTGGCAAAGTGTACCTGCTCAACCTCAGGATGTAAGCGGTTAGTGCGGCCAATACCTAAAAAACCACCCTGGCGGATTATTACGCCCCATTCGAGCAATTCGCGTCTTGAACCCATGGTGTAAAAGGCAGTATTCATCTCTGCAGTCTGGGCATTTATAAAACGCACACGCTCTTGGGCAGCAAGCTGAAGGGTATCGATTGTAGAGGTTAGATAATCAACCCGCAGATTCATTCTGCTCAATTCTTCCTGAAGGGCTGCAATTTCAGATTCTTTTTGAACTATTCTCTCGTTAAGTTCTGCAACCCTCTTTTCAAATTCCCCAATTCGCAGGTTTGATCCCCTTAAATCCCGGTTTAGACGGCTGATTAATTGCCTGTTTTGCTGCATCAATTCGCCAATCAGTCGAATGTCATCATTAATCCTTTCCATTTGTCCGTCCTGCCTCTCGAGGTTTTCTCTGGCTCCCTGCGATATAGCCCTCTCTTTTTCACGGATCAGAGCAAGGTTTTCTTCAATCTGGTTAATAGCCGACAAAAACTCGTTAATTGACTCCTCCTGGGTTTCAAGTTGTTCCTGGAGGGCAAGCTTTTCCTGTTGAAGGCGTTCTGCTTCTTCCCTTGCTTTCTGGCCGCATCCGGTAATCAGCAAGGAAATTAATGCTATAAATATGAGCTTTTTCATTCGTAGATAATTTTTAAATTTATGTCGGATGGAACTCGCATGATGAATTTTCATCCATGTTTGTGTTTAACGAATCATGCTCGTTTAATTATAAAATAAATCTAAGTTGCAATGAGGGCTCGTTTGTCTCGTCGCGTCTTAGGCGAGTCGAATACATGTTTCGCGTATGGTAACAGAACTGATTGATTGGTTACAGTCTCGCCTATTTAATAACCATACTTGTTTCTTTTTCCAATGATTCAAAATAATTTTGAATCCGCCCTGCAAATTTTTTTGCAAATTTAATGGAATATACTCTATTATTTATAGCCATTGTTGGCAATATTTCGCGGCAAGATCATTATGATGAACTAAATTGAGTCACCTTGTGTTTTCTCAGCTAAAGGCTTTTAATGATACAATCCCACATTTTACTGGATGTGGCATCCCACGAAAACTTTTTACAAACCGTTCTTCCCCTATTTATCAGGTTCTTACAGAGTTCATTTTGGTTGGCAAGCGATGCCATTGCATCTGAAATCTCTCCCGGAGAGGAAGGGTTTACAAGAAGTGCAGCATCCCCTGCAATTTCGGGCATGGATGTAACATTTGAGGTAATTACAGGCACACCGCATTTCATTGCCTCAATAATTGGGATTCCAAACCCTTCAAAATATGATACCAGCAACAGCCCACGAGCTGAAGCCACAACCTGGTTCAGGAATTCTCCATCAAGACGTCCCAGAAAAACTACATCGTCTTTGAATCGCATTTGTCTCAGGTGCTCTTTCGGAAAATTTCCCTTGAACATTGGTTCGCCAATTATCAGAAGCCTAAAATCGCCTGGATGTGTCTGTCTAAATTTTTCAAAAGCCATCAACATATTGCCTATGTTTTTTCTTTTGTGCAATGATCCAAGGTATACAAAATATGGGATGCCTCCTGTAACTCTATGCCTTGTTGCAATGGCTTCTGCTTCTGAAACAGGTTTAAAATTTTCATTGATCCCGTTGTAAACCACATCAATTTTGTCTTCCCTGATACTGAAAGTTTTAACAATATCAAATTTGGAGTATTCTGAAACCGTTGCAATCCTAATGGCCTTTCGGGCAAAATGAGGAAACATGCTCCGGTAATATAACCTGCTTGCCAAGGGCACAAAAGCGGGGAAATGCATAAAATTTAGATCATGTATTACGGCGATCTGAGGCCCGGACCATGAAAGTGATAGAAATCCATCGGGCGAGATAAAAAGATCGGGTTTCACTTTATTTAAATATTCCGGTATTGTTTTTTCAAAAAAAATAAAATACAGCAATGGATGCCGTGCAGGTGGAAATAGCGCTACCGGTTTAATGTTGTCCGAAAAAACAAACTGCTTATCGAAGGGCCTGTCAAATAGAAAATGGAATTCTACTTCCGGGTGGTTTTTGGCGATCCGCTGAAAGGTCTGATATGTAAACCAACCTATACCCTCAAGTTTGCCAGGTAATAAAAGCCTTGTGTTAACTGCAATTTTTAATCTCATTTCATTTGCCCCTCAGCACATACCAAAAAATTAGGTTTAAAAAACCTGAATTGTAATACACTTTTTTAATCCCTTAAAGCAGACCGACATGCTACATATGTACTCTTAAAACTGCCAACTCATTTAACCGGTATAATTTTATTAATTTTGAAATTTGTAAATAACAAACTTCAAACTTTCTAAAGGTATAACAAATGTCGAACAATTTATTGAAACATATTGAGCCCGGAATAGTTACCGGTCGCGATGTACAGGATATATTCAGAATTGCCAAGGAGCATCAATTTGCCTTGCCTGCTGTTAATGTAACAGGCACCAATACAGTAAATTCGGTTTTGGAAGTGGCACGTGATGTCAATTCTCCTGTAATAATACAATTTTCGAATGGAGGGGCTCAGTTTTATGCCGGCAAATCCTTGTCGAACGAGAATCATCAGGCCACCATTACGGGGGCAATTTCCGGAGCCATTCATATTGACCTTTTGGCAAAGCTCTACGGGGTTCGTGTTATTCTGCATACCGACCATGCTGCAAAAAAACTCCTTCCTTGGATTGACGGCCTCCTTGATGCCAGCGAGGCGCATTTCGAAAAATACGGCAAACCCCTATTTAGTTCGCACATGCTTGACCTTTCTGAGGAAAGTCTTGAAGAGAACATAGCAATTAGCCAACAATATCTAAAAAGGATGAAACACCTGGGCATGACTCTTGAGGTCGAACTTGGGGTTACAGGAGGCGAGGAAGACGGAGTTGACAATACCGGTGTGGAAAGTTCGCGCCTTTACACCCAGCCCGAAGAGGTAGCCCGTATGTATAAGGCTCTGATGGAAGTTTCCGACCAGTTCACCATTGCAGCATCATTCGGAAATGTTCATGGTGTTTACAAACCCGGAAATGTTAAACTTGAGCCTGTTATTCTTAAAAACTCTCAGGATTACATTAAAAAGCAATTTAATACCGGCGATAAGGCAGTGAATTTCGTTTTTCATGGAGGAAGCGGGTCAACCCGCGAAGAAATTCGCGAGGCAATTAGTTACGGAGTGATAAAAATGAATATCGACACCGACACTCAATGGGCATTCTGGGAAGGAATAAAAGATTACTACAAAAAACATGAAGGTTTTTTACAAGGTCAGATTGGTAATCCTGAGGGCGAAGACAAACCCAACAAAAAATACTACGACCCAAGAGCGTGGCTCAGAAAAGGTGAAGAAACCATGCGCGACCGACTGAAGTTAGCTTACGAGGATCTGAATTCTATAAGCAGAAATTAATTTTTAAGGAGAAGTCAACTTTTTCAATCAAAGCCAGGGAAATTAATTCTGTCAACCACAATGAATGCTGCAGGATAGTCCCTGGCAATTTTTTCGAGAAACCGGCTTGCATCAAGTCTTGTTCGGAAATTTCCAACGCGAAGTTTAAATTCGGGAGAATCGAAAATAATGTACGAACCAACTTCGGGGAAGCGTGCATCGAACTCTGACTTCCGGCGTTGAGTCCGCAGTTTTGACTGCGCACCTGAATCAGCAGATAATTGAACCCTGAAACCACTGATTCCTCTTTCGCGGCTTACCATTGCGCTATGCGCCCGCAGGAGTGTATCAATGCGTACATCCTGCTGAATGGTAACCTCCAATAATCGGGCGCCTGCAACCTGACCACTCCCGGCCTGCCCTATTCCGGCATACGAAACAAACACAAAAAATAAAAAGGTGAAAATTTTCATGTGTTTATAATTTTTTGATTAAGGTCGGATGCCTGCCTGCCGGCAGAAAGGGAACTCGCATGTTGCATTTTATTGCGTGTTTGTGTTTTACAAATCATGCTCGTTTCATCCGTGTTTGTGTTTAACGAATCATGCTCGTTTCTAAAAGATTCATTTTCCGTTCTAAGTTACAAATATTCTGCCAAAACTTAACCATGCATTTCACTTGGTTAGTATGCCCTAGCAAAAACTACCCTTTGAGTTGATGGGTTACCAGTTAATACACAAACGCCTTTTTCTTTATTGTTATCCAGGGGAATACACCGGATTGTTGCCTTTGTTGCCTCTTTAATTTTTTGTTCGGTTTCGGCCGTACCATCCCAGTGAGCCATGATGAATCCTCCCTTGTTGTCGAGAATATCAATAAACTCTTCCCATGTGTCGGCCTTAGTAGTATTACTTTCGCGAAACTTTAAAGCTTTTTGATAAAGATTTTCCTGAATTTTTTCAAGTAGGTGCACTACTGTGTTTTCGATCCCATCGGAAGAACAAGTTACTTTTTCAAGAGTATCGCGCCGGGCCAGTTCCAGAGTTCTGCTTTCAATATCTCTCGGCCCGATTGCTATTCGAATCGGAACACCCTTTACCTCATACTCGTTAAATTTCCAGCCGGGCTTGTATGTATCACGGTCATCCAGTTTTGTCGAAATTCCATGCTTATCTAAAAGTCCTTTTACCTCACGTGCTTTTTCGATTACCAGTTCAAACTGCCCCTGGTTCTTATAAATTGGAACAATAACGACCTGAATAGGGGCCAATTTTGGAGGAAGTACCAATCCGTGGTCGTCGGAGTGTGCCATAATCAGGGCACCAATAAGCCTGGTAGATACCCCCCACGATGTAGCCCAGACATATTCGAGGTTTCCTTCTGGACTTGCGAATTTGACATCAAAGGCTTTTGCAAAGTTTTGCCCTAGAAAATGCGATGTCCCGGCCTGCAAAGCTTTGCCATCCTGCATCAGGGCTTCAATACAATAGGTTTCAACGGCTCCGGCAAATCGCTCGTTTATTGATTTTGTTCCTTTCAAAACCGGGATAGCCATAAAATTGTGAGCAAAATAGGCGTAAACGTTCAACATCCTTTCAGTTTCTTCAATGGCTTCCTGCTTGGTAGCATGGGCAGTATGTCCTTCTTGCCAAAGAAATTCGGAAGTTCTTAAAAACATTCGTGTTCGCAGTTCCCATCGCACCACATTAGCCCACTGATTTATCAAAATGGGCAAGTCGCGGTATGATTGTATCCAATTGCGATAAGTATCCCAGATTATAGTTTCGGAAGTAGGACGAATAATAAGTTCTTCTTCGAGTTTGGCATCCTCATCAACAACAATTCCTTTGCCTGACGGATCGCTTTTTAGCCGATAATGTGTAACAATGGCACATTCCTTGGCAAACCCTTCTACATGATCGGCCTCCTTCGAAAAAAAAGACTTGGGAATGAACAGCGGAAAGTAAGCATTAGAATGCCCGGTATCCTTAAACATCTTGTCCAATGCAGCCTGCATTTTTTCCCAAATAGCATACCCGTACGGTTTAATGACCATGCAACCCCGCACAGCCGAATTTTCGGCCAGCCCGGCTTTCTGCACTATTTCGTTATACCATTTGGAATAATTTTCCTCCCGCGCTGCTAAATCCCTTGCCATAAAATATTTTGGTATAATATTTGTTAAATATTTAATGAAAAATCGGGCAAATTTAAGAAAAAACCGCAATGATAACCCTAACTTGCTAACTTTGTAAATTATCAAAGAATGGAGGAGTAACTATGAAAACTATAATGCTTGCTTTGTTAGTTGTTTCGTTTGCATTGGGTGGTTGTGCCACCACTTTCCACTCTGCCGGCGAAAGTGACGGAATATATTACACACCAAGGGCAACCCGCCATGCTGGTGGAACTCAGCAGTCAGAGTTACCAAGAGCCTCCCGTGATGAACTTACCGAACCACAGGCTGAGTACAGGGAGACAATCGACGACCAGCAATACCAATATCAGGAATACACCGAATACCAGTATTCAGAACCTCAGGCATACCAGGAGGATGAATATCAATCGAGGGACTGGTATTACTCGGAGAGTCAATACGATTTTTCTTATGCTGCACGAATCAGAAGGTTTCACCGTCCTAATTACCACTGGGCTTATTTCGATCCCTGGTTTACCAATATGTTTTGGTACACACATAATCCCATGTATTTTGGGGTTAGCATTTATTCAGGCTTTGGCGCATTGAGTTTTTACTATCCTGGGTTTATGTTCTGGAATCCGGCCTTTTACTGGTATTCATGGGTAACGCCATTTCACTGGTACTCCCCCATGCATTTCTGGTCAAACCATTGGGCATGGAACAGGTGGACACCTTGGTGGGGACATCATTGGGGTGTGCATTCATGGAGCCATGCATATTGGTCGGGGTTTCATGCCGGGTTTCAGCATGGCTGGTGGAGCAATCCCTTTAACTACCAATATATTTACAACAGCCACGACCGGAGTAACTATTTCTATGGACATCGCGGGGCAACAGGAACCATTGTTGGATCAGTTGCCAACCGCCGCGAGGATAGGGAATTAACATTTGCCGAAAGGTTTGAAGCAAGAGGACGAACCGAAACGCCAACAACTCGTGATCCTAATTTAAATGTAGGAAACAGGGGTGTTAGAGGCACAAATGACGATGGACGAGTTTTACCTGGTCAGGCAGCCGCTCCGGGAACAGAAAGGGGCAGGGAAAGAATTCCAGAAACAGGTCAAACCCCAAGGGAAGTGCGCGACAGAACCGGAGAAGGAACTATAAGCGGACCTAGAGAACAACCTGGCAGGTTACAAACTCCCGAGAGGTCAACACCCGCCGATCGCCAGGTAAGAGGCGAGCGCGATGGAAACATTCACCGTGAACCAGTTGGCAGAACACCAGAAAGAACCGGCCCTGAAACCAGACCAGCTGTTCCCCAGCGTCAACCAGAAACAAGACCTTCCCCGGCACCGGCTCAAAGGCAACCTGAGACAAGACCTACACCTGCACCCGTTCAAAGGCAACCTGAAACCAGACCTGATGTGCCACAGCGTGAACCAGAAGCAAGACCAGTTCGCCCTGAAAGAACGCCTGAAGACTTTAGAGCACCCTCACGCAGCCAGTATGAGCGCCAGGCAATTGAACGATTTGAAAGACAAGCTCAACCCCAAAGAGAGGTTCAACCTCAGGGATCAAATCCTGAGCCCAACCGCCCCCGCACCTATACCCCACCAAGCTATCAGCGTCCGACAAGCAATCAGGAGTACACCAGGCCACAAACCTCGAGACCCCAGGGAGCTCCAAGACCAGAATCAATTAATCGCCCAGAATCAAGACCCGGATCCCAACCTGAAAGGACACCGACAATGCCGAGGCCAACACAGCAGACAAGGCCCTCTGGTCAGGAAAGAAGCCAGCCAAGCTTCACCCCTCCATCAAGGCCTCAGTCCTCGCCGAGAAGCGCTCCTCAAAGAACCGCACCTGCCCCTCAAAGGCAGCCATCTGGCGGTTCGATGAGCACGCCTCCCCCAAGCAGGGGAAGCTCAGGATCAAGCGGTTCCTCTTCTGAAAGAGGCCGTCCATGATCTTTGCCAGTGGCTTTCTGACTTTCTTTGATAAAATTTTAAGCCTTCCCGGATTACAAAACAATATGGGTTCCGGGGGCTTATTTAAAACAAAATAGTAACCATGAACCGTATAGCAATTTCAGTATCCATCCTGCTCTTGTCAGTACAAGTATTTTCGCAAAACGAAAACGATGCCTACAGATATTCTGTTGTTACTCCTGGTGGTACTGCAAGATTTACAAGTATGGCAGGTGCTTTCGGCGCTTTGGGCGGCGACTTTTCGAGTATTGGAGTAAATCCTGCCGGACTGGGTGTGTTTCGGATATCGGAATTTACTCTTACTCCGGCTTTTAACCAAAGTAACATCGAGACTCAATATTATGGCACGCTGAATATCGGCTCAAAGAATAATTTAAGCCTGAACAACCTTGGATTGGTATTGGCTTTTCCTGTAGGAGGGCCGGCAGATTTGCCCGGATGGAAATTTATTAATCTGGCTTTTGGTATCAATAGCCAGAATAACTTTAATCACCGTTGGATTGCCCAAGGATTTAACAACGAGAGTTCCTTAATGACTTCGTTCCTCGAACAAGCGATAATTGAAGGCAGCGTAGAAAACCTCAACAATTTTTCTACCGGCCTGGCTTGGGATACTTACTTGCTCGACAGGCAAAATGGTCAATTTTTTGTTGATATGCCTGATGGCAATGTGGAGCAGCGTCGAACAAATGTTACACAAGGGTCGGTACGGGAATTTGTAGTGTCGGTTGGTGCAAATTATAACAACCGGCTTTTTCTTGGGGCCACTCTGGGATTACCCTCAGTAAGATTCGAGGAAAACTTTACGTTTCACGAGGCTGACATCCAGAATCTTAATGTTTTTTTTAACTCATTAGAATACAAATACAGGTTGACCACAACAGGAACGGGATTCAATCTGAAAGTTGGCGCCATTCTTAGAGCAACAGATATGATTCGTCTCGGAGTGGCAATTCACACTCCTACCTTTTTTAATCTAGAAGACGAATACCAGGCAAGTATGCTATCTTCGCTTACCCTTGCTGATTATACTGATTTTGCTGAATCGCCGGTGGGCCGGTTTAATTATGAATTGAATACTCCCATGAGGCTTATAGGCAGCCTTGGTCTGGTTTTCGGGCGTAGCGGCCTGATAAGTGTTGATTACGAAAGAATTGACTATTCACGAATGCGGTTGCAAAGCGACGACTACGGCTTTTCTCACGAAAACAGAACAATCAGCAATAATTTTACTATACAAGATATATTTCGGATAGGAGGCGAATACCGAATAAACCCCCTTGTGATAAGGGCAGGTTATGCTTTTCATTCATCACCTTTCTTGCAGGCTATCAATGATGGAAGCCGGTCGGTTTTTTCGGCAGGAATTGGTTTTATGCAGCAGAACTTTTTCCTGG
The DNA here is from genome assembly GCA_035477635.1 of Bacteroidales bacterium. Lineage (GTDB taxonomy): Bacteria > Bacteroidota > Bacteroidia > Bacteroidales > UBA7960 > UBA7960. Next base: position 2,506 of record DATIKK010000264.1, on the reverse strand, counting down.
ACTTGGGGTATTCAGTTACAAACTTACGGGAATCATTTTATCCTTACGATCCCTCGTTGGTAAGGCCAATAGAAAAGCGGTATGCCCTGACCCGGCTAAATATTACAGCCGGACTTAGATTTTAATAAAAAACGGGATTAAAATCCCGTTTTTTATTACTCGTTGATATTCAACATTTCCTGGTCAACCAGGATTCGGCCGCAGTACTCGCAGACGATAATCTTTTTCAAGAGCCTAATGTCAAGTTGCCTTTGAGGCGGGATTTTATTATAACACCCTCCACAGGCATCGCGCTCAACCGGCACCACAGCTAAGCCATTTCTGGCATTAGCCCTGATGCGCTGATAAGCACTAAGCAGGCGTGGTTCAATTTTACGCTTCTGTTCTTCAGAACGTTCCAATAAAACTTCCTCTTCTTTCCGGGTTTCGGTAACAATATCAGACAGCTCACTTTTCTTTACTTCCAGATCTTTTTTACGATCATCAAGTTCAGCCTCAATTTCCTTTACCGTTTCGGTTTTCAACTCGAGCGAGGCCGTAAATTCACGGATATTTTTCTCGCAGAGCTGGATTTCAAGTGACTGAAACTCAATCTCTTTCGACAATGAGTCGTATTCACGGTTATTACGGACATTCGTTTGTTGTCCTTCATACTTTTTTATTAGATCCTGGCTTTGCTTAATTGAGATTTTTTTACCCGAAATTTCAACTTCCATTTCCTCAACCTCCTGCCGAAACTTTCCAATGCGTGTTTCGAGACCTGCAATTTCATCTTCCAAATCCTGCACTTCAAGAGGTAATTCACCACGAATACTGCGGATTTTATCAATTTGGGTATCGTAAGTTTGGAGCGTATAGAGTACCGTTAGTTTTTTCCTGACGGAAAGTTCCAAACTTTCCTCACTGGTTGTTTCGGCTGATATCAGTTGAATCTCTTCTCCTGTACCAGGCATGGTTTGCTTTAACGCTTTTTCTCCAGGTTTCGAGCTAATTGCCATGTAATGAAAATATCTGGTTGGTTTAAAGTCTGGTTAGAAATAATTTACCGGGTTTGTATTTACCTCTGAAATTAGGAGTGCAAATTTACTAAATTTTTTATTAACAATCTCGTACAATAATTCTTTGGTAACTTGCTCGGTTTCATAATGCCCTGCGTCTATAAGCAGTATTCTTCCTTCAGCCTCGAAAAATTGATGGAACTTTATATCGCCTGTAATAAAAGCCTGTGCTCCCTTTTCAACAGCCTTTTCGAGCAAAAAAGCGCCTGAACCACCGCAAAAGGCAACTTTTTTTATATCAATGTCAAGCAGGCCTGTATGCCTCAAACAGGGAATTTTGAGTTGCTTTTTTATATGGTCAAGAAAATCAATTTCAGGTAGTGGAACATCAAACTCGCCTATCATACCCGATCCTGCTTGATTGAAGTTGTTTTCGAGTGGATAAATATCGTAGGCAACCTCTTCGTATGGATGACTTTTAAACATGGCTTCCAAAACAACAGGCAAACGGTAAGATGGAACAATTGTTTCAATCCGAACTTCAGGTTCGTAATGCATTTCTTCTGGTTTCCCGACAAAAGGGTTGGCTGATTTCCCTGCCCGAAAAGTTCCGGTTCCTTCCAGGTTAAAGCTACAACTGTCGTATTCTCCAATTTGCCCTGCGCCTGCTTCAAAAAGAGCTTCTCTAATCTGGGTGGCGTGTGATCCGGGACAAAAGGTTACTAACTTTCGCAATAACCCTTTCTGAGGCTGTAAAATTTTCAGGTTTTTAAGTCCGAGAACTTCCCCAAGCTTTTCGTTAACACCATGATGAATATTGTCAAGGTTTGTATGCAGCGATATTATGGCAATTTCTTTTTTTATTGCATCAGCAACAACTCGTTCGACTGCATTTTGACCGCAAATTTTTTTTAAACCTTTAAACAATACAGGATGATGCGAAATTATTAAATCACAGCCTTTTTTCTCAGCCTCATTGATAACCTGTGGCGTTACATCAATGCAAACCAAGCCTTTTTTAACATCCTTCAATGGTGAGCCAATCTGCAATCCACAATTGTCGAATGGTTCCTGTAATGAATTTGGTACTTCCAATTCTATTGCAAGAAGTAGATCCTGAATTTTCACGGGATACATCTATAATGTTAATTGTTGGTTCAGTTTTAACGATTTTTGAACAAAACCTGCCTTGCAACTGCCAAATATTGAGCAATCAAAGGTAAAATAATAGAGAACATGATTTCTGCAAAATAAGACCTAAGCCAAACAGGGGAATTAAGGTTCTGCCAATCCTTCAGGCAAATATACAAATTGCCTTTATCAGCCAACATTATTAATGTTGAAAGCTACAATTAAATAATAATACATCGAATAACATACGATAAAATATTTTATTATTTTTGAACGATGAGTTTGTTCCGATTATTTCTGTTTCCTTTTTGCCTCCTTTACGGGCTAATAACCTGGATTAGAAACAAAATGTTCGACTTTGGAGTTTTGCCTTCGAA
>DATIKK010000263.1:0-20176 GCA_035477635.1 Bacteroidales bacterium | reverse complement strand
GCAACCAGGCTTGCGCGCATCAGAAATGGCACAGGCCCCGCTAATGTGAGGCTGCCTGTTGCACCCACAGAGTGGGTGATTTACCGCTTTGCCATGACAGAAACCGAAACACGGGTGTTTGTAAACGAAAACCCCGTGCCTGTAATTGTATTCACTCCGGCATCGGGGGCCAACCGGCACTTCAGGATTGGGGATGGGGACAGCGGAGCCAATTTTGGCTCCGATATAGACTGGATTATCTGGGATATTACCGGATCGCATGCCCCGGGAGAAGGAACCGCTGTGCCTTTTGCCGAGCTTACTCCACAGTGGGACATCAGGCTCTCGGATTTGCAGGTTGGTGGCACTACTGTTGCAGGATTTCATCCGGCAGTGGTGAATTATGAGGTAATCCTTTCGCCTGATGCAGTAAACCCACCGCTTGTTGCCGCAAATGCCCAACTTACCTCTTCGAGCGTTGTAATAACTCAAGCCACAGCAATTCCAGGGACTGCCACGATTGCGGTTACTTCTGAAGATGGGCTTACAACACGAACCTATTCGGTGCATTTCCGCAAACGCTCATCCAATGCCAACCTGGCAACGCTTACCGTGGGCGGAACTCCGCTTGCAGGATTTAGCCCAGAGGTAATTACCTACGATATCGCTCTTCCTGTTGGAACCACTGCAGCACCAGCTATTGCTGCAACAGTGGCAGAATGGTCTTCCATCCTGGCCATAACTCAGGCAACCGCAGTACCTGGAACAGGCACGGTGCTCGTTACTTCTGAAGACGGAACCACCAGAACATACACATTAAACTTCAGGCATGTAAGCACAAATGCAAACTTAGCCGACTTGATGGTTGGCGGAACAGCCATTGCAGGTTTCAGCCCCACGGTTACAACCTACGAGGTAGCCCTGCCACCTGCAACCACAGTAGCGCCCACAGTAACGGCTACAGCAGCCGATGCCAGAGCAACCGTTGTCATCACTCAGGCTGCTGCCATACCAGGAGCTGCAACCGTAAGGGTTACAGCCGAAGACGGAACCACTTCGGTAACCTACACGATAAATTTCAGGTTGCAATCCACAAATGCAAACTTAGCCAACCTGATGGTTGGCGGGACCGCAATTGCAGGTTTCAGCCCCACTGTTACAACCTACGAAGTAGCCCTGCCACCTGCCACCACCGTAGCGCCCACAGTAACGGCTACAGCAGCCGATGCCAGAGCAACCGTTGTCATCACCCAGGCTGCTGCCATACCAGGAGCTGCCACCGTAAGGGTTACAGCCGAAGACGGAACCACTGTGGTAACATACACGATAAATTTCAGGCTGCAATCCACAAACGCAAACTTAGCCAACCTGATGGTTGGCGGGACAGCCATTGCAGGGTTCAACCCCGAAGTTACCAGCTACAATGTGGTGCTTGCCGCGGGAACCACAGTTGCACCAACAGTTTCAGCAGTGCTGGCCGATACCCGCGCCGGTATGATAATCACTCAGGCCCCAACAGTTCCGGGAAGGGCTACTGTGGCCGTTACGGCCGAAGCAGGCAACCAAAGGACTTATGAGGTGAATTTCTCAACCGATCCTACGGGGGTAGAAATTCCACTTGAGCGGCTGTTCAGGGTATTTCCCAATCCGGCCACTACCTTCCTGAACCTTGAATGGGCAGGACAGGAAAAGGCAGACCTGGAAATTATCAGCGCCACAGGTAAGGTAATGCTACGCAAAACCGTCGAAAGCTACAATGTAAACATTGACATTGGGCACCTTGTGCCCGGCATATACATTATTCAGCTTACGAGTGGTCAGCAACAAGCAAGACAGTTGTTTATCAAAAGTGAGCATTAAAACAAGTAATGTGAAGGTGTCAGAAAAGTTTCTTATGTAGTGCTAAATTCTCTGTGTTACCCTGTGCTTACTATACCGCCAAGTCGGGACAAGTTGCGATACTTTGTTTAACAGCACTTAAATAATTTCACAACTTGTCCTGCCTCAGGCGGAAAAGGTTCACAGTTTACATTTTTTGCACCCTTAATGTTACTTGCCAATGCGATTATTTTTCTGAATTTAAAGTTGTTAATGATGCGTTTCTTAAAAAAAGGGTTGGTTCTGCTGCTGTGTTGCTGGGTTTGGCTGGGAAGTTTTTCATGTGCGGTCGGTCCTGCCAGAACCACTGCCGAAGGTTATGCGAAAACAGGCGATGAAGTAACATGGGACTACCTTGAAGTGATTCTCGGGCAAATCAATCCACCAGAATTTCCAGACAGGGAGTTTTATGTTACGGCTTTCGGGGCGGTTGGCGATGGAAAAACCCTGGATACCGAAGCTATCAGGGCAGCCATTCAGGCCTGCTATCAGGCTGGAGGAGGCATGGTGGTTGTGCCCGAAGGCGCATTCCTTACTGGAGCTATTCACCTTAAATCTAATGTTAACCTTCATCTGAGGGAAGGAGCCATTTTAAAGTTCAGCCAAAATCCTGACGACTATTTGCCCTTGGTTTTTACACGCTGGGAAGGCACCGAGTTGTATAACTATTCGCCATTTATTTATGCCTACGCTCAGGAGAATATTGCCATTTCAGGAAATGGCACTTTAGACGGACAAGCCGATGCCGAAAACTGGTGGTATTGGAAGGGACAGTGGAGTCGCCGGACCTGGGAAATAGTGCCTCAAAACCAGGAAAACTCAAGGGCCTTGCTGCAGCAAATGGCTGAGGACGGGGTACCCGTCGATGAAAGGATATTCGGCCCGGGGCATTACCTGCGCCCAAGTTTTATCCAGTTTTACAAATGCCGCAATATCCTTATTGATGGGGTAACCATTATCAATTCGCCCATGTGGATAATACACCCGGTTTTATCAGAAAACATTACGATACAAAATGTTACTGTAAACAGCCATGGTCCGAATAATGACGGGTGTAATCCCGAATCGAGCCGAAATGTACTGATCCAAGACAGCTATTTCAATACAGGCGATGACTGCATAGCCATAAAATCGGGCCGCAACGCCGATGGCCGCCGGTTGGCAGTGCCTTCTGAAAATATAGTGGTACGACGTTGCACCATGCGTGCCGGGCATGGAGGAGTTGTAATGGGTAGCGAGATATCAGGTAGTGTAAGAAATGTTTTCGTAGAAGATTGTATAATGGATAGCCCCAACCTTCAAAGGATAATACGGTTCAAAACCAATTCGGTGCGCGGGGGAGTTATTGAAAACATTTTTGTACGTAATGTGCATGTGGGAGAAGTGCGGCGGGCAATTTTGTATATCGATTTCGACTACGAGGAGGGCGATGTCGGGCAATTTACACCAATTATACGAAACATAAATCTCGAAAACATTACCAGCCAGCAAAGTGAAAGAGCCCTGTTTATCCGAGCCTATGAAAGATCGCCTGTTAAGGGAATTCATCTGCGAAACTGCCATTTTAAGGGTGTTCAAAGGGATAATGTTATAGAACACGTAGAAAATCTGACCCTGGAGGAAGTTTACATTAACGGCGAACCTATGGTAAACCCAACAAGAGCAAATTAATCCAGACTTGCACAAAATTTAAAATTCATATTGAAAGTGGGGTTGGTTTTTTGTTAATTTGCAGGGTCCGTTCAAGTGAATGGGCCCTGTTTTTTTTGCAAAAACGATGCTTAAAATAGTTGCCGACGATAAAATACCATTCCTGGCGGGGGTTCTTGAGCCCTTTGCCATGGTGGAGTATTTGCCCGGATCAAAAATTATGCGGAATCATCTTACTGGTGCCGACGCCCTGATCGTGCGTACCCGGACCCGCTGTAATGCCGGTCTGCTTGAAGGCACCAATGTAAGGTTTATTGCCTCGGCTACCATTGGCCACGACCATATTGACCAACAATATTGTGAGAGAAAAGGGATTGCATGGCAAAGTGCGCCAGGATGTAATTCGGCTTCGGTAGTTCAATATATGGCCTCTGCACTGGCATTAATCATAAGAAAAACGGGCATGAAGCCGGATAAACTAACCTTTGGCATAATCGGGGCCGGAAATGTCGGGAAAAAACTTATTGCCCTGTGCGAAACACTTGGAATCCGGACGCTGGTAAACGACCCACCCCGCCAGCGAACCGAGGGAGTTGGGGCTTTCTGCAGCCTTGATGAATTGCTCAGATATTCTGATATAGTAAGTTTTCATGTACCCCTCACCATGACCGGGCCTGATAAAACCTATCATATGGCCGAAGAAGGATTTTTTAAAAAAATTAAAACCGGCGCCTGGTTGGTCAACACTTCAAGGGGTGAAGTAATAAATACAGGGGCTATAAAGATAGCCCTCAGAAAAGACAAGATTCAAGGGGCTGTAATCGACGTTTGGGAAAACGAACCCATAATTGACCTCGAATTGCTGCACATGGCATTTTTGGCCACTCCCCATATCGCGGGTTATTCGGCCGATGGAAAAGCTAACGGCACAGCCATGAGCGTTCAGGCCTTGAGCCGGTTTTTTGGACTTGGACTTGATGACTGGCGGCCTGAGAATCTGCCGGAATGGCCTGTAAGCGTAATCAATCCTGACCCCGGAATAGAGTCAAAGATGAAATTGTTTACAGATCTTAGTTTGAAGGCCTACCCTATTTCACAGGACGACAGTACACTTAGAATGAACCCGGGCTCATTTGAAATGTTAAGGGAAAACTATCCCGTTAGGCGCGAGCCACCGGCCCTGTCAGTGAATACAAAAATGTTGCATAACGATTACCGTGATTTTATCAGCAGGCTTGGCTATAAACTTTTGGCCTAATGATTTTTTATGGGCCTTTTAAATACTTTTTCAGGCAACCAATTAAAGCAATTACAGCTATTCAGCTTAATACCCCACTGGCAAGCGCACTGTAAAAACGGCCCCTCCACCCTGGCGGTCGCAAACTGATATTGTTCCATGGTGTTTTTCAACTATGCTCTTTGAGATTGAAAGACCCAATCCAAGCCCAAATTCCCCGCCGGCGGCAGTTTTGGTTGTAAAACTTGGATTAAAAATCTTCTTTTTAAACTTGTTGGGAATACCCGGACCGGTATCGGCAATGTCAACCCAAACGGAGCCTGGAACGTCGGCCCTGCATGAAACGTACAGTTTGCCTTTGCCCTCCATGGCATCGCAAGCATTGATAATAATGTTGGTCCAAACCTGGTTAATTTCTCCCGGAAAACAATTTACTTGAGGGATTTCAGGAAGGTTGAGATTCACCTCAATGTTTTTCAGCCTGCTTCCGAGAATCATCAGGGTCTCCCTTAAACCTTTCCTGATGTCCATTCGTTCGTGTTCGCCCTTGTTGTGACGGCTGAAACTTTTAAGGCTTTTTACAAGATTTTCGATACGACCCGCTGACAACTTTATGCCGTTAATAAAAACGCCGGTCTGAAAAGCCTCGAGGTAAAGATTGAGCAACTCATATTTGCCCGGATTTTCGGCAAAAGGCACAAGTAGCTCGAAGGCTTCAGGTGGCATTTCCGAAATAATGCGAATTTCGGATCTTCCAATTCGAGGAAAACGTTCAGCAAGCTGCCTGGTTTTTTCCCGTTGCTCTTCACTACTTACAAATTCACGCTTCTGCCCGCTTTCGAAAAAAAATCTCATCAGGCTATTTTCCTGAATCAATGCGCTTTTCTCGAACATCTCAGGCAGGTTGTTGATTAAAAAATCGACCGAACGCAACATTGCCGAAGCCGGGTTGTTCATTTCGTGGGCAAGGCCGGCTGTCAGCTCCCCCAAAACCGCCATTTTCTCCTGCGAAATAAGCATGTTCCGGGTTCTTTCCAACTCTTTTATTGTATTGTTAAGCTGTTCCTTTTCTTTTTCAAGTTCGCGCGACAGTCTGTCAACCTGAACATGTAGTGTAACAACCCGCTTGTACCTGTCGGCAAGGTTGGTGAAAACCAATCCCTGCAGCGTTTTGCTTATATTAGGGTATCGTATGTTGATCTCTTCGAAACTCTCGTGATTAATGGCAAGCAAGGTTACGTCAGAATAAGCCCTTGAAGTTGTAAAAACCGGCTGGCCTGTGTGGAAAGACAACAGGCCGAAAAAATCGCCCGGCTCCTGAAGGTCAATTCTCGTGCTGAGTTTCCCGCCTTCTTTTTCCATACTAACCTGACCATCAAGTATAATCAGAAGGTTATCGTTTTCCTGGCCTTCGCGAAGAATTATTTCACCAGCTAAATACTTTCGAACCAAACCCTGCAGCCATGGCGAATCTGGCAGCATCGTTCTTATGGTATCAACAATATCAGCATGGCTTACCAAATTTCGCCTGAAGGTTGTCATACCAGACTATTTAGGAACAACAATGTTTTTCGAAACTTTTACTTAATCAAACGTAACCCCTGTTTCGGATCTCTTCCTGAATTTTAACCGGATCAAGCACCGACATAAACCTGAGCAGGTCTTTTTCGTGTGCAATTACATATTGGGTCAGTTCGTTTTTCGCCACTTCCAGGAGTTCTTTGGGGTTCCACGGCTTGGCAATATAATGGTTCAACCGGGCTTTGTTGATAGCCAGAACAGTGTCGTCAAGTCCGGCCTGACCTGTAATCAAAACCTTACGGGTACTTCGAGTAAGGGGATTATTGTGCATTTCAATAAGAAGGTCAACGCCGTATTCGCCCGGCATAATATGATCGCAGAGAGCCAGCCCAATTTTACCTCCCTGCTGGTGTATTTCCTTTATCACCTTGTGAGCTTCGGCCACCGAGCCGGCCACCTCTATCGGAAAAACTTCCTCAAGTACTTCCAGGTCTTTAACGATCACATCAAGCACTTGCGGCTCGTCTTCTATGCAAATTATATAAATTTCAGCCATAAAAAATCTTCGTTTTATTAAAGCATTAAAGGCCATATAACCAAAGAAAATAAAAGGGCCAGCAAGAGTCCAACCAAACCTATAACCAGGCCTGCCTTAGCCATATCGGAGGTCTTTACCAGGCCTGTGCTCATTGCTATTGCATTGGGTGGAGTTGATATGGGCAATACCATCGACATGCTGCAGGCGGCACCTATTATGAGGGCAGTGAGCGCCAGACTGAAACCGTCTCCTCCCCCGCCGGTAACTGCAAGGCTGACAGCCAGGGGAACCAGCAAAGTGGCAGCAACGGTGTTAGATAAAAATATTGAAAGCAGGTATGCTACCAATCCAAAACATAAAAGTAAAAATACTTTTGGGAAAACAGCCCAGTTGAGCCCGCCTACCACCCAGTTGGCAAGTCCTGTATTCTCCATACTTATTCCCAAAGCAATACCTCCGGCAACCAGCCAGAGAACCTCCCATGGAAGTTTCCTGATGTCGTCGGTTGTCAAAACGCTCGACACGGTGAGGCCGACAATAGGTAATAAAGCAACAATGCCGTTAGGAATGCCATGTAGCGCTTCCGTTATCCAAAGGAAAACCGTGAGCCCAAAAATTGAATATAGCAGTATTGCTTTTGGCGAACGTTCAAAGGAGGACTTCATTTGAAGTTGAAAGCTTTTAACTGTCGGGGGGAAGAATCTCCTCAAGGCGAGCCAGGCTATCAGAAGCAAAACAATAACCACGGGGGTCATCAAAGCCATCCAGGCTCCAAATCCGATGTCGATACCCTGACCTTCGAGGGCGGCAAGTACGATGGCATTGGGAGGCGTGCCAATAGGTGTAGCCAACCCCCCGATGTTTGCAGCAACGGGAATACTTAAAATCAGAAAGGTACGCAATTTGTCATTTTTGGAAACCTGCATGGCGATGGGCATAGCAACAGTCATCATCATGGCGGTTGTGGCTGTGTTGCTCATAAACCCCGAAATTGAGGCTGTTATAAACATGAGACCAAGAACAATAAAGGCAGGTTTTTGGCCAAAGGGTTTTAAAAGGTATCCCGTAAGGTTTTTATCGAGATTATGTTTAACTGCACCGGCAGCCAGCATGAACCCGGCCAGAAACAGGATAATGATTGGATTGGCAAATGTTCCTATAAAAACCGTGAAGGGCACTGGGGAATAACCGATTAATTTGTGGCGGGCGTTGCTCACAATTTCCTGTCTGGGCAGCAACTCGTCTGTACGAACTATTGCCCTATCCCCATTCTGTATTACCTCTGTTTCAATAGCCTGGTAAGTCCTCGTTCCGGTTTTTACATACAAAATGTTATTCTCGAGAGCAGAAACAGGCACCGACCAGGTATTATCACCGATCAAACCCGGGAGCTCGCCCGGCAGCTCTGTATCGTTATAAAAAAGACCCTGCGAGCTGAGCAAAAGCGCCTGAAGAAAAATCACCAGCAATGAGGTGGCAAAAATTGGGATTGACTCGAACACCCACAAAATGGCAGCTACAATGAAAATACTTAGCGCTATATGGCCTGCAACAGACAAACCTTCGAAGTGAACAAAAAAAGGAAGGCAAAATCCTGCAATAGCCAGGAAAAGCCCAAAGAAATTCCGGCTTATAAAAAACCGTACTACCCTTCCCAACCCCATATCTTTCAGTTTAAATATTTTAAAACCTCTAAAGTCCGCTTTACGAGTAAAGCGGCTGTTGCTCATGCCTCAGGCTGCTAAATCTGTTTTTTTTTGAACAGCAGAAACAGATACAGGCTGAACACAGTGGAGGTGATAAGTTGCAACATCAAAGGGGTTCCGATGAGCCTATCCTCGTGAAGCAAAAGTGTGGACATGGCAATGTACTTCAGTCCGTAATAGAAAATTTTACTCAGCCAGATGCTCATGAAGATTGCAGGCAGCACATGGATACGCTTTACCAGAATATAAAACAGGAAAACATTTATCACAAGTTCAATTGTAATGAGAAGACTCTTTACAAGCACCGGGTGGGCCGAAATAAGGAAAGAAAACAATGGCAGTGTAAGCGCTAGAATAAAAGCGTTTTTGCGGTGAGTATGGACCATGGCCAGTACGAGCATAAGACGCATGGGTTCGATCCACCATAGCCGGATTCCGAGCATATGCGTTATGGCCGGGAAAAAGTAGATGAACGCCAGAGCCGAAACGTCGAGAATGGCCGGCTTAATGATGTTTCTCCAAGTTGTTGCATTTAAAATGCCTGTAATTGCGGTCATAATTCCAACAAGATTGAGGTTGTAATTTAGAATCCTTATAAATAAGCGTTTTGAAAGCGGTTATTGGCAGTAAAAATAAAGATTTTTGTTCAGAAATGATAATTTTGTAACAACAAAAGGTTTCAGGTTGCAGGGATAAAAATTATATACAGATGAAAAGGCGTGATTTTTTGATTAAAGGAGTACTTTACTCATTGCTTACGGGGGTATATGCCTCGACGATTGGCCGCATATCGAAGTCGTTTGCTCAAAGGCCGGCTCCGCGCCCTGCCGCGAATTACGATCTGGTGGCAGTACGCGGGGGAGAACCGGTACCAATGTACCGTAGGGCAATTCAGGAGTTGGGTGGCATGCAACGATTTGTTAAAAGTGGCCAGAGGGTGGTGGTCAAGCCCAATATAGCATGGGATGTTACGCCTGAAAGGGGCGCTAACACGAACCCTGAACTGGTTGGAGCTATAGTGAGAGACTGTATCGCTGCAGGGGCGAGTCGTGTTTTTGTTTTCGATCATACTGTGGATCAATGGCAACGTGCCTATAGCACCAGTGGTATTGAACAAGCCGCCCGCGAAGCAGGTGCATTGGTTGTACCCGGAAACTTTGAGCGCGATTATCACGAAGTGCAGATCCCGGGCGCCAGGAGGCTGCGCACAGCAAAAGTACACCAGCAAATAATCGAAGCCGATGTAATTATTAATGTGCCAATCCTTAAGCATCACGGCTCAACGACCGTAACTATCGCAATGAAAAACCTGATGGGCATTGTCTGGGACAGGCGGTTCTGGCATATAAACGACCTGCACCAATGTATTGCCGACTTCTGCCTTTACCGGAAACCTGACCTGAACATTGTTGATGCATACCTTGTAATGACTCGTAATGGCCCAAGAGGCGTTTCAACAGCAGACCTTACAGTGATGAAAAGCCTGGTAATCTCTCCTGACATAGTTGCGGCGGACGCAGCCAGCACCCTGATTTTCGGAGAGCAGCCCCGCGACATCGGCCACATTAGAATAGGGGCCGAAATGGGCATTGGCCAAATAAACCTCGAAGCCCTTAATATTAAAAGAGTAGCTATTTAATCTACCGTTAAATCATGAACTTTGCTTATCTGAAAAAAGTTAGGATCGTTGTATCCCTGGTTGTTCTTTGTTTATTACTAATCCTTTTCCTGGATATTAAACCTGATTTTCTGAAAGGGGTAGCGGATTTCCTGATGCGCCTGCAGCTTATACCTTCCATTTTCCGGTTTCTTGCTCTTTTCTTTGCGGTTTCGGGGTTGGGTTTTTTGCTGGTTTTGGTCCTAACTTGGCTGGTAGGAAGAGTTTATTGTTCGTCAATCTGCCCGTTGGGAACATTGCAGGATATGATAATTGCCATTTCGAGGGTTTTCAAGAAAAAGAAAAACCGGAAATTTGCCTATTCCGGAAATCAGAAAAACCTTCTCAGGTATGGTGTTCTCGGTGCAACCCTAACCCTTTGGATTGCCGGAAGCCTTTTTCTGATAAATCTGCTTGACCCGTTTTCAAATTTCGGCAAGATAAGTGTAACGTTTTTTAAACCAACATATATCTGGTTGAATAATCAGCTGGCTTTTCTGCTCGAAAGATTTTATATCTATGCTGTAGATCCATTGGCGCCCGTTTCAATGCCCCTGGAGGCAATTCTGGTATCTGCTGTTATAATTCTGACGCTGATTATCATGACGACGCTGCGCGGGAGGTTGTTTTGCAATACCTTATGCCCTGCAGGCTCCATGCTTAGCCTGGTTGCACGCCATCAGATCTTTAAGATTACATTTAACGAAGAAGCTTGTAATCATTGTGGACGTTGCGAAAAGGTGTGCAAGGCTGAGTGCCTTAACAGCAAAACAAAAACCATCGACCACAGCCGATGTGTAGGATGTTTCAATTGCTTTGAAGCATGTAGCAACAGAGGATTGTTTTATAGCCGAAAACCGGCGCTTAAGGCAGTTACTGCTCCTGCCGGGAACGTACAGGCTGAGAAGAGAAAATTTTTGTTGACTTTAACTACGTTAGTACTTTCTATTCCATTACTCAGAAATTCAACCATGGCAAAGGGGTTTGGCCGACCAGGCCTTGTGCCAACGGGCACCGTCAAGCCGATAATTCCTCCGGGAGCCATAAGCCTCGATCATTTTACTTCACACTGTACAGCCTGTTACCTTTGTGTAAGTAAATGCCCAAAAAATGTAATCATTCCAACACTTTTCGATCATGGTCTGCAGGGAATAATGCAGCCAAAACTCGATTTTCACAAGAGTTTTTGTAACTTCGACTGCGTAATTTGTACCGAGGTTTGCCCTAGCGGGGCCATTACGCCTCAAACCCTCGTGCAGAAACAAACCATTCAGATCGGGGTGGCAATTTTTATGGTTGAAAGTTGCATTGTAACCATAAATCGAACAGAATGCGGGGCTTGCTCGGAACATTGCCCCACCAAAGCAGTGAACATGGTAGAATGGGAAGGGCTGTGGCTGCCCGAGGTTACCCCCGAGCTGTGCATCGGTTGCGGAGCGTGCGAATTTGCATGCCCAACATATCCATACAAAGCAATTTTTGTAGAAAGCAATCCGGTTCACAAACAGGCCATTCCTATCGAAGAAAGTGAAGGACCCCGTGAAGATATTCTGGAGGAGTTTCCTTTTTAAGAAACACGAACAGCAAGGTGCTGCTACAATTGCAGATTAATTCAGCAGTACACATAAATTAAAACCCCTGAAATTGCTTAAGCTTCAGAGGCTGTCCTGTTAGAAGCAACAGGTAAAAAATCAGAAAAACCAGCAGGAAAGATTTCCTTAATAGCTGGCTGAGAGGTTAACTTTCAGGTTAATATTGTCGTTGATCAGATTGTCGCCCAGATTCTGAAAGAATGAACCTGAAGCAAACCTTACATCGAACTTAGCCCTATCAAAGGCAAAGTCTGCAAAACCTTCTATATTTCCATCAGCATGGTCAAACCTGGCATCGAACACTATACCGTGGGTAATGCCTTTGATGGTAAGATTACCGGTTACCCTGTAGTTGGGGGCGTCGGCAGCGGCGCCTTCAATTGGCTCAAGCCTTACCATCCGGATATTCGCTTCGGGGTAGGTTGCTACGCTGAAGAAATCGTCAGATTCGAGGTGACCTTTGAGGCTTGCAGCCGGACCCGGATCGGTAATATCAACCACCGTGATAGTAGTCATATCTACAACCACATTGCCGCCGAGTACCTGGCCGTCGAACACAAAGAATTCACCCGATTTAACATTGATGGTTCCATAATGGCCGTCGCCGGTTATTTTCTGTCCGAGCCATTCGATATTGCTGGCAGCGGGGTCAATAGCAGCGCGGGTAACTCCCTCAGGAATCTCGCCGGCTTCAATGGCCTCAACAAGCTCAGCCACATTGGCCTGACGGGGTGCACATGCAGTAAAAGAAAACACAAACAAAGCTAAAATTGCCAAATACTTGAGTTTTTTCATTTTTTTATAATTTTAATTTAATTTTCAAACAAGGTATTACTTACAAACTCAATTAACCATAAGATTAATTTTTTGTTCAATCGCGGTATTATTTTGATTTGGTTGCTTGTTCAAACTCAGCGTTCAAACAAGAAATTTTTAAGTTGTTAAAAAGTTAACATTTTGTTTTTTGCCTATATTTGCACCGCAAAAAAAATCTGATTACATAAAATATCCGTGATTTGCTTACAATAAAAACCATCGGTTTTATACTTTCGCACATTAATTCAAAATAGCGTTTTAATCAAAAAGTTATGCAAACCAAACTTCAGGAATTAACTGAAAAAATCTACAGGGAAGGCGTTGAAAAAGCCCAGGCCGAAGCAGACAAAATACTGGCTGAAGCCCGCCAGCAGGCGCAGGAAATCGTAAAACAGGCTCAGGTAAAAGCAGAGGAACTGATGCAGGAAGCTGAAAAAAATGCTGACGTACTCCGCAAAAACTCCATGAACGAGTTGCAACTTGCAGGCAGGCAGGCTATTTCCGACCTGAAGCAGAAAATAGTTGCCTTGCTGGAGAAAGAAACCCTGGGGCCTCAGACAAAAGCTGCTTTCGGCGACCAGCAATTTGTACAGGAGCTGATGATCTCGGTAATTAAAAGCTGGGACTCCTCCGGATCAGATTCGGTTGACCTCCAATTGATGCTGCCAAAAAACAAGCAGCAGGAACTCGATGCCTTTATAAAGCAGAAGGTGCAGGGATTCTTCGAAAAAGGGTTGCAAATAACCTGGCAGGAGCGCATGAAAAACGGGTTCAAAATCGGACCAAAAGATGGAGGTTACCTGGTATCGTTTACCGATGAAGACTTCGATAATTTCTTTGTTTCCTACCTTCGCCCCCTGCTGGTAGAATTGTTGTTTGGCGAAAAGCAATAGATTAGACACGGGTATGCCGGCTTCGGCCAAAACTTTTTCCCATGCAAATAAAGCGCAATTATTATTGTTTGGTAGCAGGACTTCAGGATATAACCCTGGATATCCATAAGCTTCAGTTCTCACAATTGGCTTTTCGAAGCGAATTGAGCAGGGAGTTTCATCCAGACGATTACCGGCTGGCAGAGCTTTTGTTTCTCCCTTTCGATAATGCAAACCTTCTTAACCTTTTGCAAAAAACAGGCAAGTCCTTCGATCCAAAAGGAAACTTTTCTCTGGATAGGCTCGAGGACAACTTAAAGGAGCCTGTCAATCTGCCCGATTACATGGTGCAGTTTATACATGCATTTCATGCGAAAACGCCTCTGATGCCCGAATTAAGCCCTGAAAATGAGCTTACTACCTTGTTTTACGATTATGCTGCAAACTGCGGTAATGCCTTCCTGAGCGAGTGGTTTTCGTTTGAGCTGAATGTAAAAAACATTCTCACAGCGCTTCTTTCGCGCAAGTACAATCTGCCATTCGAAAAACAAATTATTGGAAGCAGCGAGGTATCTAAGGCAATCAAAAAAAGCCATGCAAGAGATTTTGGCCTCTCTGGCGACTTGTCATATTTTGACGAACTGGCCAACATTGCCCGCAACGACAATGTGCAGGAACGGGAAAAAGCAGTTGATTCATTGAGATGGAAATATCTTGACGAAGCCTCTTTTTTTGAGTATTTCACCACGGAAAAGGTGCTCAGCTACACTATCAAACTCGGATTGGTTGACCGTTGGCTGGCTATCGACAAGGAGCACGGAGCCGACTTATTCAAAAAGCTCCTTCAGGAACTTCAAGCAACTTATCAGCTACCCGAAACATTTACAAAAAAATAAATAATATTTATATATGATGACAATCGGTAAAGTAACCGGAATTATTTCGAACCTTGTAATTGTTGAAATCGAAGGGAAGGTATCTCAGAACGAAATATGTTTTATTGAACATAGCGATACCAGATTGATGGCAGAGGTGATCAAAATTCTCGGTAAAAAAGCTTATGTTCAGGTTTTTGAAAGCACCAGGGGCCTGAAGGTGGGCTCGCAGGTAGAATTCATGGACCACATGCTTGAAGTAACCCTTGGCCCGGGTTTGCTCTCCAAGAATTATGACGGGCTGCAGAACGACCTCAACAAAATGGAAGGGGTTTTTCTGAAAAAAGGTGATTACACCCCTGCGCTCGACGATGACAAATTGTTTCACTTCGCACCTTTGGCAAATGTTGGCGACAAAGTAACTGCCGGAAGTTGGCTTGGCGAAGTAAAAGAAAACTGGATACCCCACAAAATCATGGTTCCATTTAAGATGACCGGGGAATACACCCTTTCGAGCCTGAAAGGTGAAGGCGAATACACGGTGGTTGATACAATAGCTGCGGTAAAAGACCATGAAGGTGTTGAATACCCCATCACCATGTCGCAAAGGTGGCCGGTTAAAGTTCCCATAAGGGCATATAAAGACAAGCCGCGGCCTTTCAAAATAATGGAAACGGGCATTCGGGTTATGGATACACTGAATCCGCTTGCCGAGGGTGGCACGGGCTTTATCCCCGGACCTTTCGGATCGGGCAAGACCGTTTTGCAACACAATATTTCTAAAAATGCCGAGGCCGACCTGGTAGTAATTGCAGCCTGCGGCGAACGCGCCAATGAGGTAGTTGAGATTTTTACCGAGTTTCCGCACCTCGACGACCCGCGAAGTGGCCGCAAACTCATGGAGCGCACCACTATTATTGCCAATACTTCCAACATGCCTGTTGCAGCGCGCGAAGCCTCGGTTTATACAGCCATGACCATTGCCGAATATTACCGTTCGATGGGACTAAAGGTGCTGTTGCTGGCCGACTCAACTTCGCGTTGGGCACAGGCGCTGCGCGAAATGTCGAACCGCATGGAGGAACTTCCCGGGCCCGACGGATTCCCTATGGACCTGCCGGCAATCATATCAAACTTCTACTCCAGGGCCGGGTTTGTTTATCTGAACAATGGACATACAGGCTCCATCACATTCATAGGCACGGTATCGCCCGCCGGCGGCAACCTGAAAGAGCCCGTTACCGAATCAACCAAAAAGGCCGCCAGATGTTTCTACGCCCTTTCGCAGGCCAGAGCCGACAGCAAGCGCTATCCGGCAATTGATCCCATTGATAGTTATTCCAAATACCTTGAATACCCTGAAATAGCAGAATACCTCAACAAAACGGTTGCGCCAAACTGGACCAAAAATGTATTTGAAGCCAAGGATATTCTGTTGCGGGGTAAAGAAGCCCACGAACAGATCAACATCCTGGGCGACGACGGTGTACCCATCAGTTATCACCTGAAATATTGGAAGGCCGAGCTTATTGACTTTGTTATCCTTCAACAGGACGCATTTGATAAAATTGACGCCTCAACAAGGCTAAACAGACAACACTATATGCTGGAAAAAATCCTTTGGGTGTGCAACTCTGAATTTAAATTTGAATCCTTTGATGAGGTTAATCCCTATTTCAAGAGGGTGATCAACAATTTTAAACAAATGAACTATTCTGAGTTTGAATCGGACAATTTTTTCAAATACGAAAAAGAACTTGAAACCATAATCGAGGAAAGGAAGATTGCCTAATGGAAAAGAATTCGAAAGCGTTTCAGCGAGTTTACACCAAGCTGTTTCAAATAACTAAAGCCACCGTCTCGCTTCATGCCACCGGAATCGGTTATGAGGAGCTTGCCATTGTTGACGGGCGCTTGTCTCAGGTTGTAAAGATTATGGGCGATGTGGTTACCCTGCAGGTTTTTACAGGTACCGAAGGCATAGCCACCAATGCCGAAGTGATTTTCACAGGCAAAGCGCCAACCCTGAAAGTGAGCGACGAGCTTGCTGGCCGTTTTTTCAATGCCTACGGCGAACCTTTGGATGGCGGCCAGGTGATGGGACAGGAAAGAGAAATCGGCGGGCCCAGCGTAAACCCGGTGAGACGCAAGCAGCCCTCCGAACTAATTGCAACAGGTATTGCCGGTATTGACCTCAACAACTCATTGGTTACCGGGCAAAAGATTCCCTTCTTTGCCGACCCCGACCAGCCTTTCAATCAGGTAATGGCTATGGTTGCCCTGAGGGCAAAAGCCGACAAAATTATTCTTGCAGGCATTGGACTAACCAACGACGACTATCTGTACTTCAAGCAAATATTTGATAATGCCGGAGCGCTCGACCGCATTGTAGGTTTCATCAATACCACCGAAAACCCACCGGTCGAACGCCTGTTGGTGCCCGATATGGCTCTCACCGCTGCCGAGTATTTCGCAGTGGAAAAACAAGAAAAGGTGCTGGTACTCCTTACCGACATGACCTTGTATGCCGATGCGCTCAGTATCGTTTCTAACCGAATGGACCAGATCCCTTCGAAAGACAGTATGCCCGGCTCGCTCTATTCCGACCTTGCCAGGTTGTATGAAAAAGCAGTGCAATTCCCCGATGGCGGCTCTATCACTATCATCGCGGTTACTACACTTTCGGGAGGCGACATCACCCACGCTATACCCGACAATACAGGTTACATAACCGAAGGACAGCTTTTCCTAAGGAAAGACACCGATGTGGGCAAGGTTATAGTTGACCCCTTCAGGAGCTTGTCGCGTCTGAAGCAATTGGTGATTGGAAAAAAGACACGTCAGGATCATCCACAGGTGATGAATGCCGCTGTAAGACTCTATGCCGATGCGGCCAACGCCAAAACAAAACTTGAAAACGGTTTCGACCTCACCGACTACGACGAGCGTACCCTCGATTTTGCAAAAGAATATTCAGTGAAGCTTCTGGCCATTGATGTAAACATTGAGGTGGATACCATGCTGGAAACAGCCTATAGCCTGTTCCGCAAGTATTTCTCACCGGAAGAGGTGGGAATTCGTCAGGAATTTATTGACAAATACTGGAAGCAAAATTAAAATGGCCATCAAATTCCAATACAACAAGACTGCCCTTCAGCACATCAACAAGCAGTTGAAAGTACGGGAGCGTGCCTTGCCAACACTGAAGAACAAGGAGGCTGCCCTGCGGGTGGAGGTAAAAAAAGCCAAAACCACCGCTGAAGAGTACGATAGGATGGTGCAGGAAAAACTGACTGCATACCAGAAAGCATTGGAGATATGGGAAGAATTCGACAACACCCTGGTAACCATTGACGATGTGGAATTGTCAATAAAAAAGATTGCAGGCGTAAGAACCCCGGTACTGGAAAAGGTGATTTTCACCGTGAAGGAGTTCAGCATCTTTAACAATCCTGCCTGGTATCTCGATGGTATTGCCATAGTGAAGGAGCTTGCCAACACTGCGATTGAGCGTGAGGTGTTTTACCACAAGATGCAAATGCTGGATAACGCCCGCCGAAAAACCACACAAAAGGTGAACCTGTATGAAAAGGTTCAGATCCCAGGTTTTCAAACGGCTATCCTGAAAATAAAACGGTATCTGGAGGATGAAGAAAATCTCTCGAAAGCCGGCCAAAAGATTGTAAAATCAAGAATACAGGAAATGGAGGAAAGTCTATGATAGCACCCATGACTAAATACTCCTTTCTGGTGTATCATGCCGAATACCAGGCTTTTCTCGAAAAACTGAGGGATTTGGGAGTAGTGCACCTTATTGAAAAGCAAAAGGAGGCAACTGATTCCCTATTCGAGCAGTATGAGCAGATTAAGAAAGTGAGCGGAGTAATTAAGTTTCTTTCGGCAAGAGTTGATGACACCCCAAAATCTACCAGCGACAACGCTTCAAATGGCATGGCTATTTTTAAGGAAGTCGAATCGCTGCAACACGAGTCGGAAATCAAGCAACAACAACTGAGCCTGCTCCGCAAAGAAATCTCCTACGCAACTATTTGGGGCGACTTTTCACCCCAGACTATTGACCAGCTTCGCGACAAACGAGTCCAGTTGAAACTGTATTCGGTATCGACCCGAAAATTCAATGAGGCCTGGTTGCAGCAATATCCCATATCAGTGATTTCGCAGCAGGCAGGTATCAGCTACCTGGCTATGTTTTTGGAGGAAGGCCAATCGCACGAACTCGACCTTGAGGAAATGCGCATTCCCGAAAGGCCGGTATCAGAACTGCGCAGTTACGAAAACTTACTGGTGGAAGAAATCCAATCCATCAATGCCCGGTTCGACCATCATGCAATGCACAGCCAGGGGGCAATTAAGCATTACCAACTTCAGCTAACCGAAGATTTTCAGTTCAAAAATGCCCTTTATAATACTGGCGAGGAAGCCAATGGAAAAGTTATGTTCCTCGAAGGTTGGGCACCGGCTGAAATAAAAGCCCGGTTGGTGGAATTTCTTGACAAGGGCAATGTATTGTATCTGGAAGAACGGCCAAAACCTGAAGACAAGGTACCTATATTGCTCAAAAACAAGCGGTTCAGCAAGAAATTCGAACCATTAGTTGAGTTTTATTCGCTGCCAAAGTATGGAGAATTGGACCTAACCCCGTTCTTTGCCCCTTTTTACATGATCTTTTTCGGATTTTGCCTTGGCGATGCGGGATATGGCGCCATGATGTTGCTGGCTGCGCTGCTGCTGAAGAAAAAGGTAGATAAGGGCTTGAGAGACATGTTGGGATTGGTATTTTACTTAGGTTTATCCACCATTTTCTTCGGCATCATAGGAGGTACTTTGTTTGGAATACCACTGTACGAAACCGGTTTGCCTGTTTACAGCACCCTGGCTGCGCAATTCGAAGCCCGGGATACCGACATAAACCAACTGCTTTTTTATCTGGCGCTGGTTTTAGGCGGTATCCAAATCCTGTTTGGGATGTTTCTCAAGGTAATTAATGAGATAAGACAGTTTGGCTGGGGCTTTGCCCTTGGCAGCATTGGCTGGCTCATGTTGCTCGTAGGCGGTGGCACTCTTTATGGAGTAAGCATGCTTACAGGAATTCCAATGGAGCAACTGAGCATACCTCTTTATATAATTCTGGGTGTGAGCGGAATACTTATTCTGCCGTTGAACAACCTGGGTCGCAATCCACTCATCAATACCGGAACAGGTATTTGGAACACCTACAATATGGTTACAGGTCTTCTGGGCGACCTGCTCTCATATATCCGTCTGTTTGCCCTTAGCATTTCGAGTGCAATTCTGGGTTTTGTTTTCAACAGTATTGCCGTGGAAATGAGCGGAAACATTCCAGTGGTAAGTATGATAGTAATGATTATCATACTGGTTATTGGGCATGCAATAAACCTGTTCATGTCGGGGCTGGGCGCCTTTGTGCATCCGCTGCGCCTTACCTTTGTGGAATTTTATAAAAATGCCGGCTTCACAGGCGGTGGAAAAAAGTACGAACCATTTAAAAAATTAACCTGAAGTTTTACTAATCACTTTTTTTAAACATTATGGAACCGATAATTCTTGCTTACATTGGCGTTGGATTGATGATTGGACTTGCCGGAATTGGCAGCGCATTTGGTGTTACAATTGGCGGTAACGCTGCTGTTGGCGCAATGAAGAAAAATGAAGAAGCTTTCGGAAACTACCTGATTTTAAGCGCTCTTCCCGGAACACAAGGCCTGTATGGATTTATGGGCTACTTCATCTTGTCGGGATTCCTGGTGCCCGATATCACCTGGACAACTGCCGCAGCCATATTTGGCGCCGGCCTGGCTCTTGGTACTGTGGGT
>DATIKK010000262.1:0-4609 GCA_035477635.1 Bacteroidales bacterium | reverse complement strand
CCAAATCTTCCGCCACATCCTTGCCCAGCTTTACCTTGAGATACCGGAAACCCATTGCAAAATACTCATCGGCTTCCCTTAGCGTTTCTTCCGCTGACTTGATGCCAATTGTAATGGAAGTGGGCATACTGAAAATTTTTTGCCCAAACAAGCCTGCAAGCGGCACTTCCAATTGTTTTGCATATGCATCGTGCAAAGCTATGTCGAGAGCAGCCCTGCTCCCGGGTTTATCGTAAAAGTCCGCTTCCAATTTGTCCAAAAGCGTTCCAAACGGTCTTAGGTCCTGACCAAGCAGGCAAGCCTCCGCCTCATTTCGCAAATTCATGTAACAATCCTGCACATCTTCGCCTACAACCCACTTGCTTGGATTTGCAGCCCCATATCCAACAGTGCCATTATCGAGTTCCAGCCTTACAAAAACATTTTCAACTTTTTCAATAGTTTGGTAGGCTATTGAATAAGGCCTGGTAGTGCCCAGGTCTGCTATTTCAATGTGAATTTCTTTAATTTTCATGTTTTTCCAAATTTTTAGAAATAAGATTCACCAATCTCCCAACCCCTTGCCCGATCGGCAAGACTACCGGAATGTTTACTTCCTTTTCAAGGTTTGTTGCAAATAACAAGGCTTCGTCTGGCGACATTCCTTCTGTATTGACAGTTAGGGCAATAACGGGCACACCGTAACATTCGATAAGCTTTATTTCATCCCTGGCAGAAGGAATCTTCGCCGGGTAATCCTCAAGTCCTGTGAAATATGTCCGGTTTGGAACAATTTGTAAAATCACGGCATTTGCGGCAGCCGACAGAATAAATTCAGCTCCGCACGGCCCGCTTGGGTTACGCATTCCAGATTGACCTTCAATTAATATTACCCTCGGCTGCTTTTCTATGAAGGAGTCAACTATTGCCCCTTCCAACTCACCAGAGATGAAATCGTTGAGAGTAGCGTCGAAGATGAATCCATAGTTGGCGCCTTGCATCCAACCTGTTTGCCCCGTATATATCATTTCGGCATTGATGCCTGCTTCGCGAAGGCCGAGGGTCAAAAATCTCGCCGTAGTGCGCTTTCCCACCGCGCAATCAGTTCCAAGAACGGCAATTTTATAGCTGGAAACCCGCTCTATCGAGCCATCCCAAAATCTTAATGAATGGAATGGTTTAGGCTTTCTGATGTCAAGAATTTCAACCCCTTTCCGGCTGGCCAGTTCATTAAGTTCAGGATCATCTGAAAGAAGCTGGTGCAACCCATTTACAACATGCAGGCCAAGACTAATGCATTCAATAATCTGTGGCCTTATTGATGGCGGCAAGGTTCCTCCTTTGGTAGCAACACCTATTATACAATGGCTGGCTACACCCGGCATTTTGCCGAAGAAATCGCTCAGCGTTGAGTAAACAGGCACAGGCCTGCCATGAGGTACTATTTCGTTTGCCAGTTTGCCACCGTTATTTTCATCCACAATACCAACAATGTCAAATCGTTCAGAACCACGAACCAGGCCATGGGCAGTTTTGGCATAACTGGTTTCAAACAGACCCCCGGTAAGAATGATGGCTTTCTTCATTTGATACTAAAACTATTTCTTGCTACAACTATCAACTTTCGGACATTATTCCCAAAACATTGAGCCCTCTGCAAGGATAACTCAGACAAATATCAAAGGGATGCTTCTAAGTTAATAAAAAATCAAAAGGGCAAACCATCTTGGTCTCTTAGCCATGATAATTTAGAACAAATAAGCAATGCTGTTCAAGAACATTACAGATGTAATTCAGGCTTGGTAAAAAAATCCGGTTGCAGGGAATGTTCATTTTGTGTATTTTTGAACATAGCAAGATGGTGAAAATGAAAGCCATTAAAATTTTTGTCATTTCACTTGTTTTATGCGGGCAGCTTGTCGGTGCACAGGTAAACCAAAATAGTTCTCTTTACCGGCAACGGATGGAGCCGGTAGTCAGGGTGTTTGAGTTTCGTGATGCCGCAAAAGGGCTGAATCCTTTTCTTAAGGCTGTTTTTGCAAAAACCACCGACCCTGCATTCGACTCTTTTGTTTTTCTTACATTGGATAACAGGCATTGCTCTTCGGAAACAGTTGTTACAACAGTTGACACTCCGCCTCCCGAAGGGGTGCAGGCGGCTCTCCCTGTTGGGTTTATAAGCAGGGGAGTCGCATATCTCGTTAAAGTCACAGTGTATTACACCCCTTTGGGCACAGTTTTAATGTACCACGGGGTGGAGGGTTATTACGGAAATAAACCGGAAATGGCCCGATTCGTCAACTCTCTGATTGATCAGCACAGGGAGTCCGGTTCAAAAGGCATGGTTTTCAATGCGGACTCTGCAAACTCATCCCGAAACGAAAAGTTGGAACCTTTAATTAAAGGTCATAGGGTTGCTGTTGAATTATGCGATGATGAAGCAACGTGGCTTTACATGAAAGCAATTCAAGCTAAGCTGGGTGCTGAAAATTACATTATGTGGGTAAAAGAGGAAATCTTTGCGGGGATATGTGGAAGCGCTAACCGGATAATCCAAAGCCAACCGCTTCCAAACCACATAACAGTTTACAGTAAAATAGTTAAAAATGAGAATTTCAAAGCCTGCGGCCACAAACCAACACATGAGTTTTGGCTGGCCGGCAACCCTTTGTTGTTGACGGAACCCCATCTTTTGTTTGCCTCACTTTGCATGTAATTATTTTTAACAATCGTTTAAAACATTTTTTTATATTTGTCGCCTTAACAACATTCAATTACGACAATTTTGTAAAATATATGGGAAGAAAACGAGCATGATTCGTAAAACACAAACACGGATGAAAATTCATCATGCGAGTTCCATCCGACCTTAATCATAAAATTATTTACGGATGAAAAAATCATTTATGCTCTTGGCTTTTGCCATGTTTTTTGGAATTAAAGCTTTTGCACAGGCAGATCAGATAATAGGACTCTGGTTAACCGAGGAAGGCAATTCGCAGATTGAAATAAGCAAAGCGCCAAACGGCCAGTATATAGGTCGTATCGTTTGGATGGAAGAACCGCTTGACGAGCACGGCAAGCCAAAGGTTGACGAAGATAATCCCAACACTGCCCTGAGAAACAGGCCGTTGCAGAACCTGATGATCCTGCAGGGATTTACTTACAACGCTAATCGCAGGGAATGGTCTGGGGGCACAATATACGACCCCAAGGAAGGTAAAACCTATGATGCTGTAATGCGTCTTGACGGAAACAACACTATGGTGCTCAGGGGATTTGTTATGGGTATGCGTATGCTTGGGCGAAATTCAACCTGGACACGCGAAAGGGCCCGAAGGTAAAAATATTGAAATACAGCAAGAAGAAAACAACCCAAAACACAGCATGAAGCCCTCCCAGAAACCTGGGAGGTTTTTTTATTACATTCGAAAATATAGGAGCCCAAATAATAACTCTTGGTCTTCGAAATTAAGGCGAATTTTGTGCCGAAAAAAAAGAGGCTGCCTCTTTATGTTGAGACAACCTCCTTTGATAAATTAAACGGGGAACTATTACATCATTCCACCCATGCCTCCCATTCCCGGGTTCATTGGCATTTCGGGCTTTTCTTCCTTAATTTCGGCAACAACACATTCGGTTGTAAGAAGCATACCTGCAATTGAAGCTGCGTTTTCGAGAGCAACGCGGGTAACTTTAGTGGGGTCGATAACACCCGACTCATAAAGGTTCTCGTACTTTTCGGTACGGGCATTGAAGCCAAAATCTTCTTTGCCTTCTTTTACCTTCTGAACTACGATTGAACCTTCCATACCTGCATTCTCAACAATTATCCTCAGAGGCTCCTCTAGGGCCCGGCGTACTATTGCTACACCTGTAGTTTCGTCTTCGTTTTCGCCTTCCAGGTTGTCAAGCGATGCAAGTGCGCGAATGTAAGCTACGCCACCGCCAGGTACAATACCTTCTTCAACGGCTGCACGGGTAGCATGCAGGGCATCGTCGAAACGGTCTTTCTTTTCTTTCATCTCAACCTCGCTGGCAGCGCCAACATAAAGCACAGCCACTCCGCCTGCCAGTTTGGCCAGACGTTCCTGCAGTTTTTCCCTATCATAATCACTGGTGGTGTTTTCCATCTGTGCTTTGATCTGGTTAATGCGGGCTTTTATCATTTCTTTTTCGCCCTGGCCGCTTACAATGGTAGTGTTGTCCTTGTCAACGGTGATTTTTTCAGCTTTGCCCAAATGCGAAAGGTCTGCATTTTCGAGTTTATAGCCTTGTTCTTCGCTGATCGCGGTTCCACCTGTCAGGATTGCAATATCTTCGAGCATTGCCTTGCGGCGATCACCAAAACCTGGAGCTTTAACTGCCACAATTTTTAAAGAACCACGCAATTTATTTACAACCAGAGTAGCGAGTGCTTCTCCATCTACGTCCTCAGAAATGATAAGAAGGGGCTTGCCGGTTTGTACAACTTTTTCCAGTACAGGCAGGAAATCCTTCATGGTGCTGATTTTCTTGTCGTAAATCAGGATGTAAGGATTTTCGTAAACGGCCTCCATCTTGTCAGTATCAGTGATGAAGTAAGGACTGATATAGCCACGGTCGAACTGCATACCTTCAACAACTTTTA
>DATIKK010000261.1:0-6388 GCA_035477635.1 Bacteroidales bacterium | reverse complement strand
GCCAGCAGCAGCTTTGAAACCATGTGCCAGTAAATGGAGCCTATGCCTTCATACTTATAGAATGATCCTGAACGGCCTGTAAAATAGCGGTGTCTGAAAACATTTTCATAAATATCTTCGATAATTTCCCGCTCTTGCTGTGTGAGATTGTTATCTTCTTTTTCAGCATGTCTCAGGAGCTGTTCGTGCAAAATGCGGCCGTTTCTTAATTCAGGGTTAAAATACAGAGCACCGGATTCATCCTGTTTTACAATATCGGTCTTATTTTCTTTAATTTGCTGGAGAAGCCAATTTGATTGTTTTGCCAGATCAGGCGCTATGTTGTTTTTTTGCAAGAAACCAGGCAACTTTCTCCAGGGGTAAAGCATAAAACTTTTCTGGTTGGGGCGCCATAGATTGCTGGAAAACAAGGCATTGAGGAGTTCAATGGTTTGGTCTGCAGTAAGCAGTCCGCTGTTTAGGATTGCAACCTGACCTTCGAGCATCAAATGGAGGTGGGTAACTTCTACACCCTGGTTATTAAATCCGATGAGATTGTATGAATGAAAAAGCCCATCGGATCTTCGGTTGGCAACAATGGATCGGTCGAGGTGGTGTATAGCCGTTTGGCAAAAATCCAAAAGTTCTTCTTGTGCAATTGTTTGAAAACTGCCCGAGAATCCTGCATAGACCGATTCCCTGTAATGCTCGCCAGCAATACCCAACGCATCGGTCATGTTTTTTCTGGCTGCAGGTGACACTTCCTCCTTCGACGATATATCAAAATCTTTGAAGATTTGGAAGATTCTTTTGTGGAAATCAGACACTTCCATAGATATGTCGAATGATTTTTCTTTGGAGTTTTCAATCATCCGGATCATGAAACCCAGAAAGCGGCGGGCGTGGCACAATGTAACCACGGATGTACCGTTTCCTACCAATGCATTGTTAGCATCATTCCATTCGGGCCGTTGTGTATTGAGCCATATACCTGCACCCGGCACGAAGTTACTGAGTTTGGTGAGCAAGGTAACCAGGATTTTTTCAATAAATCCGACCCGGATTAACTGGCCTGATGAGTAGTGCAATAATTTGGCCTCATTGCCTCGTGTGCTGAAATCTTTCTCCAGCATTTCATGTAGCTTCTTATCGAAGACTATTGTATCCTGGGGGTTTTGGAGTATTTCTTTGTATTTTTTTATTCGGTATGGCAGCCTGGCATACACTTGGAGGTTACGGTTTGCGCTCTGCATAAGGGTACCTGGAAAGAATTTTTCCTGCATTTCCATTAGGCGCAGCAGGTAAACGAGTTGGTGGTCGCCCCAATACCCAATATAAGCCCAAGGATTATCAGGTTCTGGTACTTCCCATTCGAATCCGTTGCGGGTTATGCGATAGGGATTGTAGCCGTCGGCAGTGGAGGCATTCAGAAACCGTGTCACCATGCCTGGGATGTATGCCGGAAATGAAAAACCCAAGGCTTCCCAATTTTGGAAAATATCGCGCCAATTGCCCTGATAGTCGAGCCATGGGGAGCCATCCTCCTTTTTTACCCTGATGTCGAAAAAATTCCACGGACGGCTCGGGTCACCATGACGGCGGCTGAAACTTAACGGGAGATACTCGCGTGCAATCCGGAGCAAATCATCGCAATAATCGCATATTTCAAGTAGCTTTTGAAGGGAAACAACATCTTCAATCCCGTTAATAAAATGCTTGTGCCTTTCATATACAAGAGGGCTGATTTCCTTCAGGTGTTCAATAAAGTCCATTTTGGCGATTTTGTATCCTTGTTCGAATATTCCTCCCCTCATGATGTTGAACATCACATTGGCAAAATGTCGGCGATCGTTAAGGGCATCGCCTGTTTTTTGTATCCCGTCAGATAGGGCCACCAACTCCCGAAGCCTTTGTTCACTTTGATTCACGGTTTTTTCGATATAACCGGCAAGACAGGGCTGCCTGTCAATACATTTTTGCAGGGCGATGATGCCGGGATGGTCCTTGGCCACATCTGCAATTATATACCAGGTTTTTTCTTCGGCCCCGGTAAGTTTCAAGTTTGATGTAACGAGAAAAGAGTTTTTTTGGCCATTAACTCTATTTTCAGTTTCAATGGATTTCCCGATTCGAAAATTCTCTATTTGCACAGGCGAAAGCAAAATATTCCTGGTCTCGAGGCCAAAAGTCCAAACCAGGTTTGCCCGCAACGCCTCGTTTGGTTCAGCCCGGTCAACCGGAATTGATGAAAGGTAAAAAAGCGCCATATTGTTAGTCGGCAGCAACTCTCCTATTTTGTATGCATCTATAAGGGTGCTCATCATGCTCTGGAGTTCCCTGTTTATCCCCCATGGTTGTATGTTCTGAAGGCCATCGAGCAATTCCACCCGCCGGGTTTCGCCTGAGGTATTTGAAATTTCTGAGCACCGCACCCATCCAAGATCATCGCTGCTCATCCAGGAATAACGGAAAATAAGTTTTAAATCCAGGTTGACCTCCTCGAAAATTATTTTATTTCCCGCGATGTTTTTGTAAAGATTACGTGCAGTAACATACAATCCCGCATATTTGTCAGAAAATGGCTCCCATAGAAATGCTTTCCCCTCCTCACAAAGTCGTATAATGGTAACGTGACCCGTTTTGTTTGATGATTGATGCAACTTATCATCTGTTTCGTACGGAAATAGTGCGTTGTTGTAGTTTTGCCTGCCTGCTGTTAGTCCGCCGTTGCTTGAAAGAAACATCCACAAGTCGCAACTGCTCACGATACTCATCAGAAATGGCGGCATGCGGTCGAAATTTCGTATGCAGTACATTTGCTCACCTTTGAAGTCAATGAGTTCCCCCTCAACTGGTGATTCTGAATATTTCAAGGGAAGGTTTCCGATAAACGGTTTAAGTTCTTTCAACCGCAAATAATTTTTTTGTCGAACCCTGTGTAAAAGAAGATGATTCTCTCCTATCTCACATAAAAAGGTATATTGGCTGTAGCCACAAAGTTTTCCGGGTCAGTTAAATAGACAAATATCCGATGCGCACCTTTTGTTTCGGGTGCCCTGAAAACGACTTCTGAACTGTTTGCCGATATTATCAGGCCCTCAATTGATTTTGGTCTTTGTTCAAAGTCCCCGCCAACACTCAGCACAACAGGTTCTGGCATAATCTCTGCCCTTACCCTAAGATTTTCAATATTGGAATACACCACATCAAATTGCATTGTATATTCTCCGTTTGGCGAGAGCCGAACGTTGTCAAAGCGACCACCATGACCTGTGATGTAAACTTCACCTATTCCGGGAGCCGCATTTTGAGGTTTCTTTCCGGTCCACAAATATTCCATTACCTTAATGGCTTCAGTTTTTTCGCCTGCCTCCGTAAAGAGGCCGTACCATGTCGGTGTACGTTCCTGTTTTTGCCCCCATAGAAAGACGAATGAACCCATACAATTGGCATCATCGGCGAGAATGGCCATATTGTAGCGTTCTTTTATAGCATCAGCCTTTTCGCTTGAAGTCTGTTCGATTGGCGAGCCCCAATCTGTCAAGGCTACTTCCCAATGGCCAGTAGCGCCCCATTCTGTAATCAGGTAAGGGCCTGTAAAACCGGCTTCTTTGATTCGCTGCTGCAAGTTAACAATATCGCCATACATCTGAATGGAAATAAAGTCAAGATAAGGTGCCTTTTGCTCAATGTATTTCACATCTTCGCGGTTTAAGCCTGCCAGCATAGTGGTTGTTACATGATTGCCATCTACCTCTCTGATCATCCGTGCGATGTCGTTTACCGCATACCATACACGTTTGTTGGTATAATTCAGGTTTAGTTCATTGCCGATTCCCCATCCCAATAAGGCTGGATGATCTTTGAGTTCGATTACTTCCTGTCTTAACCGTTCTAATTGCTCAGCAACGGCAGCCTCGTCATTGTAGTCAAATCCATGACGTTCGCGCCCAACATCGAGCCCCATCAAAACCATAAGGCCGTTTTCCCAGGCTTCGTCCAATACTTCGCGACCACTTTTCCGGCTGTTGTCTGTTCGCCAGGTCCGGATGGCATTACCTCCATGTGCTGCTATCTGGTAGCAAGGCCCAAATTCACAGCCGGCGCCTTTTACAAAAAATTCCTCCCCATTTACAAAAAGGCGATATCTGCCATCGACATTGCGCAATTCAACATTAGAAGGACCAAGAGTCATAGGGTCAACAGGTTTGCCTCCTCGACTACATGATAATTGAGTGAGAAACAATACAATAAGGAAAGCAAGTTTCAAGAGTTTCATTTTTTCAGATTTTTTTATACACAACTTGTGAAATATGTGAGGACTGTTATTGATTAAAAGCGATTGAAAGTTATGATTGCTTAA
This sequence comes from Bacteroidales bacterium, assembly GCA_035477635.1. Classification (GTDB taxonomy): domain Bacteria; phylum Bacteroidota; class Bacteroidia; order Bacteroidales; family UBA7960; genus UBA7960. Next base: position 2,046 of record DATIKK010000261.1, on the reverse strand, counting down.
CAAGTTTGTTTTCAAGTTCTTCCAGAGATTTTCCCTTAGTTTCCGGAACGAACCTCCAGATAAAGACCAGCGAGAGTACACCAAATAATGAATAGATCAGGTAGGTAGCGCTGGATCCAAGAAGATCAAGTTGTACAGGAAAAACCGTGGCAACGGAGAAACTAACAATTGAATTCCAGAATCCAACGATCGAAATTGCCAGGCCTCGCAATTTGTTGGGGAATATCTCTGAAAGCAACGCCCACATAACCGGACCCATTGAGATTGCGAAGGAAGCCACAAACATAATTAGTCCAACCAGAACCCATATGCTGTTGATTTTTATCGAATGCTTTAGAATAGTCTCTTTGAAGGAATGATAGGTTTCAGGGCCTATAATTTCCTTTACCTGGGCAAAGAATACCATTTCATTATCAAACTCGCTATCAGAAAGTTCACCCAGTTCTTGTAATCTTGCAATGTCTTCCGGGGTGGCTCCAATCTGGTGTACTTCAGCCAATAGATTCTGCATCGTATCGGCATTAACTATATATTGTGCCTTGTAAAAAGAAAACCCTACAAGGGCAAGTGAAATGCTTATGCCCGCAGCGCCAATATAAAGAAGGGGTTTGCGGCCAATACTGTCAATAAGAAACATGGCAACTATGGTCATCACCACATTGGTAACTCCGAGTATTGCAGCTTGAACAAATGCAGCATCACGCCCACCACCAGCCATTTCGAAAATCATTGGAGCGTAATAGAAAATAGCATTGATGCCTGTTATTTGCTGAAAAAAGGCTATTCCGAAACCAATAATCAGTACTTGTTTCATGCGGGAAGAGAATACCTCGGCCCAGCGCGCCTTCTTTATGGTTGATTCTTGCTTCAGGTTTCTGTCAATTTCATCAAACTCTACCAGAGATTGCTCCTCCCCGTGAATTCTTACCAATACTGTTCTGGCTTCTTCATTTTTGCTCTTTTGCATTAGCCAGCGCGGACTACGTGGAACAAGGAAAAGCAACAACAGGTACAAAATGGCGGGAACAGCCTCTACCCCCAACATAACCCTCCATTTCAAATCCGGGTCTGCAATTGTTTGCTGAAAATAATAGTTTGAAAAATAAGCTATAGAAATCCCAATCACTATGTTAAACTGGTTAAAACTTACCAGCGTTCCTCGCATCTTGCGGGGCGAAATTTCGGCAATATACATGGGTGCAACCAGTATTGCCATGCCTACTCCGACTCCCCCTATTATCCGTGCTATGATAAAACTTGTAATGTCAAAAGCCAGAGCGGAGCTTATGGCGCTTACCGTGAAAAGGATTGCTGTTGCCTTTAATACCTTGCTTCGACCAAAACGATCTGCCAGCGAACCAGCAATGATATTTCCCATTATCGCTCCAAGAATTAGTGAGCTGACTGAAAACCCAAGCAGCATTGAACCTTGTTCGAGCCCGAAAGTTACCCGGTAGAATGGTAAAGCTCCTGATATTACTGCGCTGTCGAAACCCAGCAAGAACCCACCGAGAGCCACAATAAGGGAAATGAAAATAGTATATAATTTTTCGGCCATTTGTTTAGAATATGGGGATGGATATTTAAAAAGCGTTAATCAATTATTTCAAATTCCTTTTTTATGCCCGACTGGGAACAAGTTCCTACCCATAAGTGGTATTGTCCGGATTCGGTTACAAATTGCATTTGGTGGTTATGGAAGCCAAGTTCACTGGTGTTGATTTCGAACATAAGTTGCTGTTGTTCGCCTGGTTCCAGTAAAATTTTCTGAAAAGCCCTGAGTTCCCTTACAGGCCTGGTACGACTGCCAAAAAGCTGCCTGGTGTAAAGTTGCACCACTTCTGAGGCCTTCATATTGCCGGTGTTTTTTAGATTTAAGGTTACCCTGATGTTCTCCCCTTTCTTTAGTTGATTTTTTTCAATCTGTACATTGCTGATTTCAAATGATGAGTACGACAACCCAAAACCAAAAGGGAACATGGGCTTGAAACCGTAGTCAAGATAATGTGAGGTTGTTCCCAGAGAAAACTGGGGAGCTTCTACGGG
>DATIKK010000260.1:0-5901 GCA_035477635.1 Bacteroidales bacterium | reverse complement strand
ACCAGCGTAGTATCAAACTCCTCGTAAGGAGGCGTTGGTCTTTGCATGGTGATTGTTTGCGTTCTTTCAAGGCGGGAAAAAAGTTGATCAGGTGTCAGTGGAACATTAAACTCCTCGTCAACAACATCAAAAGCCGTTATTTCGCCGTCTCTGATACCATCAACGATTACCTGCATAAAACTTCTTCTGCCGTCAGATGGTGTAACCGGAAAATATAATGGTTGATTGATCTTTTCCCTAAGGTCTAACACCTGCCAGACCCTTCTTTTCCAAAGAATATCTGCCTCACGTACGTAAGGGAGGGTTGCGGGTTCTCTTTCAGTAACGGTTCTTCGGTCAAAAAAATCATTACGTGGCTGGTTTTGAATTTGGCCAATAACTGGCAGACTTAAAACAAGGCACAAAAGAATAATTGCAAATACGTTCTTGAGCATGGGAATTACCTCCGGTAATATTTTTTAATGAATGATTAAGGCAATGGGTGACAATGTTCTTACCCGCCCATCAGGTCCAGGCCGGGTTGTGATATTTTCGAAAATGAAACGCTGTCCGCGGGTAGATGTATTGACGGCTGTCATCATATCAGATGTAAATGTGTTTCCGGTTGCATTGAAACTCCTGAAATCGCCTCCGATAGTTGTAGCCATTGTAAAAGAGGCTATTTCAAAATTCATGTCGAACTCGAAACCTTCAAGCCTGGGAATAATTGCCCTTGCAAGGGATAGTTCTTCCCGTGAAATACGGCCTTCGCGTCTTCCGGCAATTAGTGCAATTGGGTCAGGAACAGTTCTGACCCTGAAGGTTGAAGAACCCATACTGCGCGAAACTCCATCTATAATTGCATTTGCAGTAATCTGAACCTCGCGTACCCCGGGAGAAACATTTACCGTGTACCTTGCGCCACCCCTATGTGTCAAAGTGGCTCCAGACGAAATTGAAGGCCTGAGGACTTCAGTAGGAATTCCAGGTACAGAAATGGAAACCGGATTGGCAACACCTATGTAAAACACATTCATGGCATCAGCCGAAACTGTGAGATAAGGTCGCTGAATCATGAAACTTGATTCGAAAGGATATTCCTGAGGAATGCCTGCAGGGTTAGTAACCCTGATAACCCCCCTGAAGGTTCTTTCACCAGTACCAGTAGCGGGAATCACAAGCCTACCTACCCCTCCCTCTGTTTGAATATTTCTGCCATCGACAATAATAATGGGTTCGGCTCGGGTATCAATAGCTGCAACGAAAATGTCGGCTTCATAATTTTCGCCTGCCAGTACTATTTGGCTACGCGGTACCACCCTTGCCTCAATCTGATCGAACTTGAAGTCGTCGGCGCCGATAGCTCCAAAAAGAGTGTTTATAACATCGAATTCAGCATTGCGAATCTCGGTAACCAACCGGGTTAGATTGGTAGCAATGGCAACGGGAATTACCCTGTCAAACATTTGTTGTTGCCAACTGATAACAGTAGCAGAGTTAGGAAGATGATAGGGCCCCTCAAGGTTAAGCCCAAGTGTTACAGCATCCTGAAGGCCATGTTCGGATGCAATTTCATAAAGAGCAGTTCTATATGCTTCAATTCGGTTGCGCAATTCGTAAGCCCGTGTGCCAGGCCCACCAGAATTTATCGGGTCCTGATTGTGTTCCTGTACCCAAAACCTTGATGAATTGCTATAGTTATCCTTATTTCGCAAGTCAATAAGGTTCATAGTAGCCGCTTGTTCCAAAGGTATGTTATCGATAGTTGCAATCATTTCTGCCCTTTGAAGCTGAACAAAGTCAACCATTTCCTGAGCGATCCTTCGCACTTCTTTTGCATCCTCAAAGAATGGTTGTACTTCAACAGGATTGATAACCTCCTGCTGGAGAAATTGCTGCATCACCGTTTCTGTTTTCTGGTTGAGGTTCACGTTGGTCTGAAGGATTCCTTCATCAATATGAGGAAAGGCATCAAGAACCTGTCTTGATACGTTCAGGGCCATCAACGATAGAAATATCAGATACATGAGACCTATCAGCTTTTGCCTTGGTGTTTGTTTTCCACCTGCCATGGTTTGAAGATATTAATGTGGTTCGCTAATAGTTAATTTTAAAAGTGCCCATTATCAACGTGTGGCATTGAAGTTCATTGCCGACAGCATATTTCCGTAAATGCTGTTTAGCGCTTTAATGTTGGCGTTGAGTTTTTCTATTTCGTCTTTATATTGCTTTGTGCTGTTTAATGACTCGTTTAGGTTGTTAACCATGGCGCCAACGGTTTGCTGTAGTTTTTCTGTACCGGCCATCTGATTGCCAGATGCCTGCAATTGCAGTTCATAGGCTGCATTAAGCGCCATAAGGTTGTTAGCAGATTTTTGCAACTGCTCGCTGAAAACCATACCTCCGTTAGTGTTGCCCTCAAGAGCTTCCACAGATTTGGCAAGAAGTGCAGCATTTTTGCTGTAAGCATCTGATAGCTGTACAGTGTTACTTGTTATCTCACGAAGGTTACTGTTGAAATGAGTTGAAATTTCCTGGTTCTCTTTTGCAGTTTGTGCCGTTTTTTGATAGGTTTCGCTTAGAAGGTTCATTGAAGTTACTGCATTCTTCAGGCTATTGGCATATTCTTGCGAAAGAGTCAAATCATGTTTCAGATATTCAGCAGTATTTTTGTATGATTGGCTGAGTTCCAAAACTGACTTGGAGGCGTTTTCCACATTCATGATATAGCCATTGGTTACCAGGGCAGCATTTGAAAGGTCAGACATTTTTGCCACATTATTGCTGAGATTTTGCAGGCCTGTACTTAATTTCCCAATAAGCTCAGGTCCAATATTTGCATCTTCGAGCAATTTGTCGAGAGTACTTGAGATAGTAAGGTTTGGGGTTACCGAGCGCGATATTGCGGTTCGAGCATCGCCTCCATCGATTCCGGCAAGCTCGGGATAAACCAGACTCCAATCAGGCTCTTCGTGAAGAGGCTCGAAAGCCGAAAAGAAAAACACCACGGCTTCGACTGCCATGCCTATTACAAGCATAGGTCCGGCAAACGGCCAGTGCATAATCTTAAAAAGAGCCCCGATAATAACAATAGATGCTCCCCATCCATATAGTCTTGACATGAGTGTTTTCCATGCCTTGGTTCTTACAAATTTCATTTTTTTCCAAAAAAAAGTTAAAAGAAAATTGGGTGAATTAAAGAACTAATGACTAAGACTTTAATAAACATTTGAAAAACCTCCCCTGCGATCGTCTCTGTCACGTCCCGGAAAAATTTGAATGCTTCTGAAACCTATGTAAGCTTTCGCTGTGTCCTGGTATTCATATGTTCTGACGCCTACCTGAAGCATAAAGCCTACATCTTTCCATGATCCGCCCCTTACCACCTTGCGTTTGAGGGCTGGCGGGTCTTCAGGCCTGGCTTCGAACTGGAAATCAGGATTCATATCGTGTCCGAAAACATAAAATGACTCATCGTAAGCATTACGGGTCCATTCTGCAACGTTTCCAGCCATGTCATAAAGGCCAAAATCATTTGGTGGGTAGTGTCCTACGATAATGGTCTGATATCCGCCATCTGCTATATAATTACCTCTAAGAGGTTTAAAATTTGCAAGGAAACAACCATCCTGATTGCGAATATATGGGCCGCCCCATGGGAATGGGCTAAGTTCGAGGCCTCCGCGCGCAGCATATTCCCACTGGGCTTCCGAAGGCAACGAAAACTCAAGTGCAAATGGCCTTTGCCGGCCAGCAAGGTAGCTGTTAAGCAGTTGCGTTCTCCAAACGTTGAAAGCTCTTGCCTGCATCCAGTTAACCCCTACCACCGGGTAATGATCGTAGGTAGGATGCCAGAAATAATATTGCGTCATGGGCTCGTTGTAGGAGTACGTAAAGTCATGAATCCAGGCCATGGTATCCGGATAAATCGGCGTAACATGCTCAATTACCAACTCCGAGCGGGGTGTATCCCTTTCACCTCGCCTGGCAGCCCGTGCCAGGTCAATAATATGGTAGCGGTACAAAAGCCTGCGGGTGTCAACCTCGCGCCGACGGAAAAACCTTTCGTGCTCGGGCAGGTAAAGTTCAGCAAGTGCTTCCATTTCCTCAGGGTCATCCCACCTGATTTCCTGCCTCCAATTAAGCATTGGGGGATCCAATAAGTTCCCGAACTGATCTTCCTCTATCAGGAACTCAGGATTCAATGCACCAAGCATGGTGCGGGCAATGGAATCGCGAACCCAGTGTACAAACTGGCGGTATTGATTGTTGGTGATCTCGGTTTCATCCATATAAAATGCCGGTATGGATATAGTCCTTGCCATAGCATTATGTGCATATGCAATGTCTTGATCAGATGGACCCATCGTAAAACTTCCCATCGGAATGAACACCATTCCTGGCGGATCGCCATAAAACCCATCTGGCCTGTCAAGTACCCCAGTTAAATGTCCTTGACCCGACCTATCGCAGGCCGTAAACAGCATAACAGCCAATACACTAAAGAAAATCAGTTTTTTCATCTGTTCAAAATTTGTTTTTAATTCGTCAGGCAGCCCGTTTTATCTCGTCTCGCCTTGCCTTATGCAAGATGATACAATTCGCTTGTGAGATTATAGCAATCGATGAATTTCGTTTCACCATTGTATGGGTTTTATCTAACAAACTCATTGCAATTCAATTCTTTTTTATTGACCAAGTGGTTGTTGATTAACCTGTTTTTTAAGTAGTAAATTTTTCAATACAATCAAAGAAACCTAATATTTCGCTGTACTTCTCTATCCCTCTCAATGTCAAGATCGAAACTGTATTTGACCATAATTTCATGGCTTCCGGCACTCCGTCCTCCGCGTCCAATGGCAGAGGTTGTAAAATCATAGGAATACCCCAGTTTGATCTGGTCTAATTTTATCCCCAGAAAGAACACCATAGCATCTCTCAGCCTGTAACTAACGCCACCCCATAGCCTGTTATTGTATGTGAGCATTACATTTAAATCAATCTGGGTTGATGTAAAGTCTGTTTTTACCAGCAATGACGGGCTTATTATGTAATCTGGAAGGCTCAGTAACTCAAAATGTTGTCCTCCCGAAAAATAAGCGTGGCGACTAAGTGAGAACATCTCTCCTGCTGAAGGATTTGACCTTGCTATTTGGGACATCGACAGCCCCGCCCAGCGCTTCCCTTCTTCATTGTAAAAAACACCCAGGGCAAAATCGGTGAAAAACATTGACTCCTCAATTCCTCCCCTTAAAGCTGGATCATCGCCAATAATGGTAGTTAGCTTTCCCAAATCAAATCGCTTGTCAAGAAATCCTATCTGAGCGCCCAAACCTAATTTCCCCTGGTTAAGTTGCACATGGTATGAGTATGATAATCTTACACCGAAGTTCAATTCATATCCAAGACGGTCTTGCATGAAACCTAACCCTAATCCTCCCCTTAGAAAAGGAATCGGGGCGTCGGCGCTCAGCAGGTAGGTTTCTGGATTTAAACTCTGACCATCAGCATCATTAAAACCAAGCCATTGGTGACGCGCAATTCCTGTAATTCCGATTTGGCCTGATAACCCTGCGAAACCTGGATTAATTCCCAAATTATTGAACATATTATGGCTAATTTGGGGCTCTTGCTGGCCATAAGCCAACGAGGTAAACGCAAAAATGACCACCATGCAAATAAAGCCTCTGAATTTCATGTGCAATAATTTGCTATTAAAGTTCAAAAAACTTGTGTCATCCCGCCTGATGCGAAACAAGGGAATTCGCCAAATATTTATCATGCAGGTTGGTCTCGCCTGAGGCCAGATGGCTCACTACATCATCACTTGTCGTTATTCCATTATGCAAAATTATAGGGAATTTTGGTTTACTGCCGGATAATTACTTTTGCGGTCAAACCCTTACTCTACATAAAATTTCT
>DATIKK010000259.1:0-6493 GCA_035477635.1 Bacteroidales bacterium | reverse complement strand
ATACGGTAACAAACTTGAAGTATTGCTTAGCAAAATATTTGACCCAAATACCCCCTTTGATCAAACCCAGGAAAAGGCTAATTGTGCTTTTTGCCCGTTTGCGGCAGTTTGCGGGCGTTTTGCTTAGGATTACCTTTGGTTTGTTCAGGAAATATACTTCCTGGCTTCTTCAATAATACGTACCAGGCCTTCAGTTTTCTTGCCACCAGCAGTGGCGAAGAATGCTTGTCCTCCCCCACCACCTTGTATATGAACGGCAAGTGAACGCACCATGTTTCCGGCATGCAGCTTGCGTTCCTCCACAAGGTTTTCAGAAATCATTATTGCAAAACCCGGCTTTCTGTCAGACTGATAACATAATACCAACAGAAGGTTATCTAACTTCGATTTCACAGCAAAAGCAAGGTCTTTGGCCAACTCAGCGCTCATTTCTTCACAATGCCCAATGAAGTTTATACCATTAATTTTTTCAACCTTTTCCGACAAAACGTCAATCATTTGACTGGCCTGCTGTTTTTGAAATATCTCCGATTTTTTCCTGAGCTCATCGTTTTGCTCCAGCAATTGCATTAAGGTTTGAACGGAATTTTTAGGGTTTTTGAGCAATGCCCTAAGTTCGTTGAGTTCGTGAATTTTCTGATCGACGAAATTTTCGGCACTCTCTCCCGTAACCGCCTCAATCCGCCTTATTCCGGCAGCTATAGCTCCCTCCGAAACAATACGAAACAAGCCGATTTGTCCTGTTGAATGAACATGTGTGCCGCCGCAAAGTTCGGTGGAAAAGTTCCTGTCAAAAGCGACCACGCGAACCTTTTCCCCGTATTTTTCGCCAAACAGGGCAACAGCATTCATTTTTTTTGCTTCCTCCATGTGGAGTTCGCGGTGATCCTCCTGTGGTATGTTGTCTCTGATCTTTGCATTTACAATATGTTCAATCTTCGCAATCTGCTCCGGAGTTACCCTGGTATAGTGCGAGAAATCGAATCTCAACCTCTGCTCATCGACCAACGATCCTTTTTGCTGCACATGATTGCCAAGCACCTGAACGAGGGCAGAATGCATCAGGTGAGTTGCCGTGTGGTTGCATTCCGTCAGTTTGCGTTTTTCTACATCGACTTTAGCCACAAAATGCGCAGGCATTTTCTGGGGAACATTCTCTGCAAGGTGAACTATCAGGTTGTTCTCTTTTTGAGTATCGACGATTTCAATCTGCGTTCCATTACTTGCAGTGAGCCGGCCACGGTCGCCAACCTGCCCTCCCGATTCGGCGTAAAAGGGCGTTTTGTCCAGCACCAATTGAAAATATGATTTCCCCTTGCCCGATACTTTCCGGTACTTCAACAGTTCTACTTCCGATTCGAGCAATTCATAACCCAGGAATTCTGTTTCAGCCATTGCAGGCCGCACTTCAATCCAATCGCCTGTTTCGACGATGGCAGCAGCCCTGCTCCGGGTTTTCTGATTTTTCATTCCAGCCTCAAAGCCTTCCATGTCAACATCCCATTGGTGTTCTTTTGCCATCAGACAGGTAAGGTCAACAGGAAATCCGTAAGTGTCGTACAACTCAAAAGCAAACTGCCCGTCGATAACCTTCAGGTTGGGATTTTGAGCAATATATTGTTCAAACTTTTGTATTCCCAATTCAAGGGTTCTTAAAAAAGTAGCTTCTTCCTGCTCAATAACCTTTTCGACAAGGCTCTGCTGAGCTGCAAGCTCGGGGAAAGCCTGCCCCATGGTATCGACCAGAACCGGCACCAGCTTAAACACAAACGGTTCGCGGAACAAAAGAAAAGTATAACCATAGCGTATGGCCCTTCGCAGAATGCGCCGAATAACGTATCCCCCTTTGTTGTTCGAAGGGGTCTCGCCATCAGCAATAGCAAACGCCACAGCCCTAAGGTGATCAGCAACAACCCGCATAGCAACATCGGTCATTTGACCACTCCCGTAAGGAGTCCCCGCCATTTCTGAAAGTTTCAGGATATAGGGCTGAAAAATGTCAGTGTCGTAATTCGATTTTTTACCTTGTAAAGCCATGCAAAGGCGCTCGAACCCCATGCCTGTATCGATATGCTTGTCGGGCAGCAACATCAATTGGCCGTTACTCATCCGGTTGTATTGAATAAAAACCAGGTTCCATATTTCAACCACCAACGGGTGATCCTTGTTTACAAGGTCTTTTCCGGGGATTGTCCTGCGCTCATCATCGCTCCGCAGGTCAACATGAATCTCCGAACACGGCCCGCAAGGACCCGTATCGCCCATTTCCCAGAAGTTGTCATTCTTGTCAGCAAAAATGATCCTGTCTCCGCTCAGTATTTCTTTCCAATGAGTGAATGCTTCTTCGTCGGGTTCAAGACCATCGGCTTCATCTCCTTCAAAAACAGTTACATAAAGCCTGTCCTTTTCGATTTTATATACATCGGTAAGAAGCTCCCAGGCCCAGAGTATGGCTTCCCTTTTAAAATAATCGCCAAAGCTCCAGTTGCCAAGCATTTCGAACATTGTATGGTGGTAAGTGTCGTGGCCTACCTCCTCAAGGTCATTATGTTTTCCTGAAACCCTCAGACATTTTTGAGTATTTGCTATACGTGGATGACTGGCAAGTGTGTTCCCAAGAAAAATATCTTTGAACTGGTTCATTCCCGCATTTGTAAACATTAGGGTTGGGTCGTTTTTTACGACCATCGGAGCTGAATTAACGATAAAGTGCTTCTTTGATTCAAAAAAATCGAGAAAGGCTTTACGAACTAATTTGGATTTCATTGAATATGAGCAGTTTTTTTAATTTTTTTTGCAGTGCGGGTGCGCAAAAATACGGTATTTTTGTGTAGTTTTGCAACATTAAAATATGGATTGCGTTACTATATAAAAGTACAGCTACCCGTGTATTTTTTTTACAGTTTACAAATAAGTTGATACCAAAAAAGAAGCAATGGGAAAGAAAGTAAAGTACCACTTTAACACCAAGTCGCTCGCAGTAGAAAGGGTCAGCGAAACATTCTGGGATAAGGTTAGGGGGTTTTTACGAATAGTGTTATCCGGAATGGTATTTTCGGTTATCGTTCTCAGCATTGGATATACAATTTTTGATTCGCCCGCAGAAAAGGCATTGAAGCGAGAAATAGCACAATACAGGACTCAATACCAAATTCTTAGCGACCGTCTTGACATTTTCGAAACGGTAATTTCGGATTTACAGGAGCGCGATGACCATATCTACAGGGTTATCTTTGAAGCAGAGCCTATTCCCAGCACCGTGCGCGAAGCTGCATTCGGAGGGGCCGACCGCTACAGCCACCTCGAAGGGATGAACAACAGCGAGATGATTATTGCCACCGCTCAACGCGTTGACCGTATTGCAAGGCAACTTTACGTTCAGTCGCACTCGTTCGACGAAGTGTTCGAAATGGCCAAAAATAAAACTGAGATGCTTGCATCTATCCCGGCCATAATCCCCATTGCCTTGGGAACTGATCGCCTGGTGTCGGGTTTTGGTTACCGGATTCATCCTATTTATAAAAAGCTTCGCATGCACACCGGAGTCGATTTCATTGCGCCTACCGGCACGCCCATATATTCGACAGGCAATGGCGTGGTGCGCAGGGCACAGCGAAATTTTTCAGGATATGGATTGATGGTCGAAATCGATCATGGTTTCGGGTATGCAACCCTTTATGCTCACATGCACACTATTAAAGTGCAGCCGGGTCAAAGGGTTTCGCGTGGGGAGGTTATAGGCACCGTTGGAAACACCGGCCTTTCAACAGCTCCCCACCTGCATTACGAGGTGATAAGAAACGGTCGCAAGGTAAACCCGGTACATTATTTCTTCAACGACCTCACTCCCGAAGAATTCGAACACATCTACGAAGTTGCATCAAGAGTGAACCAGTCGCTTTCGTAAGCACAACCTATTTTATAGTAAAACCCGGCTTAGTCCGGGTTTTTTTGTTATCTGTCAGCTGCGCAATTAACCTGACACTTTGCTTTATTTACATGTCAAGTAATTGTTATTTTTACAGTTCAATTCCAAGCATGGTGCAAAAAGGCGATCATAACCCTGAAAGAGTATATTATTCGATTGGAGAGTTGGCGAGGAAGTTCAATGTAAACACTTCGCTTATCAGGTTTTGGGAAAAGGAGTTTGACATTTTAAAACCTCGCAAAAACAAAAAAGGAACCCGATATTTTACGCCTCAGGATGTTGACAACTTTCATATGATTTACCATTTGGTCAAGATAAAGGGCTATACCCTTCAGGGTGTAAAAGAATTACTGAAAAGCGAACCAGAAGAAGTAAAGCGCGATTTTGAAATTGTGAAATCGCTTGATAAAATACAGAAGTTTCTCCTGGCGTTACAAAAAGAACTGTGAGTCAGGCCTAAGAATAAATTAATTAAGCAACTATGTAGGCTAAAGCATTTATATTCAGAGATATACATAAAATGGCCTTAAGGCCGGGGTTATAAAAAACCAAAGAGGTTGCAGGGTTTTGCCAGAAATTGTTGAATTTTTGAACAAGACGTAACAATAACAGATATTAAAAGCCGATATTATGATTATAGTAACCGGAGCGGCCGGATTTATTGGAAGTTGCCTGGTAAACAAGCTTAACAACAAGGGTTTTACCGACATTGTCCTGGTCGATGACTTCTCAAGCCAGGTCAAAAATCTTAATTTAACGAATAAGATTTTCCGGAAAAAGGTAGATCGTACTGTATTGTTCGAATGGCTGAGTGAAAATTACCATAAAGTGTCGTTTGTGTTTCATCTTGGAGCCCGCACCGACACCACTGAGTTTAGAAAGTCGGTTTTTGATGAGTTGAATCTTAATTACTCAAAACAACTCTGGAATAATTGTGTGAAATACGAATTACCCCTGGTTTACGCATCATCGGCGGCTACTTACGGAGCAGGAGAGCACGGATATGACGATGACCACGCTATGGTAGGCCGGCTAAAACCCCTGAATCCATACGGTGAGAGCAAAAACGATTTCGACAAATGGGTGCTTGAGCAAAAGAACTGTCCTTACTTCTGGGCAGGAATAAAATTTTTCAATGTATTCGGGCCTAATGAGTACCACAAAGGGCGAATGGCTTCAGTGGTATTGCACACCTACAGGCAGATTTCGCAGACAGAAAGGATGGAACTGTTTCGGTCGCACCGGCCAGATTTTAGTGATGGAGGGCAAAGCCGCGATTTTATTTACGTAAAAGACGTGGTAAACGTATTATTCTATTTCCTTCTGGTAAAAAAGCATTCGGGTATTTATAATTTAGGCACAGGCCAGGCCAGAACATTTCTGGATTTAGCCAAAGCCACTTTCAAGGCGCTCGACAAGGAACCTCGAATCAGTTTTATTGATACCCCGGGCGATATACGAGATACCTATCAGTATTACACCCGGGCCAAAATGGACAAATTGTTTGGGATTGGATTTAAAACGCCATTTTATACTCTCGAAGAAGCCATCACAGATTATGTGCAGGACTACCTTATGACCAATTCCTGGTATTAATTCCTCCGTTGCGGTGATGCTGGAGTGAAATACCCTGTAATTCGACATAATCAACAAGTTCGGGGAAAAATGTTCTGAACTCGTCCTCAAAAATGTCGTAATACTTTATCAGGTCTTCAACTGCATCTTCCATGCCCGATTTAAAAGGAGTGCGCCTTGCCATTCCTTCAAAATGAACGCGCATTCGGTCAAGGTCAGCATAGTTTACCAGCCAGTTAGACGACACCATGTAGGGCAACGCATTTTTTGCCCGCATAGGAAGCAAAAAATAGTTTTTCAGCAGAACGTTATAAGCCTGTTTTACAAATAGGGTAAGAGAGTGTCTCGAATATTCATTCCAATAGCGGGCAAGGAAATGGTCGTAAAACATATCGACCACAACTCCCGAATACAGTCGATACTTGTTGCGCAACCTCATTTTGCTTCGCTCAATAATAGGGTGAGTATCGGTGAAGGAATCAATTTTGCGGTGAAGCAAAAAGCCTTCCACAATTCCCTGGTGAAAATTATCTACCTGACGCCCTTTAACCATATCGGCAATTAAATTTCCAAGCAAAATATCTTCGCTTTCTCCGGAAAGATAGGTATGGGCCAGCAGGTTCATATAGTATATTAAAACACTCGAAAATTAGAAAATTTTTCGATAATTTTTCAAAAAAATTATGTAAGTTTTTTACAGCAGAATTATAGTATAATTAATCAAGGCTCCTGTTAAAATTTATTTAGTTTTGCGTACATCAAATTTCAATCCAAAAAAATAAAACCAATATAGTTTTATGCAAAAAGTATTGTTACTGGGGGATGAGGCAATAGCACAGGCAGGGATAGATGCAGGCATGTCTGGCATATTTGCTTATCCGGGAACTCCCTCCACCGAAATTACCGAATTTGTCAGAAATTCGAAGGAAGCTCATAAAAAAGAAATTGTCGCAGCATGGTGTGCAAATGAAAAAACTGCGGCCGAGGCCG
>DATIKK010000258.1:0-1965 GCA_035477635.1 Bacteroidales bacterium | reverse complement strand
GACGTGCATCGTCTGTGGAGGCATCGGCAACCTGGTTGTTCAAAGAGTGGGTAAGGCCAATATAGCGGGCGCCAAGGTCGTAAAAGGTTTGCACCATACTAATGTCATAAGCAATTGGGTAAGCATTTTCTACTCCTATATAAATTGCCAGCCTTCCCTGCCTTTTGAGTCTCATGGCATCGGCCGATGTTAGCGCAAGACCGGCCTGTGTTTGATTTGCATGAATAGCGCTGCGTATTATGGAAAATTTCTCGAATGCTCGTCTTTGGGCTGCCTGGTAGCCTTCTTCGGTGAGGGGGCCCTGCCAGAGAAACACTGCGAAAAATGCCGCATCAAGTCCGCCCTCGCGCATCCGCGGAAAATCCAGTTTGGCACCTCGTTCTCCTGGCTCGTGCCGTTGGCTTACATCAAAATCACGGTCGAGCATGTGCAGGGGGGTGTCAACATGGGTGTCAACTGTAAGTATCCTTTGATGAATTCTGGCAGCTTTCTGTCGGAATTCTTCATCAGGCAGGGAAAAAGTGGCATTATAAAGGCCAAAAACCATTAGAACGCCCAAAAAACCGATTTTAAATGAGTTCATATTTATGTTGAATTAAAATGATTCGAAAAAATTTCATTTCAACTGAATCGGCGCAGGTCGCAATTAAATTTTTTTGATAGAAACACAAAGTAAAGCAAACTTAAAAAAATAATTCCAATAGAAATCCCAATCAGGGTCCATTTTATCATCCCAAACACCGAGGCCAAATGTGCGGCAAAACCTATCTTAGCAGGGTATGCAAGGAGCATGACAATGATGCCGGTATTTTCAAGGTAATCGGCAAATGCTGCGGCTATCGGAACAAGGTTGAGGCGCTTGTACTTTTTTGTTAAACCCGGCGTTGCCGCATGAATTTTTCCGATGATCAGCGCCAGCATGAAGCCGTATATCAGCGGATAAACAGAATCAACCCACATTTGGGTTGTTAGATAGGCCTTTCGGCCATCTACGCCCAAATGGGAGAGGAAAGCATAGGCTTGCTCAATACTGAATCCAAACATCAAATCGGGTATTTTGTATGGTTCGCTTGCTCCCATCCTTTCCAAAAAAACCGGAAAAATCAAAAACTGAAAACCCAGAAACAATATCACCAGGAGGCCGATGTGTATAAAATTGGCGCTATTCAGCAAAAATCCTGAGAATTTAGCAAGCATAGAGTCGTGATAGGATAATGATTAAGCAAAAAAGATTAAAAGGGAGTGTTTTGTATAGCCTCTAACAGGTTCAAAACCCTTTCCCGGTTTTCTTTTGATACTTTGAGAAGGGGTTTTCGGGCTATGCCTCCATACAATCCGAGGTGATCAAGGGCTGCTTTGAGCGCCGGCACACCCCACTGGCGGGTAACTGCTGCATTCAGTTCCACGATCTTTCGCTGAAGTTCCGTGGCTTCATTCTGTTTGTTTTCAAGAAACAGCTCAACGATTTTCAGGCATACTGCCGGAGCTATGTTGGCCAGAGCCAAAATCCCGCCAATTGCCCCGATTTGCAATGCCGGCAGCAGGAAACCGGCCGAACCGGCAAGCACCTGAAAATCCGGCTTGCAATTTGCAATGATTCGCCGCATCTTTTCCAGATCGCCGCCCGAATCTTTCAACCCGACGACGTTCGGATGCCCGGATATTGCCATTATGACCTCCGCCGACATGTCGAGGCCTGTGTTTTGTGGCATATTGTAAATGATAATGGGTATGGTAGATGCATCCGCAACCGCAAAAAAATGCGCCTTCAATGTTTCCTGATCCATCTGTGCTTTGTAGAACGACGGATTAAGCACCACAGCAGCATCTGCCCCGGCCCGTGCTGCTTCTTTTGTGAGGGTTATGGTTTCGCGTGTGGACTCGCAGCCCGTGCCGGCAAGCAGCAATTTCTCGGGAGGTACGGCCTCACGGGCGGTGTGCATTACGGCAAATTTTTCTTTTTGC
>DATIKK010000257.1:0-24662 GCA_035477635.1 Bacteroidales bacterium | reverse complement strand
CAGGTTGGGGGTAAGCGGGTCAACCCCCATTGCCAAAAGAACCGGAGAGGGTTTGTTGCTTCCGGAGGAACATGCGCTTCCGGCCGATGCGCAGATGCCCGACAAATCGAGCAAACTCATAATCTGACCTGATTCCATTCTGCCAGGCAGAGCAAAGTTGATGATCGTGTAAAGGCTGTTGCCTGTTGCATCACCTAAAAATTTTAGTCCGGGTATCTCTTTAGGCAGCTCTTCAATCAGAAATGAGCGAAGTTCTGTGATTTTTTTAAAGGCCGTATCCATATTGCAGGTTACAAGGTCAAGCGCTTTTGCCATACCTGCTATTCCGGCAACATTTTCGGTACCGGCCCTCATGTTTCGTTCCTGAGCTCCTCCGAAAATATATGGTTTAATACCTGTACCTGCTTTAACAAACATAGCTCCAACGCCTTTGGGGCCATGAAACTTGTGCGCACTAAAAACGGCAAAGTCAACCGGAAGCTTTTGAAAATCAAGGGCAAATTTTCCGGCTGTTTGAACGGTATCACTATGAAACAATGTCCTGTACTTTTGACAAAGATTTCCTGCTTCTTTAATTGGAAGGAGGTTGCCGGTTTCGTTGTTGGCGTGCATCAGTGAAACCACCGAGTCTGGGTTATTGTGGATTAATTGTTCAAGGTGGTCAAGGTCCAAAATCCCTTTCTCATCGAAATTAACGTAGCTAACTTTACAGGCATATTGCTTTTGTACAGCGCCAAGAATATTCAATACCGATGGATGTTCAAGTTTGCTTGTTATAAAATGTCGGCGTCCGAGGTCTCGGGCACATCCGGTAAGAATTGAGTTGTTTGCTTCTGTGCCTCCCGATGTAAAAAAGATTTCACCTGGCTGCACATTCAGCAAACCGGCTACAATCCTCCGTGCTTTTTCTAATTCCACCTTTGCATGACGTCCTATTTGGTGAACCGAACTTGGGTTTCCATAGTTATTCATCAAGGAGAAATACATTAAATCAGCCACCTCAGGCAAAAGAGGTGTTGTCGCAGCATTATCGAAATAAATAACCTTATCATTCATCCGTAAATAATTAGGTTTTACAATGGTCGAATAACTTGCCTCGCGTTTATCGGGAACTTGTTTCGCTTAGCCCCGTAGCGCCTCAGGCTGGACGGGATGCTCTTTTCATGATATAAATTGCAGGCAAAACCATTAATTTTAAAATCCTACAACCTTTTAACGGTTTTTTGCAAAAATATTTAAATCAAATCCCTAATTTTGACTTTTTGCAAAAGTACTCAACTTGTGAATTTTATTAATTGTATTTCAGACATGCAGCAAACAGGTCTGGTTTAAAAAACTTTCTGAAAGTGTATTCTGCTGAAAGGTTGGTTATTTTCCCTACATACAATGAGAGGGAAAATATAGAGAAGATGATCAGGAAGGTGATGTCTCTACCCGGAAATTTTCATGTTTTGGTAGTTGACGATAATTCGCCCGATGGCACGGGAGAGATCGTACGGGGACTGATACCTGAATTTAGCAACAGATTATTTCTTAAAACCCGGCCTGGCAAATTAGGGTTAGGAACGGCCTATATCCTCGGTTTTAACTGGGCACTGGAAAATGGCTACCAGTATATTTTCGAAATGGATGCGGATTTTTCGCACAACCCCGACGACCTTATAAAACTATATGAAGCTTGCGCCGTTGATGGTTACGACCTTGCCATTGGTTCACGTTATATCCGGGGGGTGAACGTGGTGAACTGGCCTATGGGAAGGGTACTACTGTCGTATTTTGCCTCAACATATGTAAGGAAAATAACCGGCATGAGTATTCGCGATACTACTGCTGGTTTTAAGTGCTTCCACCGTAGGGTTCTGGAGGCTATCGACCTTGATAAGATTCAATTTTCCGGATATGCTTTCCAGATTGAAATGAAATTTCTTGCCTGGAAACTTGGGTTCAGAATTAAGGAAATATCAATAATCTTTATGGACCGCATGGAAGGTCAATCGAAAATGAGTTCGGGTATTGTTAAGGAAGCCATGACGGGAGTAATCAAGCTGCGACTACAAAGCCTTTTTAAAAAGTATCGCCCAAAATCCTGAAGTCAAAATTAAAGGATTGCACAATACCTGCGGCCAGCATTGAACAACCTGCCGGTGGGCTTAGACTTTTTTTAACTTTTTTAAACTTTTTAATTCTAAGTCTGGACCGAAGGTTGATGTAAGTCTTTTGAAGAATTTTGGTAATTTTGGACCAACAGAATGCCTCCTGTTGCAAAATGATAACAAGATCGATTTTTTAAAAGCAATGCTGGATAAACCGACCTCGAAGCACTTTAGAAGTTTTCATTCGGTGAGCCGGATTTTTTTTGCCCTTGTTTTTTTAATTGCACTTGCTTCCTGCGGGTTTTTCCGCTCAGCCGAAAGAGAGCGCTGTAAACGCATTTTGCCCATAGAAAAATTTACCGAAATATTACTCGACCTTTACCTTACCGAGGGGTTTCTGGTGGAACAACAATCGCAATTAAGGGAGCCAATTGATTCGGTAAGATATTATTTTGATGGCGTTTTAGAAAAACATCAGGTCAGCTTTGAGACCTTCAATGAAGCTCTCGCATGCTATTTGTTGCGCCACGAAGAAATGGAAAGTATTCATGAGGAAGTATTAACCCGTATCACAATAATGCAATCGGAATTGAAGGCAGAAGAGGAAAGAATTCAAAGGGCCCGGCACAGGCCTACTGGCCATATATGGGCAATCCCTGAACCTGCAACAACAGCAAACGACACCATACCTCCTTTTTCTGTTCTTAGGCTGAAACCCGAAGACCTGAGTAATAATTAAACAGGCCGCCGCAGAATTGCCGTTACCACATCGAGGTCGGCTCCACTGTTAGCAGTATAATTAATTGTGATTACACCTGCTGAAAATTGACCGCTGCCCTTGATGGCAATTGTTCCGTTGGCTATTGTTTGTTCAAAAATGTTAAGGTTATTTCCGGTAACCAAGGCTCTTGCTCTTTGGTCCTGACCCTGCATGTAGAAGTTTTGAATATAAACTTCGGAAAAACGACCCGAAATTCTTGAAATACTTACATCGTAAACATAGCCTGAACCAAATACTATACTTGTTTCGGTGGCTTTCCAGTTGCCAAGGAATTTTTCTACCGGATCCTCAAAAGGATCTTCAAATTCGCCTGCACACCCGCCTATAAACAAAGTCATAACAAGTAGAACAGGAAGGATAAAATACCGGATATTACAGTGCCTTTCAATATTAACTTTTGAATGAAATGGCCATATTTTGAAAAAATTTACCAAACTTTTTTGTCGGTTAATCATTGCAGTAGTCAAAATGGAAATTAAACAAAGATTTTTTCAAAAACGGACAAAAAACAGGCCAATTAATCTTCGCCGAACAGTTTATCTAAAATTTTATCGCTTGCAAAATTTGGCAATGTAACCTTTAGGTCGGGTTCTTTTTCCATTGCGCGTTTAATTGCGAAAATTGCTTCGTGGTTTCTGGCCCAACTACGTCGTGCAATGCCATTGTTCACATCCCAAAAAAGCATGGATTCAAGTCTGCGGTCGGCCTCAAGGCTTCCATCGAGTAATAAACCAAAGCCACCGTTAATGACTTCGCCCCAACCAACTCCACCGCCGTTATGAATACTAACCCATGTTGCCCCCCTGAAGCTGTCGCCGATTACGTTATGAATTGCCATATCGGCAGTAAATTGTGAGCCGTCGTAAATGTTGGAGGTTTCGCGATACGGGCTGTCGGTACCACTCACATCATGGTGGTCGCGCCCCAGAATAATCGGTGCTTTGATGAGATTATCACGAACTGCCCTGTTGAATGCCCGTGCAATTTGTATTCGTCCATCGGCATCTGCGTAAAGAATACGCGCCTGAGAACCCACTACAAGGTTGTTGTTTTCGGCCTGTCTAATCCAATGCAGGTTGTCCGACAACTGTTGTTTGATCTCAACAGGGGCATCCTTCATAAGTCTTTCAAGAACTTCGATTGCCAGCCTGTCGGTAATGCGGAGGTCATCAGAATCTGACGAAGCACAAATCCAGCGAAAAGGACCAAATCCATAGTCGAAGCACATTGGCCCCATAATATCCTGAACATAAGAAGGGTAAATGTATGACCCGTCTTTCTTAAATACTTCGGCTCCTGCCCTGCCTGCTTCCAGCAGAAATGCATTTCCATAATCCCAGAAATACATTCCACGCTCACTCATTGCTTTAATGGCCTTCACTTGCCGGATAAGCGATGCTCTTACATGGGTTTTAAACAATTCGGGGTCACTTGACATCATGGCGTTTGCCTTGTCAAAACTTAAACCTGCCGGATAATAGCCTCCCGCCCAGGGATTGTGCAGGGAAGTCTGGTCTGACCCAAGCTCAACCTTAACGTTACTTTTTACCAGTTCTTCCCAAAGGTCCACAATGTTGCCTGCAAATACGAGCGATACAGCCTCCTTGTGGTTCCTGGCATCCTTAATTCTGTTTACAAGGTCGGGCAGGTGGTTGTACACTTCGTCAATCCAGCCCTGCTCCTTTCTTATTTTTATTACCTTGGGGTTTATCTCGGCCAGAACACCAACAGCGCCTGCAATTACAGCGGCTTTTGCCTGAGCCCCCGACATACCGCCTAAACCGCTCGTTACAAAAACCTTTCCTTTCAAACTGCTATTGTTCCCCAGCAACATTCTACCTGCATTCAGCACAGTAATGGTAGTCCCATGCACAATACCCTGTGGCCCTATGTACATGAAGGAGCCTGCGGTCATTTGCCCGTATTGTGTTACTCCCAGAGCATTGAACCTCTCCCAGTCATCGGGTTTGGAATAATTCGGAATCATCATGCCGTTGGTTACCACCACACGTGGAGCCTCAGGATGCGAAGGAAACAACCCAAGAGGATGACCACTGTACAATACTAAAGTTTGCCTGTCGGTCATGTTGGCCAGGTATTGCATGGTAAGCAGGTACTGTGCCCAATTCTGGAAAACTGCCCCGTTGCCCCCATAAGTAATAAGCTCGTGAGGATGTTGAGCAACAGCATGATCGAGATTGTTGCTAAGCATCAACATTATTGCTGCTGCCTGTCTGCTCCTGTGGGGAAAAGCATCCAGGTTGCGGGCTGTTATGGGATAATCAGGCCTGAACCGATGCATATAAATGCGGCCGAACTCAGTCAATTCACGCGCAAACTCAGGCGCCAGCAAAGCATGATGATGTTCAGGAAAATACCTAAGGGCATTCCTGATGGCAAGTTTTTTTTCCCTTGTTGTCAGAATATCTTTCCGGCGAGGGGCATGATTAACGGCATCATCATAAGGCTTTGACACGGGCAACTCATCGGGAATACCTTGCAAAACGGCTTTTCGAAAGTCGGTGTTACTCATGCAGAAATTTTTCTGTAAAGTTAATTATTCTGCGAAGTCTTCCGTCCGGGCAACAAGCTGTTCTGCTAACGGCAGGAATCTACCTGCTTTAGCGAAAAGCCTGTTATGTCCCACGAAAACCAAGGTTCCTGAGTCATTTCGATGGTAACCCCTTCGGCCATGAATCGCATGTGAGCAAGAGCGCCCCGCAAACTTTGGCCGGGCTCTATACAATAATGGTTATCCTTGCTTTCGAACATGTGATTTTTATCACGATAAAAATTAACCGAAAGGGCTACAATTACCGGGAATTCATTTTGATTGGTAAGCCGAAACGACAAAGCTGCATTACTCAGGGGATCGACAGGATTTTGTCTTGACCATCTATATTGAATAAGAATGCCTTCTTTGGTTGCATAATATTCAAAACCTCGCTGGGCAAATGACTTGGAAGCCAGGCCAATGAATAAAGCAAATAAAATTAAGGATGTGAAAATTCTGCTCATTGTTAAATGATTAATGCAATTATTGTGAAATGGTTCAACTGCTAATGACTAAAGGTTTTCGGTCGAATTTTTCAGGATGTTGTAAAGAAGTTCTCTTGCCCTGAAAAGCTGGGCCTTAACAGTGCCAAGTGGCAAATTGAGCTCCTGACCTATTTCCTCGTAAGATAGTTCTTCGAAGTACCGTAATTCAACTAGTTTTCTATACCTGGGCTTAAGACTTTCAACAACCGCCCTCATATGTTTTACTTTCTGGCTTCGCAAAAGGTGTTCCTCCGGATTGCCTGTATCAGCCGGAATATTTCCCGCTTTTTTTGAAGAATTTATTTCTTCGTCAATATTCATGCTTAATACATTTTTCTTTTTGGAGCGGATGAAGTCAATACAATTGTTTGTTGCAATCTTAAAAAGCCATGTACTGAAAGCATATTCGGGAGTATAATTATGAAGGCTTTTAAATGCTTTTCCGAAAGCTTCTATTGTAAGGTCTTCGGCATCTTCGACGTTAGAAGTCATTTTTAGCATCATGAAATAGATAGTTTCACGATAAATGGCCATAAGATCTGAGTAGGCCTTTTGGCTACCCCGATCTACCGCTTCTCTTATAAGCAGGTAATCTTTTTGAGCTTTATCGGTTAGCCTCGTTATTACTTCCATTCAGTTTTTCTATAAAACAGGGCCGAAATTGAAAAAATAAGATAAAATCCCAAAAGTAACAAATCCAACACCGGGAAAGATAAAGATAATTTGCTTTGATTAATTATTTTTCCAGCCTTGTAAAAAATTATTAACATGCTGATAGTTCGTAACATAAACATAATCAAGGCTATAACTCCAAATGTTGAAAAAGGAAAGCCCACCACCAAACCTGCAAAAAGCAGATAAAACAAACCCTGTGATAGAAAAAACAACCATAAGAGCCCTTTGAATCGAACCTTGTAGTGGTGCCCGGCAGAAATGTGCCTCAGTTTCTGGTAAAACCACTGCCCAAATGTTTCTTTGGGATAAGAGTGTGTTTGAGATTCCTCGTTAAGGCATATCCGGACATTACGCCTTGTGGCAACCTGGTTTACAAATAAATCGTCGTCGCCCGAAGGGATATGATAGTGTTTGATAAAACCATTGTGTCTGAAAAACAGGTTGCGCCTGTAGGCCAGGTTGCGGCCAACTCCCATGTAGGCATATCCGGCAAGGGCAAACGAAAAGTATTGTATAGCAACAAAAAGGGTATCGTATCTTATCAAAAAGTTAAGCAAGCCAGGCAATTTGCGGTATGGTCCATATCCGAGAACAATTTCAGTTGTTTCATCGAATTTTGATGCCATTTCATTAATCCAATCTGGGCCGGATGGCCGGCAATCGGCATCTGTCAGTAGAACCACCGGATGCTTGGCGCATCTTATGCCCACAGCAAGCGGAAATTTCTTTCCGGTAAAAAAATTGAGCTTTTTCTGGAGGTTAATTACCCTGAGTTGTAAAAAACGGGACTTAAACTCATTTAACAGAACCAGAGTATCATCGTCGGAACCATCGTTTACTACAATTACCTCATACTCCCGGTAATTTTGCTGCAAGATAGCCGGTAAATTTTCTTTCAGATTCTGGGCCTCATTCCGAGCGCAAATTATCACCGAAACCGGTAGATTCTCAGACTTAACCGTTTCCGGACGATAAAAGGCCAGGCGCCTGAAAAAAAACCAGTGATAAAATAGTTGAATACACAATACCAGGCCGAATGCAAACAACATTATTTGCCCAATATATAATACATTTCCATTCAGCCAATCCATTGCCGGTTTTTTTTGAAAGGTGCAAAATTACCATATCCTTATAAATCGTTCTTATATTTGCCGAAATTTTCGGAAAAATACGATGCAGTTTGAAATCCTGGCCAGAGATGCGAGTACAAGCGCCCGTGCAGGCCTTATCAAAACCGCGCACGGTGTCATTAAAACTCCAATCTTTATGCCTGTTGGTACTGTCGCAACGGTAAAAGCCTTACACCATCACGACCTCGACACTTCAGTAAAAGCGCAGATTATTCTTAGCAACACCTATCATCTCTACCTCAGGCCGGGTATTGAAACCATTGGAAAAGCAGGCGGATTGCACCGTTTTATGAACTGGAACAAACCTTTGCTGACCGATAGCGGGGGTTATCAGGTTTTTTCATTGGCACACCGACGAAAGTTAACTCCCGATGGGGTTACTTTTCAATCGCATATTGATGGTTCGAAGCACTTTTTTTCGCCCGAAAAAATAATTGATATACAACGGGTCATTGGAGCCGACTTCATTATGGCCTTTGACGAATGCACCCCATATCCGTGCGATTACCAATACGCTAAAGAGTCGATGGCCATAACTCACTCCTGGCTTACCCGCTGCTGCAACCATTTTGACACAGGCAAGGCGCATTACGGAAACAATCAAACTCTGTTTCCAATTGTACAGGGCAGCACTTATCGCGAATTAAGAGCCGATTCTTCCAGGTTTGTGTCAGACTGCAATCGCGAAGGAAACGCCATTGGCGGACTCTCAGTTGGTGAACCGGCTCAGGTTATGTATGAAATCACTGAACTGGTGTGCAGCATTCTTCCTTATGATAAGCCTCGTTACCTCATGGGGGTAGGAACTCCGGAAAACATCCTTGAAAGTATTGCGCTCGGAATTGATATGTTCGATTGTGTAATGCCTACCCGGAATGCCAGAAACGGGATGATTTTCACTTCCGAGGGATTCATTAACATCCGGAATTTAAAATGGAAAAACGACTTTAACCCAATCGATCCTTCAGGAACGGTTTTTGTAGATCAACATTACAGCAGGGCATATCTGAGACACCTTTTTGTGGCTAATGAAATGCTCGGACCAATAGTTGCAACACTGCACAATCTGAGATTTTACATGTGGCTTGTCGAACAGGCAGGTGAACACATAAAAGCCGGAACTTTTGGAGTCTGGAAAAAAAACATGATACCCAGACTAAGCAGACGTTTGTAATATGGGTAATTTTACACAGCCTTTAAAACCTGTTAAATTAAAATGCCTCCAGGGTGAAAAAGATTGACCAGTATATCATAAAAAAGTTTCTGGGCACCTTTCTATTTACCATGGTACTCATAATATTTATTGTAATCATTTTCGATTTTTCTGAAAGAATCGACGACTTCATTGATAAACGAGCTCCACTCAGAGAAATCATTTTTGACTATTACCTGAATTTCATACCGTTTTTCGTAAACCTGTTCAGCCCCCTATTTATTTTCATTACAGTCATTTTTTTTACCTCCCGGCTTGCACAGAATACAGAGTTTGTTGCAATGCTTAATTCGGGAATCAGCTTCAGGCGTCTAATGGTGCCATATATTGCACCAGCGTTTTTGCTGGGCTTAATGTCGTTATTTCTCGCTAATATAGTAATACCGCCTGCAAATAAAGAAAGATTGCATTTTGAATCGCAATATTTCAGAAGTCCGGAAACCTTCTGGGGAAGAAATATTCATTTGCAGATTAACCCGGGAGAGTTTGTATTCCTGGAATCTTTCAGCGAGCCGACAGCTACAGGATTTCGTTTTACACTCGAAAAAATTCGCGAAGGCAACCTCGCTTATAAACTTACAGCCGATGCTGCACGATGGGACAGCGTTGCAAATACATGGTCGCTCACAAACTATTTTGTAAGAATTATTGACGGTAAAAATGAGGAGTTAACCTTCGGTCATTCACTTGACACCGTCCTGCCTTTTTCTCCAAGCGATTTTATTCATAATCTACGGGAAATTGAGACACTCGACTATTTCGAACTAAGGGAATTCATTGATCGTCTTAGAGTGAAAGGCGCCGAAAACATTGAGTTTTTCGAAGTTGAAATGCACCGTCGTATGTCCTTCCCTTTTTCGGCCGTAATTTTGACAATGATAGGAGTATCTCTCTCAAGTCGAAAAGTTAGAGGAGGCATTGGGCTGCACCTCGGGCTTGGATTGGCATTGAGCTTTGCATATATATTGTTTATGCAGGTCTCCACAACCTTTGCCACTAAAGGAAATTTACATCCTTTACTGGCAGTGTGGATACCCAATATAATATTTGGGCTCATAGGAGCATTCCTTTACCGAATGGCCCCAAAATAAAAGAAACAGTTGTCAGGGCTGAGGTTCCGATTTTACAACAAAATCTGTTGCCAAATAGCCTATTAACCCGCCAAAAATCATGCTCAGGTAGGGACTTGAGGTTATGGCACATCCTCCTGTTCTGCATCCAATAAACCAGTAGTAAGCCAGGCCGCCTCCTATCCCAAGCAGTGTAAATATTCCTATTATATAAAGGTATCTTTTTGAAGAAATCCTGAACGGAAACTTTTTTGGTTTCCGTACCTGGCCTTCCAAGGGCTTTTCCTGTATCATACAATTATCTGCTTTATGTTTACTTTATGACTTGTTAATTTCCAGTTGAAAGTGTTACTGGTTTCTCAACCAGTAATACTTCTTTAATTGCTTTCTCAAAAGCAAGTTTGGGTATTGCGCCTGCTGCCATTTGCGGCTGAGCATCAAGCGGGACAAATAGCAGGGAAGGAATGCTTCTTATTCCAAACATTGAGGCAAGCTCCTGCTCTTTCTCAGTATCGACCTTATAAATATCTATAAGATTTTTATATTCCTTCGACAATTCTTCAAGAACCGGTGCCAAAGTTTTGCACGGACCACACCAATCTGCATAAAAGTCAATAATACAGGGTTTTTTACCCTCAAACTTCCATTCTTTGTTATTTTCGAAATTAAAGACCTTGGTTTTAAAGGTCTCCATGGTAAGGTTTTCCATATGGTATTTTTTAAAAAGTGTTTAAAGGTTAGCGGCAAAGACGAGCATAAAGCTAAATTATGAACTGAAATCAAAACTTAATGTTGCCGCAAGTTTGAAACTGATATTTTTGGGTTTTTAATTACAAAATTTCGTTAATGGCCGAAAGTAAGGGTTCTTTCTGTGTCAGACCGACAAACCTTCGAACCGGCTGCCCATCCTTAAAAATAATCAGGGTAGGTATGCTCTGAACCTGGTATCTGAATGCTATTTGCCTGTAAGCATCAACGTCAACTTTTCCTACTTCAGCCCTATCCCCAATAGTAGCTGCTACCTCCCCTACAATAGGACCCTGAATGCGACAAGGAGGACACCATACTGCCCAAAAATCAACAAGCACAACTCCTTCATTTATAATCTGATCGAAATTTGAAGCCGTCAACTCAATAACATGGCTTGAACTTCGTGAACTGTCAGATAATTGGCCTCCTGCCGGGCGGTTGGGATTTATTAATGAATAAGCAAGTACTCCAAATGCAATCACGCCTATAACAACGACAAGTGGTTTTTTGTTTTTTAAAAAGTTTTGAATCTTCGATTTCATATAGGTTACTGGTGTTAAATTTAATATGTTGAGTCCACTCTGAAAACAAGTTTTTTTGGGTTATTGAGTGCAGGGAAATTTCAAAAAAATAGTTTGGATTTTTTATTCCAAAAATTTTAATTTTTTAAAATAAATCAAACAAATAACATTCAGTGGTTTAAGTTATCGTAAGTCAATAAATTTTATAACCATAAAATTATCTAAATGTTTATATATTTATTTTATAAAAATTGTTAATTATTAAGTAAGGCATTTCTTAAAAATATTTTAAAGTGCTATAAATTCAAACACATTAAATTATATTTGTAAAATAAACAATTTGAAAACCCTATCCAACAATGGCAAAAAACAAATAAATGAGAGATTTTTTCTCACAAACTTTGTTATGCCATAATTTGACAGCTTTTCAAAATCGACTCAAATGCAGCGGCATCTCGTTCAGCCGCAGACGAGACGATGCAAGCTATAAAACCTTAACATAAAAATTATTTACGGATGAAACGATCATTTAAAATTACTTTAATTGCGCTACTGGCCATCATCTGGACTATTTGCTCTGCCATGACAGGCTGCCAACCACTTGTTAGTACACCGATGAGTGAGGCAGAGGTGGCTCGTGGTCTGCGCGAGGCTCTTTCGATTGGGGCTGTGAATGCGGTATTGGCAACAAACAAGGAGAACGGGTATTTCGGTAACCCGGCCATAAAAATTCCTTTTCCGGAAGAGGCCGCGGCAGCAATGAATTTTATGCAAAACTCAGTCATATTAAGGCCATTGCTTAACGAATTTATCCTTAAAATGAACAGGGCGGCTGAGCAAGCATCAGCCAAAGCAAAGCCTATTTTTGCAGATGCTGTTGCCGGAATTAC
The DNA here is from genome assembly GCA_035477635.1 of Bacteroidales bacterium. Lineage (GTDB taxonomy): Bacteria > Bacteroidota > Bacteroidia > Bacteroidales > UBA7960 > UBA7960. Next base: position 12,500 of record DATIKK010000257.1, on the reverse strand, counting down.
TTTACATGAAGCATGGAATATCCTGAGGGGAGGACAAAATGCAGCTACAACATACCTAAGGCATCAAACTTACAGTCAACTATACGAGTCATTTCAGCCCGATGTACTGGGCTCTCTGAATGAGGTGGGCGCACAAAAAGCCTGGCACGACCTTACAAATGCTTACAATGCCATGGTGGCATTCACACCTGGACTAAGGCGGGTAAACACCGACCTGGCCGGCTATGTTACCACCAAAGCTCTCGACGGCTTGTTTTTAATGGTAGCCGAAGAGGAAGCAAAAATCCGTCGCGATCCGGCTGCCCGTGTAACTGACCTTCTCAGACGTGTTTTCGCGCAACAGTAACCGCGTCTCATCTTGCGTTAAATAACCGATTAGGTTGTAAGACAATAAACTGCAACACTTCGAAAAAACACCTTAAAAAGGAATTTTCGATAAGGGTGGGCTTAGTTAACAGTCAGGCAGTAATGAAACCAATTAAAAAGGGTTAATCTATCTCGGCAAAATACTTCATGAATTGCACCCTATGGTAAGCAGCGGGGTTATCTCCCTTTTTGAAGCTCATCTTGCCATTGAAGTCGCCTATTTTAGAATACTTGTTACGTTGCATCCAGTCTTTCAAATCATTTAAAATAAACTCCAACTGGCCAATGCCGTTTTTATACAAGGTAGAACAAACCTGTACTGCTTTTGCCCCTGCAAGTAGCTGTTTTATTACTCCTTCACCGTCGTGAACACCTGTTGAAGCACATAAATCTGTTTGTACACGGCCTGCGAGTATCCCTATCCAGCGTAGGGATGTGGTAATTTCGTCGGGGGAACTGAAAACTCCGGATGAAATCATTTTATTCTTATCAATATCAATATCTGGGGAAAAAAACCGGTTAAAAAGTACGATACCATTTACCCCTGTCCAGGATAGTTTTTTAATAATGCCTGCCATAGCCGAAAAGTGACTTGATATTTTAAGGGCTAATGGAATTTTAATTACCTTTTTAACTTTTTCAACGATTTCAAAATACAGGTTTTCGTAGTCGCCAGACCCTTTGTCAATATCGGTCGGTATCACAAAAACATTTAATTCGAGGGCGTCGGCTCCGGCATCTTCAATGTTTTTTGCAAATGAAGTCCATTCCCGGGCGCTTACGCAGTTTATACTTGCAATAACCGGAATCTGCAGGCTTTTTTTAGCCTGACGGATCAGATTCAGGTATTCTTCAAGGGCATGAGTCATTGCGTAATTTCTGATGTAATCTTCGGCTTCGGAATATGATGATGCAACATCCTGGTGAGAAAACACCTTCATAATTTCAAATTTGATCTGCTCTTCAAACAGCGATTTTAGAACAACAGCACCAGCACCTTTGGATTCCATTTCTACCAGGTTTCCGACATCCCGTGTAAGCCCTGAACTGCCGACAATAACAGGGCTTTTTAATCCCAGCCCCATATAAGTAGTGGATAGATTAATCATCAACAAAAAGATTTTAAATAGTTACAAATGTTATAACCAAACAAAATTAACCATCTGAATTAATTATACAATTTATACTGTTTATTTTTTTCATTCCAAAAACAGGCCTTTCAAGCATCATCTGTAAGTGAAATGCTATTTGGGTTATATTTGTAACCCTTTTTTGGGGGGATTGCCAAAATAAAACATCACATCTTAATATGAATATAAGTCAATTTAATTCTCATATTTTATCACCCACAGGAAAGCTACCCGCACGAAGTTTTATTGAGCCTTTGCTCGTGCTTTTAAATATTGCTTCGACCGAGACACTCAGAGAATATGAGTATTGTATTGATTACAGCGTGCCTGGTGGCGTTTACGGGCATTTTAAGGGGTACACCCCTAGTGATGCTGATTTAAAGAAGATTCAGGAAAAAATCAGGCAATTGGTGCGCGAAAACGAAAGATTGTTTCAGGAACTTTTACCTGCTGAAAAGATTCAACGGCACTTTATGGTACACCAAAGGCCTGATATTATACATCTAATAAGGTCACGGGGCAAGGAGATTAGCAAACTTGACGGATTTAGGCTTGTTCGCCTGAATGGGGGAAGCGAATTATTCATGAACAGGGTTCAGGAAAATTTAAATAATCTCGAAAATTTTAAATTGTTCAAAGCTAAGAAAGGGTTTTTTCTGATTGCCAATGTGGAATTTTTTGAAAGAGCCATGCCCGACCGGATAGAAACCAGCAAGTATTTAAGGCGTATTGAAGAGTCGCAGGATGCCATGGCCCATCTGGGAATTTCAAATGTAGCTCACCTTAACGATGTTATTAATCGTGGCGAGTTGTCGGAATTTCTTAAAATTGCTGAAGCTTATCAGACCAAAAGCATATCGCGGATTGCCGACAATATTGTATCGCACCCTTTAAAACCGAAAGTTATCTTTCTGGCTGGTCCTACATCGTCGGGAAAAACTACCTCGGCCAACCGCCTTGCCCTTGAGTTGAAAGTACTCCGGAAAAATGTAATAATTCTGTCGCTCGATAATTATTACCTTCCCCACTCGGCTATACCAAATGACCCTGAAACAGGTCTCAAGAATTTTGAATTGATTTCTGCACTCGATCTTGAATTATTCAGGCAAAACATCGACAACCTGTTGGCAGGTAAGCCAGTATTCCTGCCCAAATATTTCTTTGATGGGAAAGGCGCTACTATTTCGAGCGATGCTATTACAATTGATAACGATACATATATCATAGTTGAAGGCATACATGGGCTAAATCCAAGCCTTTGGAGAGATGCAATAAAAATTGAGTCTTACAGGTTGTACGTATCGGCTCTTACAACACTTAATATCCACGATCATCTCCCCTTTTCCACTTCCGACCACCGGCTCATTCGCCGTCTCGTACGCGACCACCTGTTCAGGGGATACGATTTCAATGAAACAATTAAAAGATGGCCCGACGTGGTAAACAATGAATATCAAAGCATATTCCCCTACCAGGAAAGCGCCCATGCAATTTTCAATTCTGCCCTGATTTACGAAATGGCCGTTTTTGCACACTATGCACCAGCTTTGCTAAATGAAGTGAATGCCGAGAACGAACTGATCGCCGAAGAGGTAACCCGGCTAAACAGGCTATTATCGCTTTTTAAATCCATAAATCCTTCGGAAATACCACCTACATCAATCCTTCGGGAATTTATCGGCGGAAGCAGTTTTAAATATTAGAATTGAACATAGTCAATTCTGTATGGTTTTATGGCTTCAATCTCCATGGTTCATAAAACCCTGGTCAGCAATGGCATCGAGAAAGACCTTGCTAAAATGAAGGTTGTCTTTTTTTGTGTAACGTTTGTAAACAAAAATCTGCGCCAGATTTTCCAGGCCATTTTCCTCGATTAGCTTTGCAGTGAGCGGAAGACTTTCCTTTTCCTTGTATATTCTGTCAATATCCTGGGTAGTGTAATCATGGTAGGTTTCATAATGCAGAAGACCATCGGCAGGAAGCCGGTCAGCCATTTCGGGGTTTTCGGCCGGGTAGCCCACCACAACGGTAGTAATAGGCACTACCCCCGTGGGAAGGTTGAAAAAATCGATGAGTTTGTCGGCCTGGTAGGTAGTTGTTCCCAGGTAGCATATGCCTAATCCGAGAGATTCGGCTGCAACACAAACATTCTGGGCTACCAGAAGGGCGTCGATGGCTGCTGTAAAAAACGAAAGGAAGTTATCATATCCCGGCCCGGCATCGCGTTGCTGGCACCACTTGTTAAACCGGTTGAAGTCGGCACAGAAAGTCAACAGAACCGGAGCCTGCTCTACCATTTTCTGCCCAAAATGTAATTTGCAAAGCTCCTTACGTTTTTCGGCATCGCGGGTTACAATTATGCTGTAAACCTGCATGTTGCCTGTTGTCGAGGCCCTGAAGCCTGCTTCAAGTATAGCTTTGAGCATATCGTCGTTTATGGGATCGCTGCTATAATTGCGAATTGTACGGTGCTCAAGAAGTGTTTTGATGGTTGGGTTCATGTCTTATTCAAAATTATTGGAAAGGTCAATTACTAATTTTTCAATATTAAATCCGATAATAACCTGCTTTTTTTTAAAGGTCGGATAGCTTGTCCCGATTCAGGCGGGGGAGCTTCCCTGAAGTATTTTCATTTCGTGTTTGTCTCGTCCGGCTTCAGTCTTGACGGCAAGGTTGTTTCAGTCGGGCTTTCCGGAGCGCTTTCAGATTTATCGGATTTTTGCAATTGTTTTTTTTGGTGATAAACTTCAAGGGCTACAAGTATGGCCATCATCGACCAGAAAGGTACAGATGCTTTATCAGTGTCAAGGAAATTGTTGAGAAGTCCGTGTACGAAATAGGTAATAAACCCTAAAGTTATGGCCAGCGCCAAAATTCTTATTTCGCGATTAGACCCTTTGTAGTATAATTTTATGCCTGTTGAAAGTGTAAAGATTGCAAGGGCAATAAACAACAGCATTCCTGGCAGGCCAGATTCAGCCAGGGGACCTAAATACTCACTGTGGGCATTTCCAAGATCGCCAAAATGGGTCGTTATGAGCGTAAAATCTTCTGAAACCTGAAAAGGAGCATAAACAAATTGATAGGTTCCCGGACCCCAGCCAACCCAGGGTCTGTCCTGGTACATCCTGATAGCAGCCCTCCAACGGTTTATCCGTTCAAGGTTCGAAACATCGGTGGTTATATTGGTCATTGACCTTATGTGCTCTGCCATATTTCCCGACGACTCGTACTGATTTCGTTCAAGGGCAAATCTGATCTGCGTTTGAAATGAAAACGCCGCAATAGCTAATATTACTATACCACCTGCAACCAACTTCCAGGGAATTCGAAGCCAAAAAACCACAAAAATGCCTGCTGCTACCCCCAAACTCAGCCAGGAGGCCCTGCTGAAGCTCAAAACGATTCCCATAATAAATAAAAGGGAAAGCAAAACAGAACTTAACCGTAGGGTTCTGTGCAATTTGGTGTTGAATATGGAGGCCATAAGAAATGGTAAAACAAGTGCCAGGGTTGATGAATAGTTGGTATGGTCATTGAAAAAGGGCCTTACAAGCCATATTCCAGCCTTGCGGTCAAATCCCCATTGTGAATGTAAAAAGGTAAAGTATAAAACCATAATTGCCATAGGTATGGCAAAATAGAATAGCAAGTGCCTGTTTGCAGAATACTTTTTAAGCAAAAGCAAGGTCAAAAAGAAAAATACAACAACGTACCAAAATCTCGACATAAAATATTTAAACGACACCAATGGCAATTCACTTGTAATGGAAGTGAACAGCATCCATATTAAGTTGAGAATTAAGATAATAGTTACAGGATGCTTAATTACCTTACTGTCGAATATGTGTGCATGAAATATTTTGACAATAAACCAAAGCATAAGGGCAACCACCAACGGCTCTGCCGGTAGGTTGACAGAAAAGCCAAGATTCTCAAAACTTGCCCTAAACGAAAAAGGTGTTAAGAATATAACAGCAATGAGGAGTTTATCAGTAGAAACGAAAAACATTAATGCTGCCGCCAACAACCAGGGAAGGGCAAGGATGAGGTAATTGTTTTCGGAGATAAGAAACAGATTTATCCCGGCAAAACACAGGCATATGGCATATAGCAACTTAGCACCTAAGCCTTGCACAACTTTTTAATTAAGATTTACCAGCTTTAAATTTCAAAATTCCTCTTGCTGCAAGTTGTTCATAAATCATCAATAGGATTATTGCCAGCATGCCTGTCGAAAATGAAACCAGCACCACAAGGAGCCACCTGACCGGAAAAGATTTTTTATCGGGTACTGTTGCAGGGTCAACTACAAAATGATACATCATAAAAGTTTCAAAATCAGCTTTGGTTTCCATCATGATGCGGTGTGCGTTGGCCTGGTTTAGGCTCAGGTTCTTAATGGTTTCCGTAAGGTAAATATACTGACCACCTTTTTCTCCCAAAAGGTCGAGGTGGTCTTTTATTGCCTGTGCCCCCCTTATGTTGCCTGCCGAAAGGTCAATTGCCAATTGCCGGTTAAGCATTCCCGACTGGCCAAGAATATCGTAAACTCCCGCTTCCATAATTATTTGGAGGGTATCTTTTACCATATCCATTTCTTCCTGTAGCAAATCATGGTTGTTCTTGGCAACCATGAATGCCTGCCTGGCTCTTTCCTGCCTTATTTCATTTTTCACGGTATCAGCAAGAGCTGCGATTTCGTTTGCAAGGTTAGCAGCAAGTTCAGGGTCTTTGTCGCGCACTGTAATTTCAATGGCGCCAAACGCCGTTCTTCTGGCTGATACATTTTGGTTGTATAATCTTTTAAAGCGGGTGTTTCTGAACCGGTCATGCTCATCAATTTCGTAGTGCTCCATTAGGTTGAACCTTTCGCCAATTCTGTTGCGCACCGTTGACGAGCCTATTACCTGTAACAATCTTTCTGCTGCAACAACATCTCCGTATTGTAAAAAGTCATCGCGGGTTGCTCCCGGCCCTCCAAGGACCGAACGCGACACGCTGGCAGTTGTTGTAGGGAACAGGGTAACAGTGGCATCAAACATTGGAGTTATAAATATGGGTGAAGAAAAAAATGCTGCAAAAACAGCAGCAGAAAAACCAATGATTGTAAGATGCTTCCACCACCTGATTAAGAATATGAGGAAAAACGATGTATCAAAATCCTTGTGGTTCTTGTCCATTTTATACATAATTTGCAAAATCAAAGGTAACTAATTTTGCAGTACCGCTCAGGGCGAAACCCTGGTTTATGATTCAGCTTCAATATTCTTCGAGAAAAATATTTCCAAAAATTTTTTAATTGGAAAAAAGCGGATCAAGATCGCAAGAAAAAAGCTTCCAAAAGCCATTAAAACAATATTTATAAACCATGGAAATGGAAGGAACCGGCTCATTATGCTTACCAAAACAGTACCTGCAATAAGCAACAGAAATCTAACCAGATAGCCGGGAGATATCTTGAAACGAAAAATCCTGATAACTACAAAAGCCTGAACAATAGCGACAAATGTAAGGGTTGCCAGACTGGCTAAGGCTGCACCTTCTGCTTTTAAGCCGGGTATAAGTAACAAATTGAGAACAAAATTTACACAAAGACCTCCTAATGCAATAACATTCAATATTTTAAGGTTTCCATTGGCAGTCAAAACCGTTCCGAGAATGTAACTTGCAGATGCACCGATCAGGCAAAGCATAAGCAAAGCAAATGCCCGACCCGACTCTGCCATGCGAAAGGCAAACTGGGCATCCGTTTCGCCATGATATACCGGATATAGTAAGGCCATTATTTCTGAAGAATAGAAAAAGGAGCCGATTGATAAAATAATTGCAGGGGTAATGACCAGGATAAATGACAATCCGGTGATTTCGTCAACCTTTTGGTTAAACTTCAACATGCGCGAAAAAATGGGAAGCAGAAGCACCGCAAAAAGGAATGAAAACTGAACCGCAGCATCGAACAAGCGGAATGCCGAGGCATATATGCCGCTAAACCTGGCACCGTCTTCAAGCATCCTTTCGAGCATGACACTGTCAATCCGGCTGAATAAGGTCATTATTAGCACCAGCAGTGCAAAAGGATAACTCTGCCGGATAATGACCAGCATAAATGGCAGATTAAATGAAAATTTTAACAACCGGATTCCGGCGTTAAGGTAAACGATGTAAAATGTTATAAGAAAGGTTAACAAATATGAAACCGTCTGCGCAAAAACAAAATGCCTGATTTTGAAGTCATCAACCAGATTTCCCCAAAGCAAAACTCCTACAAGGATGATCATCAGACTTCGATCTAATATCGAAATGAGACCATCGGTCCTGAAAAGTTGCAGGCCACTCAGGTTTGACCTCAGATAAAGAATCATGCTCATTAATAGCTGGTTACAAGCCAAAACAAGCAAAAGAAGTATCTGCTCGCGACTGTAGTCTATAACAAATGCGCCGCCAATTGTAAACAACAGATAGACAAAGAACAGCAAAAGCTTAATTACGAAAATGTTAGGAAAATGCTTTCCAACCAATTGCTGATTTTGGGAGATATTACGGTTGTTATAATTAGTAATGCCAAAATCAAGCAAAATGTGAAACAGAAACGAAAAATTCAAAAGGGCAAAATAAAAGCCATATTCGCTGGCTCCAACAGTATTCTGAACACTCCGGTCGATCCCCAACAACCAGAATGGTTTTATCAGTAAGTTGAGCACAAGTAACAAAACCAGATTTTTAATAAATTTTTTTTGCATAATCAGGCAACCTGGGGGTGATTAAAAATTGGAACAATAGAATACTGGTTTTTCAGAGCCCAAAATTACTAACTTTTACCAGCTCATAAGGGGCAGGCAAAGAACCATATTTAGTGGCAAAGTTGGTACACTTCTTGGTTAAATGAACGAACCCTTTAATCCTATTTATGTTAATTTTGCATAGGTGGAAAAAAGCTCAAGCTCAAAGGTGTTATTAGTGATTATACTGCTTCAAAAGGCAAATATGAAATACAAAGCGGGCGACAAAGTAGTATTTTTGAATGAAAAAGGTGGTGGGGTAATTACTCGCATCATCAACGATCAAATTGTTCACGTTGCCATTGAAGAGGGGTTTGAAATACCATATGCGGTAAGCGGCCTCTTGAAGGTTGGGTCAGGAAATACAGGAGAAACAAAAGATATTGCAGACTCACCGGAGGCTGAAAATCCCGACGTTTCAACCCTTTATACAGAAACTGACACCAATGTGCAGCGCCCTGAGGGTGCATACCTGGCCATGGTACCTTCCAACCAGGATAAGCCTCTCGAAGGCTTTTTGGATGTTTTTTTGGTTAACAACAGCCCGTATGAATTGCTGTTCGGGCTTTACATGAACCAATCAGGTAATTTTTTCGGAGCCGAATTTGGTTTTGTCCCCTCGTGTTCGAAGCTATTTTTAACCCAAATTGAGCGAAATAAAATTGAAGATTGGGTTAATGGGCTGGCACAATGTATATTTTTTAAACCCGGGAAAGCATCCCCGCTTGAGCCGGTATCGGTTATTTTAAAATTCAAACCAATAGCCCTTTACAAAGAGACCAGTTTTGTTTTCGAAGGGCTTTTAAGAATTAAAGCCTTCATGCTGACATTAGGGAAAACCGGTGAGCTTAAAGGCAAAAATCAGGACCCGGAAAATTTCATAGCTGACCTGAAACTTTTGAATGAAAAAATAAACAAGGGAACAGGGTCGGCCATAATTCAATCAAGAAAGGGAAGTTTTCTGGATAAGCATAAGGTCGATGACCTTATTGCAGAAATTGATCTGCATATTAACGAATTAACCGAAAGTACGGCAGGGTTGTCAAATGCCGAAATGCTTAATTTGCAGATTGAATATTTTGACAAATGCATGCAACAAGCCTGGGTTGATAAATTGGTGAAAGTAATTTTTATCCATGGTGTTGGCAACGGAACACTCAAAAATGAGATAACAAAAAAGTTGGCTGATACGCCTGGAATAGAGTTTTATGATGCCCCTTATGCACGTTACGGACTGGGAGGCACAGAGGTATTCTTTTACCGAAACCAGTAATTGAATACCAATCTATATGCCAACAGGAAATAAACCATGTGTTACTAAGTGGCCGGATTTTGCAAAAATTCTTTTTAATACAACAACTACAACACCAAGTAATTAATCCACATTTGTTCTTTGACATAAGGAAAGAGAAATGGCAGGTTGTCCTGTCGCTGTTGGTATAAACCAATGGAGGAAAGTCCGGGCAACAAAGAGCAGCATACTTCCTAACGGGAAGCCGGCCTGGCAAAACCATGCCGAGAGATAGTGCCACAGAAAACAACCGTCGCGCCTCTGGCGGGATAAGGGTGAAAACGTGAGGTAAGAGCTCACGACCGGTACAGGCGACTGTGCCGGGGGGTAAACCTTATGCGTTGAAAGGCCAAATATACCGGGGATTGAGGGTTGCTCGCCCGATCCCGGAGGGTGGGCCGTTAGAGTTTTTGCGCAAGCATCAACCCAGATAAATGACAGGAGTCCAAATTTTATTTGGAAACAGAACCCGGCTTACAGACCTGCTATTTCTTTTCTTTTTAATTTTTTTGCCAACATGTTAATTTGTTAAATTACAGGAAAAGAGCATTCCTTCCCGCCTAATACGAGACGAGAGGGAACAATCCTAACCTCAACCAAAAAATAATCTTAGAATGAACAAAAAGGTATTGATAATCATTTTTGGCCTGGTAAGCATTTTCCCGCTTTGCAGCAAAGCACAAAGAACCATTATTCACGATCAGCCTGACGCAAACTACCGTTTGGCGGTTGACTTATTCGAAAAACAGCAATATGGAGCTGCCCGTCAACTGTTCGAGAAGGTAATAGGCCAGATTGACAATCCTAACAACCAGACAAGGATCAGTGCACAGTTTTATTTAGGAGTGAGCGCTGCCAACCTGTTTAATTCAGATGCCGAGGGGTTGTTGCTGACGTTCGTAAATCAGCATCCTGAGCATCCCAGGCAAAACATGGCCCGATTCCAACTTGGAAACGTAACATATCGCGATAGAAGGTTCAGGGATGCTTCCAGATGGTTTGCACAGGTGGAGGATGACCAACTGAGCCCTGACATTCACGATGAATTTAATTTCAAGTACGGACACAGCCTTTTCATGACCGATCAAAATGCCTTGGCAAGGCAAATGTTTTCCAAAATAACCGATCCTGAATCACACTATTTTGCACCGGCAACATATTACACCGGTCACATTGCCTATATCGAAGGGAGTCTTGCGGTGGCACTTAATTCGTTCCTGAAGCTTGAAGATGACGAAACTTTTGGTCCGGTAGTGCCATATTATATCACACACATCTATTATCTGCAACATGACTACGACCGGTTGATTAGCTTCGCTGTTCCACTTCTTGAAAATGCAACCCCACGAAGGGCTCCCGAAATAGCCAAGCTCATAGGTGATGCCTGGTTCAGGAAAGGTAACTATGAAAGAGCCATTCCATACCTTGAAACTTTTTCCCAACAGTCGCCCCAGCGAGTAAGTCGCGATGATTTTTACCAACTTGGTTTTGCCTATTTCAGAACCAACCGCTATCAGGAAGCCATAAGGCAGTTTGAGCGAGTTACCGGCGAAAAGGACGCCCTTGCGCAAAATGCGTTCTATCATCTTGCCGGGGCTTATCTGGAAACTAATCAGAAAAGGTTTGCGCGCAATGCATTCCTGGCGGCCTTGCAAAACAATTATAACCCTGAAATTACCCAGAACGCCCTGTTCAACTATGCCAAATTATCATATGAATTAGAACTCGATCCATACAATCAGGCCATAGAGTATTTTCAAAGGTATATCAACGAATACAGCTCATCACCACGCATAAATGAAGCATATGGATACCTTGTGGATATTTTCCTTTCTACCCGCAATTATCGCGACGCCCTGGCATCACTTGAAAAGGTGCCATTAACCACACCTCGGTTACGCTCGGCCTATCAGAGAATTACTTACAACAGGGGAGTTGAATTATTTAATAATGGCAATCTGACCGAAGCAATAAACCATTTTGACCTTTCGGTAAGGCATCCTGAAAACAGGCAACTTAGCGCCCTCGCCCTTTACTGGAGAGGCCAAGCATTATACCGTCAGGGAAATTATCAACAGGCTACTGTTACAATGGAAAGATTTTTGACTTCACCCGGCGCGGTCGGGCTGCAGGAATTTAATAGAGCACATTATACCATTGGTTATAGTTTTTTTAATCAAAAAAATTATTCTGCAGCAATAGCCTCATTCAGGAGGTTTATAGCCCAAAGGGGTGAAAATGCTCAGCTTGTAAACGACGCCATTTTGCGTTTATCCGACAGCTATTTTATGACGAACCAGTTTGCCCTGGCTCTGGAAAATTACGATAGAGCAATAAGGCAAAATGCTCTCGATATTGAATATGCAATTTTTCAGAAAGCAATGGTTCAGGGAGCTATGGCCAGACATAACGACAAAATAAGTACTCTTCGCGGCCTGTTACAGAGCCGCCCTCAAACGCAATTTGCGGATGATGCCCTGTATGAGACAGCTTCCACTTTGTTGCTACTTGACAACAGCCAGCAAGCTTTAGCCGGTTTTAACCAACTAATGAGGCAGCACCCCAACAGTGCATTTGAAAAGAGTGCGTTGCTTAAATCGGGTTTGATACATTTCAACGCCCAACGCGACAACGAAGCCCTGGAAATGTTCCGTACGGTGGTTTCCCGTTACCCGGGTTCACAGGAATCTCAAGAAGCGCTCGGTGTGATGCGCAATATTTATGTTGCTTTGGACCGCGTTGATGAGTTTTTGAGGTTCACGCAAGGATTGGGCTTTGCCAATGTAAGTATTGCCCAGCAAGACTCCCTCACTTTTATGGCAGCCGAAGCCATTTACATGAAGGGCGACTGCGAGGCCGCCCGAAGAAGCCTGGCCAACTACCTTGAGCGTTTCCCTCAGGGTATTTTCGCTTTAAATGCCCATTTTTACA
>DATIKK010000256.1:0-1523 GCA_035477635.1 Bacteroidales bacterium | reverse complement strand
GGCTGGATCGATCCTGATGAGATTAGGAAACTGATCCGTAAGGAAACAAAACTGATTGTGCTGACGCATGCCTCCAACGTGCTGGGGACATTGGAACCTGTAAAGGAGATCGGTGCCATAGCCTCCGGGCATAATGTAATTTTCCTCCTCGATGCAGCACAAACAGCAGGGGTAGTTCCTATTGATATTAAGGAAATGCAGGTCGATATCCTGGCCTGCCCGGGTCATAAGGCCCTTTTGGGTCCGCCGGGTACAGGCCTCCTGGTGATTAACGACCGGGTGGAAATCACTTCTCTCAGAGAAGGCGGTACCGGCAGCCTATCGCAAGAACCTTTCCAGCCTGTGCATTATCCGGATCGCCTCGAAGCTGGTACCCCCAACACCTTAGGCATAGCGGGCCTTAAGGCCGGGGTTGAATTTATTTTGAAAGAAGGCCTGGAAAAAATACGCAACCAGGAACTGATGCTTATGGACTTTCTATTAAAAGGGCTATCGCGTATTCCCGGCGTTACTGTTTATGGAACACCCGACGGAGGCAGAAGGATTGGCCTGGTTTCTTTTAATGTTGATGGATGGGAACCGCAGGATGTGGCAGCAGCACTGGAATCAAAGTTTGATATTGCATGCCGTGCCGGCCTGCATTGCGCCCCCTGGGCCCATCAGGCATTGGGCACTTATCCTCTTGGTGCAGTAAGGTTTGGTATCAGCTATTTCAACACAAAAAGCGAAATGGCTGCCGCCATCGAAGCCGTTGCCGAACTGGCAAAGTGATGCTGTTTGAATTATTTTTTAAACCCTATCCTTTCTCTGTTTTCAAAATCACCCAGCTTTTGTTTTTCGCCAATCAAATAACTGAGAGCTTCGTAAATATCTTTAAACTGCTTGTTGTATTTGCGTTCAAGTTTTTTAAGTTTATCGGTTAAATCTTTATGGCTTAAAGCGTATTGCCGTATAAAAACAAAAGCCCTCATAATGGCAATATTTACTTGAATGGCTTTTTTGCTTTTCAAAATACTTGAAATCATAGAAACGCCATGCTCCGTAAATGCAAAGGGTGTAGCCGGACTGTATTTAACTCTTTCGGGCAGGTTATCACAATTTGTGATAAGCTCCTGCCATTCCTTTTTGGTAAGCTGAAACATAAAATCATTTGGGAAACGGTCTATATTGCGTTTTACGGCTTGCTTCAAAGCCCTGTTTTCCACTTCGTACATTTCTGCCAAATCAAAATCCAGCATTATTTTTTGGCTTCTTATTTCATAAATCTTTGTTTCAATTTTTTGTAGTTGCATATTGAAATTTTTAAAATTCAAGTTTTATTTTGTCGCCTGATTCCCGCTTGATTTTGTCTATAATCTTTGCCTAAACCTGTGTAGTATTCAGTTCACCGTGTCCTAACATTTTGGAAACAGTGTAAATATCCGTTCCCTTTGATAGTTGCAAAATGCTCTCTCTGGCAAAGTATTTTTTTTAGCGCTTGCATTTGAGGCTTTACCAATTTGTGTAAATCGGGGTGTCCAAAA
>DATIKK010000255.1:0-1722 GCA_035477635.1 Bacteroidales bacterium | reverse complement strand
AGAAGTTACCCCATGGGCAGGGATGGTTTTAATGAAGCAGATGCTTGAAAAATTAGATTTTTCAAATGTTCTTGGTCAAGCAGGATTACCTGTTCAGGGGTCTAATCGCGGATATAGCCCCGTACAGCTTATTACCAATTTTTTGTTGGGTGTTTGGTGCGGTGCCAATTGCTTTGAACATTTGGATGTGACCAAGCAAGACAAGGTTATCAGCCAAGTGTTTGATTGGCAGCGTATGCCTGGGCACAGGGCATTCAAACGATACTTTCAAAAATTTGGACAAGGCACAAACCAACAGGTGTTTACCTACCTTTATCAATGGTTTTTCAGCAATTTGCAATTCGATAATTACACACTGGATTTTGACTCCTCAGTACTGACCCGTTATGGAAGTCAACAAGGGGCCAGCAAAGGCTATAATCCACAAAAACCGGGTCGGGCTTCTCACCACCCTATTATGGCATTTGTTCACGAATGCCGCATGGTTGCTAATTGCTGGTTGCGCCCGGGCAACAGTTATACGACCAATAATTTTTTGAGTTTTCTGGAAGATACACTCGAAAACCTCAAGGGTAAAACAGTAAGCCTGATTCGGGCAGACAGTGGGTTTTACAGCAAAGAAGTACTTGACTATTTAGAAACAAGGCCTGAAGGGGTAATCAATTATGTTATTGCTTGTCGTTTCATTCTTCCTATCAAACAAAAGCTGGCTGCTCAGAAGACATGGCTGACATTAGACGATGGGATCCAAATAGCAGAAACCACCTATCAGGCTCATGACTGGCAATATCCACGCAGGTTGGTAATGGTGCGACAGCAGATAAGCATACGCCCCAAGGCAGCGGGAAAACAGCTTCGTTTGTTTGAAGATGAAGGGATTTACAAAAACTATCGTTACAGCTGCTTTATTACCAATATGCATCTGTCTGCCAAGATTATCTATGATTTGTACCGTAACCGGGCAGATGCAGAGAATCGGATAAAGGAAGTTAAATATGATTTTGGGTTTGATAGTTTTAACTGCAAGGATTTTTGGGCAACAGAAGCCACGCTAAACTTTGTAATGCTTGCCTACAACCTGATGAGTCTGTTTAGACAGGCTGTATTGGGGGCAAAGGTGCAGAACCAGATGAAAACCCTTCGCTATAGGGTGTTTGCTATAGGAGGATATATGATTAAAAAAGGAAACAGTCGAATCCTGAAATTATCCCTGCAAATGAAAAGAAGGGAATGGTTTACCGGGTTATGGAGCTCTGCTGCAAAAATGAGTTGGCCGTTTGTGCTATCAAAATAAAACTCTAATGACGGATCTGGGTTTAATTCGCTCTTGAATTTTTGAACCCATGGCTAATGCCATGATGATGAACTAACTTCTCACCCACATCCATAAATAGCAGAGTTATCCACAAGAGCGAAGCAGACTCCATAACTCCATCCTTTAGGGCGGAGAAATCAAATAGGATTTTTGGAAACTTTTTGCATGCCCAGAATTCCTCTTGGCGTTAACCACAAAAAAAGCCGGAGATTCCCCCCCGGCCTGTTTAGCATGAAAACTACATTTTATTCGGTATTTTTTAGCCAACGGTCGAGCCAGCCAAAAAACTCCCTTTGCCATACGATGCTGTTTTGCGGGGTAAGTATCCAATGGTTTTCATCGGGAAATACTAACAAGCGGCTGGGAATTCCCCTTAGTCGGGCTGCATTGAAAGCTTCGAGCGATTG
>DATIKK010000254.1:0-2211 GCA_035477635.1 Bacteroidales bacterium | reverse complement strand
GGAGTAAAATGAAAAAGCCTGCAAATCAAATGATTTGCAGGCTTTGCTTCTGGATTGTTCTCCAAGTTGTCGGGGTGAAAAGACTCGAACTTCCGACCCCTTGCACCCCATGCAAGTGCGCTAGCCAACTGCGCCACACCCCGATTTTTGCTTTGCAAAAGTAATACTTAAAATTATTCTGCAAAGCGCTCTAATGGAAAATAGCAAAATGAGCAAAAATTAGGCCGGATAAAGAAAGTTTTTCCTATTGGTCAGTATTTAGGTTTGAAATTTTTTCTTCTTAATTCTACTCTGACAGATTTCTTTTGCCTTGGATTTAAAACACTGACTACAGGCCTCAGGCAGGAAAACCGTCAGGCAGGCTTAAACCCCTTCGGGGTAAAGTATTCGTCGTAAAAAATTTATCTGTTAAAGTAAAATTTTTGATCTGAATGAATTATCAGTAATCCTTATCGAATCAATGTTTAGAACATGGAAATACACCAGAGCCCCGTCGCTTTGCCTGTCGAAGCAGATTAAAAGTAAATGAATTAATTGTTAACACTAAACCAAGGTGTTGCATTTACCTTATTTTTGATTTAATTTTAACCGAAAATCAACCAATAAAGTATAACGGGTTTAGCAAGGGCTGACCACCCGAAACCTTGATATGTGAAAGCGAAAACGGCATGAAAAATTAGAGGAGCTAAAAATGTTTGAAGTATTAACTTAACAATTCTTAATCATGGAAAGAATTATGATTAAACTAATTTGGCCTTTCTTTTTTTTATGTATTTTTTCTTGTTCAGAAAAAGAAAGGTATTTCGAATCCTACAATTCGACTGAAGAATTAGTAAAAAGTCTGGGTCCCAACCAGATCATTTCCTGGATGGTACGACTTCCCGAGGGGACATCTTACAGGATGGAAAATGGTTTTGTGAAAATTAACCTGCCGGTGGGATATGAATTGCTCGGTTATTTATCTTATACTAACCAGTTAATTACAATATCTGGATTCACCTGCACTTGCGCCGATGGTAGCAGTAGGTTATGCAAACCGATTACAGCAGGAGATTACGTGGGGTGCGTAACTTATCAGGACAACCCATGTCAGAGATGTATTGGAACATACTCCACTTTTTTGAGTTTGCAGGAATTCGATATGATTTATCTAATCCATAATCAAGAAAAAGTCAATCCCCTGGCAAAGGCTTTGGTAGGTCTCGCTCGCATTCAACCCATTTTTTATCCTGCCGAGTTGAAAGAACTTCCTATGATTGACGAAAAGGACTTAAATTCACGAGAATTTGCAACCGCTATGCAAGAAATTCAGGATTATGCATTCCCAAATGGTATAGAAAATGCCGAAGGTGGCAATATTCCGTTAGGGACGTCGCTGGTGGCCTGGAAGTTCAATAATCGTAAATTCTATCTTCTGGCTCCTTCAAACCTTGTTGAACCTGGAATGATAGAGGTACTCCCCCTTTTTTCAAAACTTACTGCACAGAACTTTAATTCAAAAGGCGAATTGGAAGTTGCCGGTGAAGTTTATTGTTCAGGAAGTTGTCCTGAGGGAAAATGCAGATTGAGGTCGGCATATATGGGGAAAGTAAAATTTTGCGATGGCTGCAACAGCGGGTGTACCATTCATTTTTCTGAAAAATAAGCCTTGATATGGGAAATTACTTTGCCTTCCACACCAGGTCGGCAATGCCCAGGTCGTGCCCAAGTTTGCGCGCCAAAACAAAAAAGTAGTCTGAGAGCCTGTTTAAATAGCGTATTAAAATTTCATCAACTGTATTTTCCTGGGCAAGTTGTACCAGGATTCGTTCGGCCCGCCTGCAAACGGTACGACACACATGCGCCAGGGAAACAGCCTGGTGGCCGCCAGGCAGGATAAAGTTGGATAATGGGGGCAGGGCTTCGTTCATGGTATCTATCTCGGATTCGAGCATGAATATGTCGTCCTCCTTCAAAGTTGGAAGCTGTACATGCTCACTTCCTTCGTCAGCAGCTACCAAAGATTCGGCAATAAAAAGATGATTCTGTATTTTTAACAAAATGTTTCTGTAATGCGATGCCATTTCCTGATCGCGCAAAAGCCCGACAAAGGAATTCAGTTCATCAATGGTTCCATAGCACTCGATCCTCAAATGGCACTTAAGCACAGGCTTACCACCAAGCAGGGTGGTTTTCCCTTTGTCGCCGGCTTTGGTATATATTTTCCAGTTT
>DATIKK010000253.1:0-3532 GCA_035477635.1 Bacteroidales bacterium | reverse complement strand
AAAAATCTGTTAAGTCCCGGACACACTCCAAAAACCAATCTGCTTTTTCTTACCTTTTTCATCAATATTGTTAAATCCGTTCACGAATATGGAGGCCTTCTCAGGGCAGTAATTGCCTCGGCAGGAAACGACCACCGGTTGGGTGCCAATGAAGCTCCGCCGGCTATCATGTCGGTATTTATTGGCAAACACATGAGCGATGTATTTGAGGATATTCTTAACAAGGTGAAAAACCGGAAAATGACCCCGGATGAAAAAACTGAATTAAAAATTAACATTGGCAAGATTCCCCGGATTATAGTTGATAATACTGACCGAAACCGAACCTCACCGCTTGCTTTTACCGGAAACAAGTTCGAATTCAGGGCTGTTGGGGCCTCGGCCAATTGTGGCCCAGCAATTACTACCCTTTTAACTATGCTTGGCAACCAATTGCGGCTATTTAAAAATGAAGTTGATGGATTAATGCAAAAAAGCATTGAAAAAGATGAGGCCATTTTTAGAATATTGCAGAGATATATAAGCGAATCAAAACCAATTTTGTTTGATGGCAACGGATATAGCCAGGAGTGGGTTATTGAAGCTGCAAGACGCGGCCTTCCGAATCACCGGAATACCCCCGCTGCACTTAGCGAGTTCGTTTCGGATAAAGCAATTAAACTTTTTAGCCTGAACAATATTTTGACTGAAAAAGAGGTACATGCCAGGCATGAGGTAAGGCTTGAAAATTATATTAAGGTTGTGCAAATTGAATCTCGTTCGCTTGGCGATATTTCAGGCAATCATATAATTCCGGCAGCCATCAGATATCAAAATATGCTTATTGAAAACGTAAAAGGTCTGAAGGAAGTACTACCTCCTCCGCTTTTTAAGGAACATTCGGCAATCCAGCTAAACATCATCAACAAAATTTCGGAGCACATAAGCAAGGTGCGCAACATGGTTACACAGATGATTGCCGAACGTAAGGATGCCAATGCCATAAATAGTGCCGAAGATCGCGCTTTTGCATATTGCAACAGGATTACTCCCCTTATGGAACAAATAAGATATCATATCGATAAACTCGAAATTTTAGTTGAGGATCAGATGTGGCCTTTACCAAAATATCGTGAACTAATGTTTGTTAAATAAGCGCACTGGATTCTGCCTAATTATGTTTTCTAAAAAACATTTTATCCCAATTTGAGAACATGAAGAACATTTTGATTACGGGAGGAAGTTCGGGTATAGGTTTGGCCATTGCACGGCAACTGGCTAACGAAGGAGGGTGGAATATCGTATCCATTAGCCGAAGCCCTGATAAAGTAAAGTCAGCAATTGCCCGGTATCCGGTTTTGAAAGATAGTGTAGAATTTATTAATGGAAATGTTGGCTCTCCGGATGAATGCGGTCCAATTGCAAAATACCTTTTTGACAAATACAAGGTCTTGCACGGACTGGTAAATAACGCAGGTATGTTGACCAGCGGAGGGATACACGATATAAACTATGAAACCTGGAGAAGCAACTTGCAGGTAAACCTTGATGCTCCGTATGTTTTGACTCAACAGCTCCTCCCAATGCTGAAGGCTGCCCAGCAGGCATCGGTAATTAACATTTCGTCAATTGCTTCCGAAACGCCTGGCCGAAGTATTGCCTATTCAGTGTCGAAGGCCGGGTTGGATATGCTTACTAAATTTTTGGCAGGCGAGTTAGGTCCATTTAAAATAAGAGTTAATGGCATTAGTCCTGGTTTGGTGGAAACCAGCCTTCACCTTGACAGTAAAGTGATTACTTCTGAAGCTAATTATAGGGAGATGCTTCTTAAATCGAGCGAGAAATACCCTATCGGACGTATCGGCCAGCCCGAAGATATTGCCCACCTGGCGTCGTTTCTTTTGTCAGAAAAGTCATTGTGGATTACCGGAGTAATTGTTAAAATTGACGGGGGAACAAGTGTATTCAACGAAATATTGCCAAAAAAGAAATAAC
Organism: Bacteroidales bacterium; assembly: GCA_035477635.1. Classification (GTDB taxonomy): domain Bacteria; phylum Bacteroidota; class Bacteroidia; order Bacteroidales; family UBA7960; genus UBA7960. The sequence goes on along the minus strand of DATIKK010000253.1, from coordinate 1,558 downwards.
CTCTTCGATTTTTTTTGATTTTACGTGAGGATTTAAAGGCCTGATTCTTAAAATTTGGCAAAACCTTCAAAAATTATTTGTTTTATTTCGATTTGCCGGAATATTTTTTGGCAGTGCATTGAATTAATAAAAAAATTTTATAATTTTGGATGAACAACTAAAATAATAAGGAGAGTTAAATAATTTTTTACGACATAAGCGACCCTGCCTACATCTGCAGACCTTGTTTTTTATAGCAATGTCTGGGAAATTGACCTGAAAGTTGTTTAAATTCAATTTGTCGGACAAACTTTTGAATTGGTAGGAAACCAGGCAATTTCAATCTGAAAGGGGAGGTATCAGAATTCGAAAGATGTCAGTTATGGGTCGCTTCTTTTAATAAAAGGTCAGGTCTCCTGGCCTTTTTTATTATTAGGATGCCACCAGGCAAATTTCTTTCTCAAACCTGAAAATCAAGGAGTCGATGGTAGGAATGTCATTGGTTTTTACACTAAACAACATTCTGACATAAGGCCCCCTGATTTTTACCAGTTTAACCAGGTAACCTCCTCCAAGATCGGGACTAACTATCATGCTGTACTGATTCATTTGGCAATTTTTTCCTTAATCACGAAAGACTATTCAAAAGTAGGTTGCCTTTTCTGGTCCGAACAACTAACTTCACTTAATTGGAATAGGTGTTTTATCCTGTTTTAAAAAGAATAGAGGCAGTAATTGGCAGAGCAGCTTGATGACAATCAAATAACTAGCTCTTGTAAAGCATTGGATGTAAGTGGCTTATTGATATAACCTACAACATAAGGATTTTCCATCGCGTTTTTATAATCCTCCGCATCGATCGATGAGGTGAGCATAACGATACGGCATCGTTCTCTTATAGGTTGATCCAGGTGCCTGAATTTATCCAGGAAATCGAATCCATCCAGATCGGGCATACGAATATCAAGAAATATCAAATCCGGCAGAGAATTCCTGTCACAAGAAAACAGATAGGTAAGGTGATTAACGGCAGCATTTACACTTTTTACCACCTCAATTTGCTTTGCAAACTGGTTTTTCTCAACCACCTTTTTATTTATAAGGTTGTCAATATCACTATCATCTACCAATAATAGGTGTTTTACTTTCATTTTAACCTAATTATCACCTGGAAACTGATTAGGCAGAATTATTTTAAAAATTGTTCCTTTTCCAACGGATGAGTCAACTTTAATGCTGCCATTGAGTTTGTCGGTAATTTCTTTAACTATGTACAAACCAATTCCGCTGCCCGAACTGTGCTCATCACCTCTAAAAAACATGTCAAAAATTTTTGGCAGATGGTCATCAGGTATTCCCCTGCCGTTATCCTCTACGCTGAACAGAGCGAATTCCCCATCAACTTCAACCAAAACCTCTACAAATGGTTTCTCAGCATTGGCATCACAAAACTTAATTCCATTACATACAAGATTGTTAATGATAATCTCAACCCGACGGATGTCCGACCAAAAGAGAAATTGCTGGTTTACCTTGAAACGTACCTCTACTTTATTTTGGTCGGCCATGAAACTTATTT
>DATIKK010000252.1:0-3527 GCA_035477635.1 Bacteroidales bacterium | reverse complement strand
TCGTTGGCTTCGAAATGTTCGTTTATCCAGAAAATGGTGTACAGATCATCCTCTCCGGTATTGGTGATGTTGTGGGTGTACCACACGGGCATATCGACAAACGAGGGTTGGTTGCCATCCAGTTCGAATGTAAGCACCTTGTCTGTCCCGATGCGGCGAAACTCTATGCGTGCCTTACCCTTTATAACTGCAAATCGCTCTGCCTTGCGGGTATGAAAATGATTGCCGCGGGTAATTCCCGGCCTGGTGGTCGAAAAACTTACCTGCCCTCCACTATGCAACTTTATGGTTTCAACAAAGCTTCCCCGTTCGTCGGTGTTTAGCTTCAAATGAATAGGGAAAAAGGTTTTATGGTCAATATAGGTCAGGAACGTGTTGAACAGATTGCGATCAAAAGGATCGTCGAGACAAGGCAGAATACCTTTGCCCATGTAGCTTTCCTTGAAGCATTCCAGTTTTTTGAGCAGGGCTGAGACTTTGGTGGTAGCAGTATGGGCGATTTGAAGGCTGGTAATCTGTGATCTGTAATCTGTGATCTGTGAATTGTGTTGGGTTATTTGCTTAATGATGCATGTTGCCAGCTCTCCCACATAGATCAGTTTGATTTCTCCGTCCACTTCAATTTTTGGTTGCTCGTTGTGGGTAAGTTGGTGGCAGAAGGTAGCAACTACCGAATTGTAGTACGGATGACCAAAAGGCCCGAACACATTGGGTATGATAAGTCCGGTAAAGCGGGCATTGTTTTGCTTAGCCCATTTTTCGAACAATTGCCTGCCTTCTTTCTTGGATTTGCCATAGAGGTTGTCGCGCTCCTCCTGGGTCGAAGAACTGAAAAGAATATGCGGTCTGGACTGCGTCTTTTGGCAAGCGGCAATCAGTTGTTTCACCAGCCCAATATTGGTGTTGTAGATTACCTGCGGGTCACCATGGCGGTTCATGGCAGCAAGGTGCACAATGGCATCGCATGAATGTACGAAGTCCTGCAGCCTGGTCTCATCCTGAAAGAAGCTGTCGTCGAAGGGTATTCTTTCGAAACTATCGGGATACAACCCCAGTGTGTTGTAGAGGTGGGTTCCTATAAACCCGGCCTGACCGGTGATGCCTACTTTAATCATGAGAGGTGTGAGGAGAGAACTGTTGTCCGTGAACTGTTGTCTGTGCCTGTTGTCTGTGCCTGTTGTCTGTGAACTGTTGTCTGTGAACTGTTGTCTGTGAACTGTTGTCTGTGAAAGGTTGTCTGAGAACGGTTGTCTGTGAGCTGTTATCTGTTTTCAAACCTCCAATATTCAACATCAAAACGATAATCATCCGATTTTGATTCATCAAGGGTGAGGTCGGAAAAAACAATAATTGTTGAATCGGGCTCAAGGGCTTTAAACCCATTTACATGTCCGGGCGGAATGATAAGCACCGTGCAGTCTTTTTCAGAAAGCACCTTTGAATTTACGGAAAGGTTTGAGCTTGGGAGCTCCCAATCATCAATATTTATCCAGTTAAAAACAAAAGAACCCCGTGACACAAAAAAATATTTGGTTTCCCTTTTATGGCCCTGCCACGCCCTTATCACTTCAATGTCGGGATGCTGAATGGTGTAGAACCTCTTGATTCCTTCAAAATGAAAGTCATTAACAAACCTGAGCGTTCCTCTGGGATCACTGAAGCAGCCACCTTTTATGGTATTCTCATCAGAATAATTGGCAATCAACGGTCTCTAATTTTGACTCCCTGGTTACTGTTGTCAGTTGTCGGTTGTCAGTTGTCGGTTGTCAGTTGTCAGTTGTCGGTTTACCGATCACTGATTACGGTTCAAAAATGTGTCCGATTTCTTCTCCCAGAATGTCTTTTCTTATCATGGGAAGTTCCATCAACAGTTTCTTCATTCCATCCACATCCAGGCGCGATGTGTTGTGCGATGTGTAATCGTCCACTTCCGAAACCTTTTGTTCGCCTTCGGTGTAAAATTTTCCATAGTTCAGGTCGCGGGTATCGGCCGGAATCCGGTAGTAGTAACCGCAATCCTCTGCCTTGGCCATTTCTTCGCGGGTAACCAGGGTTTCGAACAACTTCTCACCGTGGCGTGTTCCGATAATCTTTAAGGGGTTGCTTGCATTGTAAAGTTCCAACAGGGCCTTTGCTAAAACCTCTACGGTGGCGGCGGGTGCTTTTTGCACAAAAATATCACCACTTTGACCGTGTTCAAATGCATACAGCACCAGATCTACGGCTCCGTCCAGGGTCATCATGAATCGGGTCATGTTGGGGTCGGTAATCGAAAGAGGCTTGCCCGCTTTAATCTGACCTACAAATAAAGGTATCACCGAACCCCGCGATGCCATAACATTTCCATATCTGGTGCCGCAAAAGGTTGTTCCTGTTCCATTGAGATTGCGGCTTTTGGCCACCATAACCTTTTCGCTCAGGGCCTTGCTCATGCCCATAGCATTGATAGGATACACAGCTTTGTCGGTGCTGAGTACCACCACATTTTTAACCCCGTGCTGCATGGCGCTGTCTAACACATTTTCGCAGCCTAACACATTGGTTCGCACAGCTTCCATGGGAAAGAACTCGCAGGAAGGAACCTGCTTCAAGGCTGCCGCTTGAAAAACATAATCAACACCCTTCATAACCATGTCCACGCTTTGTTTGTCGCGTGTGTCGCCCAGATAGTATTTTATTTTGTCGCTGCGGTAAAAACTTCGCATATCGTCCTGCTTTTTCTCATCGCGACTAAAAAGCCGTATTTCCTGTACAAAATCGGAGTTCAAAAAACGCCGCAGGACAGCATTGCCAAAAGAACCGGTCCCGCCGGTTATTAAAAGTGTTTTGTGTGTGGACATTGGGCTGATGGGTTGATGTGATGATTAGCTGATGTGAAAATTTGCAGATTAGTGGATTAGCTGATTATCTTCTTGCGTTTTATTGTTCCTGTTGTGGACAAAGTCGCCGGGGCTTTCGGCATTTTGTGCCTCGCGGATATTTGCAACTCAACTAAATAAGGATAAAGCCTGCCTGACGGTTTACCCGCCTCTGGAGGGCAGTCAGGGATAAAGCCTGCCTGACGGTTTACCCGCCTCTGGAGGGCAGTCAGGGATAAAGCCTGCCTGACGCAGTCAGGGAGAAAGGTTACAGCCTGCCTGACGGTTTACCCGCCTCTGGAGGGCAGTCAGGGAGAAAGGAGAAATGTCTTTGAAAATACCTCCCCCAACCCCCTCCAAAGGGGGAATAAAACCGTCTGCTAATCTGCTCATCCCCTCATTTGCTCATCTGAAAATCCTTTTCCCCAGGCTAAAGCCAGGGGCTATTAATAAACCCCAATCCTCTCATCTGCTAATCCCCTCATTTGCTCATCCCCTCCTCCCCTCATCCATTATTTCACCGGGCAGCCGTTGATTTAAAAAGCATCCATAAGCAGAAAATCGGCAATATGAACATGAGGTATTCCATCGATATTATCTGTCCAGGTTTCGTCCATGCTGACAACATACTTGGGGTGGTGGTCGCGCAGGGTTTTCAATGGCGAAAAC